>JAIOPE010000062.1 GCA_021414065.1 Planctomycetota bacterium
TTCCCGCGGCGAGCCCGACGATCACGGCGCCGGCCCCGGGGCCCAGCGCCGCGCCGCGCGCTTCGACCTCCGTCGCAGTGCGCAGGACGACGCCGATGCGTTTCTCCTCTCGGAACCGCTCGGCGTTCATGCGCTCCGCCGGCCGAACGCGGGCGACGGTCGTCAGGCGAACCTCGCGCTCCTCGGCGGCGCGGTCGATGGTCACTGCGATCTGCGTTCCGGGCGCGAGGTCGAGTTCCAGTTTGCGCCACTCACTCGGCCACCGGAGGTCCTTCGTTCCGGACGGCACCGCAGCCGCAACGAGCAGGTCGTCTTCCTCGATCCCCGCAGCGTCGGCGGGTGAGTTCTCGACCACGCGCGTGACGCGCACACCGGTTCCGCCGACAGTTCCGCCGACAGTCCCGCCAAGAGCCAACTGTTCGAGCGACCGCTTCGCCTCGGCGACGGTGAGCCCCGTGAAGCTGCCGGGCGGCATGGCTCTGCGCGTCGTCTCGTCCTTCGGCTCCTCGCGCAGCGCGAGCGGCTCCTCCATGTCCGCGAGGGCGGGCGACGCCTCGGGGAGCTCGTCCTTCAGCACGGAGCTGCAGGCGGCGGGGGCCACTGCGAACGCGACGAGGATCGCCGTTCGGAGGCGGGTTCGGACGCGGCTCATGGGATCGGCCTCCTTCGCATGCGGACACACGCAAACAGGATGCACGCTGCGCCCCAGATCAGCGGCACCCATAGGGAGCGGGCATCCGCGGTCGACGCGTTGCTCACGCCCGTCGAAAGATCGAACAGGCGGCGCGTGGGCGACGCGTCGGAGAGCACCCACGGGAGATGCCCCGACGGCAGCCACGCCGCGGCGGACCGCCCGAGGATCGCCGGCGCGCCCACGAGCGTCAGCGTGACTCCGAACACTCCGACCACGGCTCCGGCTCCGCTCTTCGCGTGGGATCCGACCAGGATGCCGATCGCAGCGAACGCCAGCAGCGCCGGGCACTGGGCCCACGCCGTGTGGAGCATCTCCGGCCAGAGGTCCGCCGCAGCGAAGCCCTCGAACACGTACCGCTGGCCGCCGGGGAGGATCTCGACCAGGTCGTCGAAATCGAAGAAGACCGCCGCGCACGCCATCGCAGTCGCAAGCAGCAACGCGTAGGCGGTGACTGTGGCTGCGAGCGCCGCGACCGCCTTCCCCATCACCATGCGACTGCGCCCGACCGGGCGCAGGACGACGTTCCGAAGCGTCCCGCGCCCGAACTCGCCGGCGAGCGACAACGCGGCCGTCGCCGACGCGACGAGCGCGAGCAGCGGGAGTCCCTTCGACAGCGCACGCGCGGTGGCGGTGAACGCCGTGAAGTGAGTCGAGCTGGCAACCGCGCCGGACGTCACGTCGCCCGCGATCCGCGCGGCGAGCGCCGACTCGGAGAAGACCGCGAGCACGGCCACCGCCGCGGGAACCGCGAGCGCCGCGGGGACGGCCGGGCCCGAGATCCAGCGACGCACGTCGTACATCGCAGTGCGACGGAGCGGCCCTGGGGCGGCGAGGCGCTCGGACGGCTGCGACGCGGTCACGTCGGACGGAACGGGCGCCGCAGTCGCGGCGTCGCCGCCCTGGGTGAACCGCAGGTAGATCTCCTCGAGAGACGTCTCGCGAGGAGCGAACGAGCGCAGGTCGAGTCCCGCAGCGACGAGCGCCCGCGCGACGTCACCCGCGGGGACACCGCCGAGATCGAACTCGACGTAGTCGTCGGACCCGACGCCCGCTGCGCGAACCGCGAGCCCGAGCCCGGACAGAACCCGCCGTGCGACTTGGTCGTCGTCGGTCCGCACGACGTGGCGCGAGCCCCCCGCTGCGACGAGGCCGGATGTCTCCTCCTCCACCAGCATCCGTCCCTGCCGGATGATCCCGACGCGGTTGCAGACGCCCTCCATCTCGTGCAACTGATGGCTCGACAGGAGCACGGTCGTGCCCTCGTCGCGCGTGAGCCGGCGGAGCAGGCGACGGACCTCCTCGATCCCTTCGGGGTCGAGGCCGTTCGTCGGCTCGTCTAGGAGAACGATGCGCGGCCGCCCGAGGATCGCCTGCGCGATCCCGAGCCGCTGCCGCATCCCCTGCGAGTACGCGCCGGCGGCCTTGCGAGCGGCGTGCGTCAGCCCCACCGCATCCAGAGCGCGGTCGGCCTCGACCGACGCCGCGCGCCCGCCCAGCCCTTGCAGCCTCGCCAGGAGAACGAGGTTCCTGTGCCCCGAGAGCGCTCCGTGGAACCCGGGAACCTCGATCAGGGCACCCATCCGAGCGCGCGCTTCGAGCGGATGCTCCGCGGCGTCGAAGCCATCGACGATGACGCGGCCGGAGTCAGGCCGGACGAGCCCGAGCGCAATCCGCATCGCCGTGGACTTGCCCGCCCCGTTGTGACCGAGGAAGCCGTAGCAGTCGCCCGGACGGACGTGCAGCGAGATCCCGTCGAGGACCGTCTGGTCCCCGTACGTCTTCGACACACCGATCAGCCGGAGCGCCATGGGAGGCCGAGGATCGCAACCCGCGGACCAGAGCGGCAAAAGGAAGGGGGCGCGACGCCAGCCTCGGCGTCGTGCCCCCTGGACACGGGCGGTTGTCCCCGCGAGGGGAACGTGTCGGTCCTCAGAACCCCTTGATCTTCTTGGAGATCGAGAGCAGGTGCTGCGTGAGGCCCCACGCGAAGAGGACCATGGCGGCGGTCAGGACCGGGAAGGTGTCCGAGAACGAGAAGGCCCAGGTCGAGTGCTGGCCGACCATCAGGAAGATGAGCGGTACGGACATGAACGTGTTGTGGCGGGACCGCGCGCCCGCCTGCGCGACCATCGCGGCGTCCGGCGCCTGACCGTTCTTGATGGCGGTGATGATCTGCTTCTGCCAGGGCCAGATCCGGAACCAGACGTTGAACGCCATGATCGTTCCGAACATCGCACCCAGGTGGATCATCCAGCCGCGCGGCGTGAAGCGGGCCTCGTGGTAGCCGAACAGCACGACGCAGACGAGGGCGAAGCCGCCCCAGAACAGCGCGACGTTCGTCTTCAGGACGCTCTTGACAACGACCTCGTAGAGAAACGGCGCGAGGAAGGTGAGCCCGAGCATCGCGAGCTGGAGCGCGCCCCACGTCGCGGGGCCCACGGTCGTCGAGGTGCCGTCGGCGAGCGCAACCGACATCTCGTGCGGATCGAGCGTCTGCTTGCCCATGTAGTAGACGAGGCCGAGCAGCAGCAGGCCGGTCGCCCAAGTGAAGAGAGCCCCCCACCGGAACCAGAACAGCGCCCGAGGCACGAGCTCCGGAATCACCTTCTTCTTCGTCTCGGCGTCCATCGTGGGCGCGAAGTTCGCGTTCACGAAGTTGAAGAAGTAGAGGTGCCCCACCCAGACCACGGCCGCGAGGATGTGGATCCATCGCAAGAACGACTCGGTGAAGTTTCGCCAGTCCATGCGCAGCTCCTTTGGGGTGTGGGAGGGGAGATGCTATGGAGCGCCGGGGATAGTGTCCCGGCAAAACCTGACGAGGCGTTCAGGATTGACTGACCGGTTCCGCAGACCGCCACCGCCGCTCCCGCTTCGCGCGCGGGTCCCAACGCATCGCAGTCAGTTCCAGGACGGGTCCGGCGGCAGATCCGCGAGACCCGCGACCTCGCCGCCCTCCGCGCGCAGCACGCGGCGCCACAGCGTCTCCGAGTTCGGGTCAAAAATGCGTTTCACGGTCGCGGACACCACGATCCACGAACGCTCGGACATCTCGGCTCCCAACTGCCCAGGGCCCCACCCTGCGTAGCCGAGCACGAAGCGGATCGGCGCATCCGGCGACGAAGCGAACGCTGCGTGGAGGACGTCCGGGTCGCCGCCGAACGCGACCCCGTCCACGACCGCCATCGCCCCCGGGATCTCGGATCCGGTCCGGTGCAGCACCTGCAACTCGGTCGGCTGCACCGGGCCCCCGGCGAACACCGGGTCCTTCCGAGAGTTGAGCAACTCCAGATCCGAGCCCAGATCGGCCACGGCGATGTCGAGCCGCCGGTTGAGGATGAGGCCGAACGTGCCGTCGTCGTTGTGCTCGCAGAGCAGCACGACGGCGTGCATGAAGTTCGGATCGAGCATCCTGGGGCTCGCCACGAGCAAGTCGCCCTTCCTGGGCTGCCGGTGGAGGGCGTCGGCTGCGGGCGGTCCGTCGCGTGCGGGCATACGACTTCAAAGCGTACTGGAGGAGGCGTACCCTCCGCGCGATGAACTCGGAAACGAGCAGCGCACCCCCCGTTCCCGCCCGCTGCGACCTGATCGTGCGCGGTGACTTCGTCCTGCCGATGACCGATGGCGTCCCGGAGATCGCCGACGGCGCGGTCGCCGTGAAAGCCGGTGCGATCGTCGGGGTCGGCACGCGGGCTCGGATCGAAGCCGCGTGGCGTGCCGACGACGTCATCGCAGGCGGGATCGTGCTCCCCGGCCTCGTGAACACGCACGGTCACGCGGGAATGACCCTCTACCGCGGGCTCGGCGACGACATGCCGCTCATGGAGTGGCTCACCGGGTTCGTCTGGCCGGCCGAG
The DNA here is from genome assembly GCA_021414065.1 of Planctomycetota bacterium. GTDB lineage: Bacteria > Planctomycetota > JAJSAM01 > JAJSAM01 > JAJVHW01 > JAIOPE01. The sequence goes on from JAIOPE010000062.1 coordinate 4,549, forward strand.
AAGCGGTTCACCACGCCGGAGAACGTCGCCCTCGGGACGCGCCTCGCCGTGGCGGAGATGCTCGCCACAGGCACGACCACCTTCGCCGACATGTACTTCTTCGAGGATCGCGTGGGCCGCGTCTGCGCGGACGCCGGGATGCGCGTGCTGCTCGGGCAGGCGGTGATCGGGTTCGCGACGCCCGACGCTCCGAACAGCGGCGAGGCGATCCGGCGTGGCGAGCGCCTCGTGCACGAGTGGAAAGGGCATCCGCTCGTTCGCGTCTCGGCGGCTCTGCACGCGGTCTACACGCTGACGCCGGCGCTCATGCGCGAGGGCGCCGCGAGCGCCGCCGCGTGGGGCATCCCCATCCAGATCCACTGCAGCGAGACACGGAAGGAAGTCGAGGACTGCCTGCGCGAGCACGGCGTCACGCCGCCGCGCTTGATGGCCGACACGGGCGTGCTCCGCGAGGGCACGATCCTCGCGCACGGGGTCCACCTGACCGACGACGACGTTCGCCTGGTCCTCGACCACGGCGCGGGCGTCGCGCTCAACCCGGAGAGCAACCTGAAGCTCGGTTCCGGCATCCCCGACATCGATCGCCTGCTGGCGACCGGGATGAAGCTCGGCCTCGGCACCGACGGCGCCGCGAGCAACAACGACCTCGATCTCTGGGACGCCGTGCGTCTCGCAGCGACGCTCCCGAAAGGACTGCGGGAGAATCCGACCGCCGTGCCGGCGGCGCAGGCGGTACGCATGGCGACGCGCGGCGGTGCGGAACTCCTCGGCATGGAGTCGATCGTCGGCACGCTCGAGCCGGGCAAGCGCGCTGACCTCTGCGTGATCGACACCGAGGGACTCTCGCACCTGCCGCTCTACCACCCCCTCTCGCAACTCGCGTACGCCACGCGCGGGAACGACGTCGTCCACACGGTGGTCAACGGGCGCGTCGTCTACCGAGACCGCAAGCACACGACCATCGACGTCGCCGCGCTGCGCGCCGAAGTTCGCGCTCTCGCGCCGCAGATCGCGGCCGTCTGCCGGCGCGCCTGACGCCTCGTCGTCTGCGTCGCACGCGCCTCCTTCGCTGGACCCGCCCGCCCCGGCGCGCGAACATCGCCGCTTCACTCACGCAGGAGACACGATGCTCAAGCGCACACCGCTGTTCGAAGCTCACGTCGCCCTCGGCGCCCGGATGGTCGATTTCGGCGGCTGGGAGATGCCGGTCCAATACGCCGGGATCATCGAGGAGTCGAAGGCGACCCGCACGGCGGTCGGCATCTTCGACATCGCCCACATGGGCCGCATCGAGGTCATCGGGCGCGACCACGTCGCCGCCGTGGACTGGGTCGTCACGTGCGACGTGCAGAAGCTCGGCGTGGGCCGCTGCAAGTACGGCATCCTCTCGACCGACCGCGGAACGGCGATCGACGACGTGCTCGTCTACCGCGACGTGGACCGCACGCAACTCGTCGTGAACGCCGGCAACCGCGACGTCGACATCGCCCACGTCCGCGAGCAGATCGCCGCGAAGGGCTTCGACGCGAAGGCGATCGACTGCGCCGACGTCAACGAGCCCGCGGTCTCCGAGACCGTGCTCGGTGTGCCCCAGCAGATGCTCTCGCTGCAGGGCCGCAACTCGGAGAAGCTCCTCCAGCGCATCGTCGGAACGTCCACCGATCTCTCGAAGCTCGGCTACTACCGCCACACGCGCGGCACGCTCCTCTCGATCCCCGCGATCATCAGCCGCACCGGCTACACGGGCGAAGACGGCTTCGAGTTCTTCTTCGACCGCCGCGAGGCGACGCGCATCTGGGACGTCCTCATGGCCCAGGGGCGCGACCTCGGGCTCGCCCCGATCGGACTCGGCGCCCGCGACGCGCTCCGCACCGAGGCGGGCATGCCGCTCTACGGCCACGAGCTCGACCTGAACACCACGCCCGTCGAGGCGCGCCTCGACTTCGGCGTGCAACTCGCGAAGGCGCCCTTCCTCGGCCAGGCCGCGCTGGTCGCGCAGAAAGCCGCCGGACCGAAGAAGGTGCTCGTCGGGTTCGAGGTGGACACGAAGCGCGTCCCGCGCAACGGGTTCCCGCTCCTGAAGGACGGCGTGCAGGTCGGCTATGTCGCTTCCGGCACGTGGTCGCCGACGCTCGAGAAGAACATCGGCATGGGTTTCGTCACGCCGAACCTCGTCGAGCCGGGCTCCACGTTCGACGTGGACATCCGCGGCAAGGTCCACGGCTGCACGGTCGTTCCGCTGCCGTTCTACAAGCGCCCGAAGTAGCGCCGACGCGAGCCGCGCTCCCCGGGACGTGACGCGTCACGTCCCGGGGAAGATCTTCCCCGGATTCAGGATCCCATTCGGGTCCAGCGCCCGCTTGATCGCGACCTGCGCTGCGATGTTCGGTGCCGTCAGCTCCAGCGGAAGGAACTCGCGCTTCGAGATCGAGATCCCGTGCTCGGCGGAGAGCGTGCCGCCGAGCGCCAGGGCCCGCCTGAACACGTCCGCGACGGCCCGGTGCGCGCGGGCTCGCTCCTCGTCGTCGCCTCGCTGCATCAGCACCGACGCGTGGATGTTGCCGTCGCCCGCGTGGCCGAAGCCGAGCGCTTCCAATCCGTGCGCCGCCGCGATCCCGTGCAGGTCGTGGAGCATCTCCAGGAAGTTCCGCCTCGGCACACAGACGTCTTCCGAGAACCGGTGCGGCCACATCGCGGTCACCGCCGGGCTGACGCCGCGGCGCGCGGCCCAGAGAGTCTCCGCGTCGCTCGGACCGGCAGCGATCTCGACGTGTCCCCCGCCGGCGGATTCGAGCGCGCGGCGGATCGTCTCGAGTTCGCCGGCGACCGACGCCGCCGTGCCGTCGCACTCGACCAGCAGAAGTGCGTGACGCTTCCACTCCGGGCGCCCGAAGTGCGCGGCGACGGCTGACAGCGCGCGTCGGTCCACGAACTCGAGCGCTCGCGGAACCGCCCGGACCTCGAGCGCCGCCGCGACGCCGCGGGCGGCCGCAGCTTCGTCGTCGTACCACGCAACGAGCGTCGCCGCGGCGTCGGGCTTCGGGATCAGGCGCAGCGTGATCTCGGTGACCACGCCGAGTGTTCCCTCGCTGCCGACGAACAGCGACGTGAGGTCGTACCCCGTGACGCACTTTCGCGTGCGAGCGCCGGTGCGAATGACCTCTCCCGACGGCAGCACGACCTCCAGCCCGAGAACGTAGTGCTTCATCGTTCCGTACTTCGCCCCGCGCAGGCCACCGGCACACGTGGCGACGGCTCCGCCGACCGAACAGTCCTTCGCGCTCGCCGGGTCCGGGGGGAAGAAGAGTCCCACCGCTTCGCACTCCTGCTGAAGGTGTCCGAGTCGCACGCCCGGCTGGACGCGGGCGATCATCTCCCGCACGTCGATCTCGAGGATCCGGTTCATGTCCATCAGGTCGAGGACGACCCCGCCCCGCTCCGGCACCGCCCCGCCGACGCGGCCGGTTCCCGCGCCCCGCGGCACGACCACGAACGGGACGCTGTTCGCCAGGCGAAGAACGGCGGCCGCCTCGGCTGTGTTCCGGGGCCGCGCACCGAGGTCCGGCAGACCGGACCAGCCGCTCTTGTCGGACGCCAGAGCGTCGAGCGCCGACGGACCGCCGGCGGCGTCGTCTCCGCGCAGAACGACGGGGCAGATTCCCGCAATCAGGGCTTCGAGGTCCGTCATCCGGGCGCGAGGATACGCGCAGGGCATGGAGCTTGCTCCCCCTTGCCTGCGGGATCCGTTTCCGACCTCCCGGCGCACCATCCGGCCTCCGAAGGCCCGGTGGACGTCGAAAGGAATGGACACCGGAACTCGCGCTCATCCCATGACGAACTCCCACCCCACCTCCGGCGCGCTCGTGCTGGCGCTGCACGACGATGCGCGCACGATTCGATTCCTGCGCGGCGTGCTCGAGGCCGAGGGCTTCCGCTTCGCGTCGGCCGAGTCGCCCTTCCGACTGCTCGACGTCACCACCGACGCCGCACCGGACCTGCTGCTGCTCGGCCTGAGCGCGCTCGATGAACGGGACTTGGAACTCGTAGGCGTCCTGCGCCGCCGCTGGCCCGCTGCCGTGATCCTGGTGCTCTTCCCCGCGATCCTCCGGGACCGGGCCGCCCGGTGCCTCGAACTGGGCGCTGACGGCTACTTGCCCGAACCGTTCTACCCAGGCGAACTCGCGGCGCTGGCGCGGCGGGCGCTCGTGCGTCTCCCCGCGTCCAGGTCCGACGGCGCGCTCGGCGCGCTGCCCGCGCCGACAGACGTGGTACCCGTACCGCCGTCGCCGACCGCGCCGTTGGCGCCCGACGACGAAGCGCTCTCCAAGCTCGCTGCGGGCGTTGCCCACACCATCCGGAACCCGCTGCAGATCCTCGAACTGCAGATCGGCAGTTACGAGTCGGACGGCAGCCTCGACGCCGCCGGCATCCGGGAGCAACTCGCCCGCATCGCTGCCGTGGCAGAGTCGCTCACTCGCTTCAGCGGTCGGCGCAAGCTCAACACCCGCCTCATCGACGTGAACGCGCTCATCCAGCGGGTGTTCAGCGAGACGGTGAAGGACGGGCGCACGTCGCGCCTCCGGCTCTGCTCGGACCGCCTGGAGACACTCGGCGCGCCCGATCTCCTCCGCGCCGCGACCGACGCCGTCCGCGACCGCGCGCAACGCGTCACGCCGTCCGGCGGGACGATCGAGGTCTCGTCGGAACTCGTCACGGGCAGCGGCGATCGGTTCGCGGAGATCGTCGTCACCGACGGCGGCACGCAACTCGCCGCGGATCGCCTGGCCGCGCTCTTCGATCCGTTCCCCGAAGCCGACCACGTCGTGGACGGGTCAGGCATGGAGATGGCCGCGGCCGCTGGTATCGTTCGCAACCACGGTGGCAGCGTGCACGCGCGCGCCGCGGCGCAGGGCGGGACGTCCGTGATCCTGCGATTGCCCGTGCGAGGACGCGCGGGCGGGTCAACGATGGGCGGGTCAACGGTGGGCGGGCTGACGACGGGCGGGCTGACGGCGGGCGGGACAGCCGGCGCCGGTCCGAGGGAGGCGTCGTGAGGCAGGCGACCGTCTTCGTGGTGGACGACGAGGAACAGATCTGCTCGCTCCTCCAGCGGATCCTCGCACGCGACGGGCTGCGGGTACTCGTGTTCGCGTCCGGCACCGCCGCCCTCGAGACGATGGAGCGGGAGCGCCCGGACCTCGTCATCACGGATCTGATGATGCCCGGGATGAGCGGACTCGATCTCGCTGGGCACGTGAGAGCGATCCACGCGGACGCGTCGGTCATCGTGATGACCGGCTACGCGTCGCTCGAGAACGTCGTGGACGCTCTCCGCGGCGGCGTAGACGACTTCATCACCAAGCCGTTCAGCGCGACCGAGATCCGGACCGTCGTGCAGCGCGTGCTCGCGCGGAAGACCGTCGCAGCTCCCGCGGACCCCGTGACCGAGCCAGTTGCCGGCGCGCAGGCGACCGTCGCACTGTCGGCGCCCGCCGCGACGCCCCCGGAAGCGCGCGACGGCCACGTCACGCCGCTCGACCCCAATCTCGCGCTGGCCCGCCGTCTCCGCGACATGACGCTCCTCGAGACGATCCACGGCTTCCTCGCCGACGACCTCGTGCCGAGCGAGATCGCAGCGCGCGCAGCCGACGCGCTCCGCGACGCGCTCGGCGCGGCGCGGTGCGCCGTCATCGCGACCCGCGGGCGCGACGGACCGTTCCACCTCGTCTCGGTGTCGGGCGGCGCCGACATCCGGCGCGACGAGACCTTCGACCTGCCGTTCCTCACCTTCGTGAGCGCCTCGGGGAATCCGGCCCCGTTGGAGCCGTTTGCCCTCGGCGGACTCACCCACCACCTGGGTGATGGCCCCGCCGCCGGGGCTTCGCTCGCCGGCCGCGGTGGCCCAGGCTCCGAAGCCGCGCTCCTCGTGGTCGCGCGCAACCTCGACGCCCGTGCGTTCGACGGCGAGGACCTGCGCGTCCTCGGCGTCGCCGCCGCAGCGCTCGGCGACCTCTTCCGCTCCCTCCGCGCCGCCGAGTCGGCCGAGCACGCGTACATCGCATCGCTCGTGGACGTCGTCACGGCGACCGAGCACCGTGCGCCGTGGTTCCTCGACCACTCGACGCGCGTCCGCGACCTCTCGGTTCGGCTGGCCGTGCGCCTCGGGCTCCCCGACCACGAGATCTGCGTCCTCGAAGCCGCCGCGCCGTTGCTCGACATCGGCCGCGTCCACATCGGCGACGAACTGCTGGCAAAGGCCGGACGGCTGTCGACCGACGAGTGGCGCACGCTCCGGAGCCACCCGGAGATCGCGGACGCGATCGTGCGGCCCGTCGGACGGCTGTCGGCCGCCAAGCCCGTCATTCGTCACCATCACGAGAATTGGGACGGCTCGGGCTACCCGGACGGCCTCCGCGGCGACGACATCCCCTACCTCGCGTCGATCGTGCGAATCACCGACGCGTACGCAGCACTCACATCGGCCCGGCCGTGGCGGAGCGCACTCGGCCCTGCCGACGCCGTGCGCCGATTGGTGGACTTCTCGGGCACGCACTTCCACCCGCAACTCGTCGCGGCCTTCGCGGCGATGCAACTCGAGGGGGCGACCGGGGGCGGCGCGTGATGGTGCTGCTGGCCGGCCCGGCCGCCGACGTGCTCTGCGTCGGACGGGCGGAGTTTCCCGGTACCGACGAGATCGAAGCCGCAGGGCTCCGCGTCGCACGCGCAGCCACGTTCATCGAGGCGCTCGAGCGCCTCGCGCGGTTCGGGGCGAGGGTCGTCGTCGTGCACGCCGACGCGCTCGCCGGCCAGGACGCGGACCGTTTCGCGGCGCTGCGTCACGCCGGCGCGCGCGGCGTGGTCGCCGTGTATCCGCCGGAGTGCGCGTGGCGCGCCGACCGTGCGACGTCTGCCGGCGCCGACGCTGGAGTCGCACTGCCGGCGGCGCCCGGCGCGCTGTCGCTCGCGGTCGTGCGCGTCGCCGCCGCGAACATCGACCCGGGCGACGCCGCAGACGCCGCGAGATCGCCCACCGGCGAACTCGCGCCGTCGACAGTCGGCGCCCTGCAACTCACCGCCGCCGAGGCGACATCGCGATCCCCGTGGCTCGAGGCGGTCGTGGCCGACGTCTCCACGATGAACCGGGCGATCGACGACGTCGAGCGGTTGCTGGATCTTGCGATCGCAGCGTTCCAGCGGCGGTCGAACGCCGATCGGTGTTCGATCCTGCTCTACGACCGCGAGCGCGTGGACCTGAGCGTCCGGCGCACCACGGCTCCACGACGAGACGCCGCGGATTCAGGTGCCGACACGACGCTCGTGCCTGCGTCGGGCCTGGCGGCGCACGTCGCCCGGTCGGGTCGGCCGCTCCTCCTTTCCGACGTCGCCACCGCACCGCCCGACGTGCTGCCCCTGCTCGGGGACTCGGTGCAACGCGGCTACCGGACGACTTCCTGCCTGCTGCTCCCGCTCCGCGGCGTCGAGGACGTGTTCGGGGTGGCGTGCCTCGCGGACCGGCGCGACGGGCGGCCGTTCCGCGAGACCGACGTTCACCCGCTCGAGTTCCTCGCCGACCAGGCGGGACAGGCGATCGAGAACGGCCTCGCGTTCCGGCGTCTCCAGGAACTCGCAGCGATCGACGAGCTGACCGGGCTCGCCAACCGACGCCAGTTCCAGGCGGCGCTCGAGCGCGAGGTCCAGCGCGCGCGGCGGTACGACCGCCAGGTGTCGCTCGCGATCCTCGACCTGGACCACTTCAAGCAGTTCAACGACTTGTGCGGGCACCAAGCCGGCGACTTGGCGCTCTCGATGGTCGGCGAGATCCTGCGAACGTCTCTCCGCGAGATGGACATCGTCGCGCGCTACGGCGGCGAGGAGTTCGCGGTGATCCTGCCGGAGACAGCCGCCCGCCCGATCGGCAGCGCACGGAACCCGTTCCCGTTCCTCGAGCGACTCCGTCGCCGGATCGAGGAGGCGCAGTTCCCCGGCGAGGAGAAGCTGCCCGGCGGACGCCTCACGGTCTCGGGGGGCGTCGCCTGCTACCCGGACGACGCCGCGACCGTGGAGGAACTGATTCGCGAAGCCGACCGGGCGCTCTACGTGAGCAAGTCCCGCGGGCGCAACACGATCTCGTACCGCGGCAAGACGTTCACCGACTGAGACGGGGCGTGCCTTCGCGCGAGGACGCCTACGTCAACGCGGCACCACGTCCGATGAATCGGTGTCGTTCCGCCGGCACAGGGTGCATCGGGCGGACACCGGCGCTCGGGTGCTGTCCATTTTCCGCATCGTCGGACTTCACTTCCGTCCCCCTCCTGCCCGATCAGGGAGCAGTCGGCGATGCCGCCGGCGGAGGCTCCCATGGACCCCTTGACGATCCTGATCATCGGTCGCGACGCCTCGGAAGGGCGCGCCCTCGCCGAAGCGGCCACGGCCTGCGGTCACAGGACCATCGCGTCCATCGAGGGCGTGGATGCGGCTGCAGCGCGGTTGCCTGAAGCAGCCGCAGCGCTGATCGACGTCAGTTCGCTCGGAAGCGAGGACGCAACCCGCTTCCTCGCGCTCGCCGGTCGTGCCGCGCGACCGGTGCCGTGCCTCGTCGTCCTGCGCGCTCCGACCGTGGAAGAGACGGTTTCCTGGATGCGGCGCGGTGCGTACGCGGTCCTGGCGATCCCGCTCGCCTGCGAGTCGCTCCAGGTCCAACTCGACCAGGCCCTGCGCCACCGCGAACTCGCGATGCGCAACGCCGAACTCGAGCGCAGCCTCGAAGTCCACGAGCGGCTCGCGATGATCGGCAAGCTCGCGGCGGGAGTGGCCCACGAGCTGAACAACCCGCTCGACGGCGTGCTCCGCTACGTCAATCTCACGATCGACAAACTCCCGAAGGACTCGCAGCAGGTCACCTACCTCCTCGAAGCGAGACGCGGACTCCGCCGCATGGCCGACATCGTCCGCGACCTGCTCCAGTTCTCCCGGAACGCGAACGTCGAGGCCGCCGACGAGGACGCCGCGCGTCTGGCCCGCGACGCCGTCACGCAGGTGGTCGCCGCCGTGAAGGACCGCAAGATCCAGACGGAGTTCGAGTTCCCGGAGTCCGGCGTGCACCTGCCGCGCGGCATGTTCCAGGTGTTCGGGAACCTCGCGAAGAACGCGATCGACGCGATGCCGAAGGGCGGAACGCTCCGCGTCGCGGCAACGATCGCCAACGGCCGCGTGCTGATCTGCGTGTCGGACACCGGCACGGGCATCCCGGACGAGATCCGACAGCGGATCTTCGAGCCGTTCTTCACCACCAAGGAAGTCGGGAAGGGCACGGGGCTCGGACTTCCGATCTGCCAGAGAATCGTCGAGCGCCTCGGGGGCACCTTGCTCCTCGAGAGCGAGATCGGACAGGGGACCACGGTCCGGATCGACCTGCCGCAACGCCGGGCCGGCGTCGTGCCGCAGCCCGTCCACCGACCAGCCGTGACGGCGCGAGCCGAGGGAGTGTTCTAGGATGTCCAATGAGAAACTGCTGGTCGTAGACGACGACGCGCTCATTCGCAGGTCGCTCGCGGAGATGCTGCGCGGTCTCGACTACCGCGTGTTCGAGGCGGGCACGGGAGCGGAGGCGCTTCGCGTCTTCGGTCAGGTGGCGCCCGACCTCGTCATCACCGACTTCAACATGCCCGAGGTGGACGGCCTCCAACTCCTGAAGGAGCTGAAGGCGCGGAAGGCGGACCTGCCCGTCATCCTCGTCACCGGTTACGGCACGGTGGAGCAGGCGGTCGACGCCATGAAGGCCGGCGCTTACGACTACGTGAGCAAGCCCATCCTCGACGACGAGATGAAGCTCGCCATCAAGCGCGCCCTCGACGAACGATCGCTCCGCGCGGAGAACACCGACCTGAAGAAGCGCCTGGACATGCGCTACGGCTTCGACGCGATCGTCGGCCGCGACTACAAGATGCAGCGGATCTACGACACGATCGACAGCGTCGCCGGCACGAAGGCGACCGTGCTCGTCACCGGAGAGTCCGGCACGGGCAAGACGCTCATCGCACGCGCGCTGCACCACAACTCGCCGCGCAAGGCCCAGCCGTTCGTCGAGGTGAACTGCGGCGCGCTGCCCGAGACGCTGCTCGAGAGCGAACTGTTCGGCTACAAGCGCGGCGCGTTCACGGGCGCGAACGCGGACAGGCTCGGCAAGTTCGCTGCGGCCGACAAGGGCACGATCTTCCTCGACGAGATCAACAACGCGTCGCCGATGCTCCAGATGAAGCTCCTGCGCATCCTGCAGGACCGCGAGTTCGAGCCGCTCGGCAGCAACGAGACGATGCAGGTGGACGTGCGCGTCGTCATCGCCACGAACCTCGACCTGCCGAAGGAAGTCGAGAAGGGCACGTTCCGCCGCGACCTCTACTACCGCATCAACGTCGTCGCGGTGCACATGCCCCCGATTCGCGAGCGGGTGTCCGACATCCCGCTGCTCGCGGAGCACTTCCTCGCCCGCTTCGCGAAGGAGAACGGGAAGAAGATCGACGGCATCGACGAAGCCGCGCTCGACGTGCTCGTGCGTTATCCGTGGCCGGGCAACGTCCGCGAACTCGAGAACTGCCTGGAGCGCGCCGTCGTCCTCACGCGCAACGTGCGGCTCACGGTCGAGGACCTCCCGCCGCTGATGCGAGAAGGCGCCGAGGAAACGCCCGTGCAGACGTCCGACGACGTCGTCGCGCTGAAGGTCGCCCTGGAGGACCCCGAGCGCCGCTACATCGAACTCGCGCTGCGCCGTTTCGGCAGCAACCGTCAGGAGACGGCCAAGGCCCTCGACATCAATCGCACGACGCTGTTCAACAAGATGCGCAAGTACGGGCTGCTCGAGAAGTACTGATCCCGAGCGACGTCCTCACGAGTCGCCGCGCGGCGTCTCCGGCGTGCGACGGTCCACGAGGTACGGCGGCCGCGCCTTCACCTCGTCGTAGACCTTCGCGACGTACTCGCCGACGATCCCCAGGCTGATCATGATGAAGCTGCCGAGGACGAGCAGCGTGAGGATGATCGTCACGAAGCCGGAGACCGAAGCGCCGTGGTACCACGACCACAGCGCCTCGCCGCCGACCACAAAGGCGAAGAGCAGCGTGGCGAGTCCGAGCACGGTGACGATCCGGAGCGGCGCCCCCGTGAACGACACGAGCGCCGTCCCCGCGAGTTCGATCAGCCGCCACGTGGACCACTTGCCGGTGCCATGCCCGCGGTCCGCCACGTCGAACGGCAGCGTCATCTGCGCGTGCCCCACCCACCCGGTGAGACCGCGGTAGAACCGGATCCGCTCCGGGAACCGCTGCGTCAACTCGTCGACCACCATCCGGTCGAGCAGTTTGAAATCGGACGAACCGTGCAGATCCACTCCGGTCGCACGCGACAGCGCGCCGTGGACCACTGCGGCGCGCGCCCTCGCCACGAGTCCGTCCGAACCTCGCGACCGCTTCACCGCGTTCACGACCTTCGCCCCGCCACGCCACGCGCGGACCATGTCGGGAATCAGCGACGGCGGATGCTGCAGGTCGGAGTCCATCGTGACGACGGCATCTCCGCGTGACTCGCGGAGCCCCGCGAGCAGGCCGGCTTCCTTGCCGAAGCCACGGGAGAGTCGCACCCCGCGAACGCGCGCGTCCGCGGCATTCAGGTCCGCAACGCGGTCGAACGTGCCGTCGCCGCTGCCGTCGTCCACCACCACGATCTCCCACGGAGCGCCAACGCTGTCCAAGACGGCGCCGACCGCCCGGACCGTGTCCGCAATCCCTTCCGCTTCATTGCGCGCGGGCATCACGACACTGAGGAGCCGTGGCGACGCGCCGGGGGCGCCGGCTGGGTCCGCGGCAGGCGTTGTGGTCGAGTCCATGGTTCGATGCCGACGACGAGAGTATCCGACGCGCGGCGTCAGATGTCCCGGAACCCGACGAGTTCGACTCCGTACTGCGCTGCGAGCACCCGCACGGCGGGACCGCTGAGGAGCGCTCGCTCGCCGTCCCAGTCGTGGTAACGCAGCAGTCGTGAATCGCTCACCTCGCGCTCGTCACGACGCCCCGGGTGGCAGCCGATCTCGTAGACACGGCCGGGCTCGAGCAGGCGGAACATCCATTCGACGGATGCCGCGCAAAGTCTGCCCGCCTCGTGCAGTCCCAGCATCCCCGGACCCGCCGCCGTCGTGCGCCCCACTCCGAGGATCGCGAACGCCGCGGCTCGGGCGAGCGATCGCACGCCGATCGGAGCGGCCACGGCCGCCCGCGGCGTGCGAACGTGTTTCACCCCGTAAGCGTCCGCGAGTTCCAGGACCACGTCGAACAGCGACGGCAGCGCGTGAACGTGCTCGTGCGAGTTCAGGAACACCGGGCGTACACCGAGGGCGATGCACCGGTCGATCTGGGCACGCCACTCTGCGCGCACGGTCGCCGGGCGAAGCGTCCTGAAACACACGGACCGCGCGATGGACGCGGGCCGCAGCGCGCCCAGGTGCGTCGCGAACCGCCGCATGTCGGTGCTCAGCGCGTCTCCCGTCGTGAGCGTGAGGTGCACGCCGAAGTCGAGGAGCGGCGCCTCGGGCAGCCACTTGACGTGCTCCTCCAGGCGCGGCGCCGTCGCGAGCAGACTCGTCGCGCGGACCACCCCGTCGCGTGCGGCGTCGATGATCCCGCGGCTCACGCAATCGAAGTACCCGAAGTCGTCGGCGTTGACGATCACGCGCGGCGCGCGGCGCGGCGCTTGCGTTGATGACTTCCCGGTGCCCGGGCTGTCGGGGGACCCGCCGCTCATCGGAGTATCCTATCGACGTACCGGCGGAGCCCCAGCCCTCACCGCCCAACGCGACCGGAGAAAGCCATCAAGACGAGCCCATCGCCTCTGGCGAACACATCGCCTTCGGCGGATACACCGACTGCAGCGGACCCACGGTGGACATCGAGCCGATCGTTCCGCGCCATCGCGTGGACGATCGTGTTCGCAGCCGTGGTGCGCCTCTCGACGCTGGGCGCATATCCACTCACCGACACGACCGAGGCGCGCTACGGCGAGATCGCGCGAGAGATGACCGTGAACGGCGACTGGGTGATGCCGCGGGTGGACGGCGGGCGCCCGTTCTGGGCGAAGCCGCCGCTCTCGACGTGGGCGACCGCGGCGTCGTTCGAAGCGTTCGGCGTGAACGAGTTCGCGGCGCGCCTCCCCGCAGTGCTGATGGTCGCCCTGACCGCCTGGCTCACGTTTCTGGTTGCTCGGAAGCTCTTCGGTCGCGGAGTCGCCCTCGCGAGCGCCGCGGTACTCGTCACGAGCGGGATCGGGTTCCTCATCGCAGGCAGCGTGATGACCGACGCGGCGCTCGGGCTGGCGACCACCGCGACCGTCGCGGGCTTCATTCTGGGTGTCGAGGGCCGCGGCACCGCTGCCGGCCGCAACTGGGCGTATCTTGGGTTCCTCGGGATCGGCGCGGGCCTGCTCGCGAAGGGCCCGATCGCTTGCGTGCTCTCGTTTCCCCCGATCGCTCTGCTCCTCTGGACGACCCGCGGACGCGGACTCGTGCGCGGCATCCCGTGGGTGACGGGATCGCTGCTCGCGCTCGCAGTTTCCGTTCCCTGGTACGCAGCGGCCGAGGCGCGCACGCCCGGGTTCCTCCGGTACTTCCTCGAAGGCGAGCACATCCGCAGGTTCATCGACCCGCACTGGAGCGGCGACCTGTACGGAGCGCCGCGCACGAAGCCGCGCGGCACGATCTGGCTCCTCGCGCTCGGCGACGCGCTCCCCTGGGCGGTGCTCGCCGGGTGGGCTCTGGTCCGCGAGCGGCGCGACGTGCGCGGCATGGCGGCTCGCCTCTGGTCGAGCACCTGGGGGCCGCTCCTCGCGGCGTGGGCGCTCCTGCCGCTCTGCTTCTTCACCGTCGCGAGCGCCGTGATGTGGACGTACATCTGGCCCGGAATGCCGGCGGTGGCGATCCTCGTCGCCCGCCTGCTGACGCGAGGGTCGCCGGAGGGCGCTCCGCGATCCCCGCGCGCGTTCGTCGTCGCGGCCTGCGTGCTGCCGGTCGCTGCGGCGATCGCGGTGCCGCTCCTCCGGACCAAGCTCCAGATGACCGCCTGCCAACAGGGACTCGTGCGCCGATTCGACGCCGAAGCACTGCCGGGGGCTGTGCTGGTCTACGCAATCGCCGACGTGCCCTGCTCCGCCGATTTCTACTCATCGGGACGCGCGGTCCGGATGGGAGGCGCCTCTCCCGCCGCGTGGGACGCACTGCTCCGAGCCCATGACGACGTGTTCGTCGTCACGAAGCCGGGCGGCGCAGACCAACCGCCTCCCTCCGTGCGCCCGACGCTTGAACGCGTCGCGGACTTCGACAAGTACCGCCTCCTGCGCCGCACGCGACCCGGCGCGGAGCGACCGAAGTGACACCGACCCCCGCCTGATGTACGACGCGCTTGGAAAGGCCGTCCGCGCGCGGAGCCGAGCGGCTAAAAACGAAGTCTTCACGACGCCACACGGAGGTACGCATGCGCCCCACCGACCTGAAGTTCAGCAAGACGCACGAGTGGGTCCGGATCGAGAAGGACATCGCGACGGCCGGCATCTCGGACTTCGCGGTCCACGCTCTCTCGGACCTGGTCTACATCGACATGCCCCAGGTGACGGACCTGCTCGAGCAGGGTCAGCCGTACGCCGAGGTCGAGTCCGTCAAGGCCGTCTCCGACATCTACGCGCCGCTCTCGGGCGAGATCGTCGAGATCAACGAGGAACTGCCCGACAGCCTCGAGACGCTCGCGAAGGACCCCTACGGTGCGGGCTGGATCGTGAAGTTCCGCATCAGCCACCCCGGCGAGGTCGAGGGCCTGATGGACGCCGCGCAGTACGAGAAGCACTGCAAGGAAGAGGAAGCGAAGCACTAGAACGCGCCGAGGCGGCGCGTTCTCTGGATGCCCGGCGAGGGCGCGTGCGCACGGCACGCGCCCTCGCTCGATGAACCGCGCGCTGCGGATCCGCGGGCGCGGCGACACGTCGGAACCAGAGGGACGGTCGAAAGCGCCTCGCCGGTCGGGACGACGCGGCGTCCGCGAAGTAGCGAACGCGTGAACTCGCGTTGCGAGGGACGAGCCCTGCTCGTCCCTCGTTCGATTCCCGACCGCGACCCGCGCGAGCGCCTGCCGCGGCGGTGCAGCCGACGACGGTGCAGCCGACGACCGTGCCGACGACCGGGAATCGAACCGGGGACGGACCTGAGCCCGCCCCCGGTGGATTCTGACGCCGACGTCTACTTCGCGCCGTCCGCGTAGCTCTCGATCGGCGGGCACGTGCAGACCACGTTGCGGTCGCCGTAGACGTTGTCCACGCGGCTGACGAAGGGCCAGAACTTGCGGTCGCGGACCCAGTGGGCCGGGAAGGCCGCAGACTCGCGCGAGTAGGGGTGGTTCCACTCGGGGGCGGCGATCTGGTCCATCGTGTGGGGCGCGTTGTGGAGCGCGTTGTTCTGCGCGTCCATTCGGCCTTCCTCGATCTCCTTGATCTCCGCGCGGATCGCGATGAGCGCCTCGCAGAACCGGTCCATCTCCACCTTCGACTCGCTCTCGGTCGGCTCGATCATGAGCGTGCCGGGCACGGGGAACGACATCGTCGGAGCGTGGAAGCCGTAGTCCATCAGGCGCTTCGCAACGTCGTCGATCGTGACCGCCTTGATGCCGCGCAGGTCGAGGATGAACTCGTGCGCCACGCGGCCGTTCTCGCCCGTGTAGAGCACGGGGTACGACGGAGCGAGACGCTTCGCCATGTAGTTCGCGTTGAGGATCGCGACCTGCGTGGCCTTGCGGAGGCCGTCGCCCCCCATCATCGCGATGTACATGTACGAGATCGGCAGGATCGACGAACTGCCGTACGGCGCCGCCGAGACCGCGCCGCTCGACGTCGAACTGCCCACGCCGCCGGTCTGGTGGCCCGGCAGGAACGGAACGAGATGGGCCATGCAGCAGATCGGCCCCATGCCCGGCCCGCCGCCGCCGTGCGGGATGCAGAACGTCTTGTGCAGGTTCAGGTGGCAAACGTCGGCGCCGAACTCACCGGGCTGGCAGAGGCCGAGCTGGGCGTTGAAGTTCGCGCCGTCCATGTAGACCTGACCGCCGGCCGCGTGGACGATCCGGCAGAGTTCCTTGATGCCGGCCTCGAACACGCCGTGCGTCGAGGGATACGTGACCATCGCGCAGGAGAGGTTGGCCTTGTGCTGCTCCGCCTTCGCGGCGAGGTCGGCGAGATCGATGTTGCCGTGGTGGTCGCAGGCGACCAGGACGATTTTCATCCCGGCCATCGCCGCGCTCGCCGGGTTCGTGCCGTGCGCCGACGTCGGGATGAGACAGACGTTGCGGTGCATGTCGCCGCGGGAGTGGTGGTACGCGCGGATCGTCATGAGACCCGCGTACTCGCCCTGCGAGCCCGCATTCGGCTGGAGCGAGCAACCGGCGAAGCCGGTGCACTCGCAGAGCGCGGCCTCGAGGCGGCGGAACATCTCGAAGTAGCCCTGCGCCTGATCCTTCGGCACGAACGGGTGGAGCGCTCCGAACTCGGGCCACGTGACGGGGAACATCTCCGACGTCGCGTTCAGCTTCATCGTGCAGGAGCCGAGCGAGATCATCGAGTGGCAGAGCGAAAGGTCGCGCGACTCGAGTCGGCGGATGTACCGCAGCATCTCGGTCTCGGAGTGGTACTGGTTGAAGATCGGGTGCGACAGGATCGGGCTCGTCCGGGCGTGTGCGGCAGGGATCGCGCCGGACGCCGCGGCGGCGAGAGAGTCGAGCGACGGCGGGGTCACGCCGGGCGCCGCGAAGCTCGCGAGCAGGTCGGCGAGGTCCTTCTCGTCCACCGTCTCGTCGAGGGCGACGACGACCTCGTGCGCGCCGTTCTTCCGAATGTTGATGCCGCGGTAGAGCGCCGCGGCGACGACGTCGTCGGCCGACCGCGTTCCGAGGTCCACGCGGATCGTGTCGAAGAACGGCTCGTCGGCGAGGCGGTACCCGAGCTTCTTCACGCCCGCGGCGAGGACGCACGTCGCCGCGTGAACGCGGGTCGCAATGGCCTTCATGCCTTCGGGCCCGTGGTAGACGGCATACATGCCGGCCATGACGGCGAGCAGCACCTGCGCGGTGCAGATGTTCGACGTGGCCTTCTCGCGGCGGATGTGCTGCTCGCGGGTCGCGAGCGTGAGACGCATCGCCGGCTTGCCGCGGGAGTCGCGCGAGACGCCGATCAGGCGGCCGGCGATGTCGCGCTTGAACTGGTCCTTCGTCGCGAAGAACGCGGCGTGCGGGCCGCCGAAGCCCATCGGTACGCCGAAGCGCTGCGAGTTGCCGAACGCGACGTCCGCCCCCCACTCACCGGGCGCGCGGAGGACGGTCAGCGCCAGCAGATCGGTGGCGACGCAGAGGAGCGCCCCGGCCTCGTGGACCTTCTTCGCGAAGGGCTCGTAGTCGTGGATGCGGCCTTCGGTGTCGGGCGACTGGACGAGGGCGCCGAAGATCGGGAGCTTCGACAGGTCCACGCGGTGCGGGCATCCCGTGACGACTTCGATGCCGAGCGCCTTCGCGCGCGTCATCACGACTTCGATGGTCTGCGGGTGGCAGTCGGCGGCGACGAAGAACGCCTTGCCTCCCTTGCCGCCCTTCACGCCGTGGCAGAGAGTCATCGCTTCGGCGGCAGCGGTCGCCTCGTCGAGGAGCGACGCGTTCGCGACCGGAAGGGCCGTGAGGTCGGTGACCATCGTCTGGAAGTTGAGGAGGGCCTCCATGCGGCCCTGCGAGATCTCGGCCTGGTAGGGCGTGTACTGCGTGTACCAACCTGGGTTTTCGAGGATGTTCCGCTGGATCACGCCGGGCGTGATGCACCCGTGGTAGCCCATGCCGATGAACGACCGCAGGACGCGGTTCTTCGACGCGATCTCCTTCAGGTCGCGGAGCGCGTCGCGCTCGCCCTGCCCCGGCGCGAGCGCGAGGCGGTGCGGCGACTGGATCGTGGCCGGGACGGTTGCGGCGGAAAGCTCGTCGAGCGTGCGGTACCCGAGGAACGCGAGCATCTGCTTCTGCTCGGCGTCGCTGGGGCCCAGGTGACGGCGGGCGAACGTGTCGTTCGCGGCAAGAGCGGGGATCGGCATGGAAGGTCGCCTCCTGTGCGGGTCGCGTCTTCGCGACCCGGAATCAGGAGAAGGATACGCCGCTGCCCGCGCTGCGGGATGGAAGTCGCGCGCGGCCGACAGACGGCTGCGCGGGGAACCCGGGCGGCACGACGCAAGTCACGTCGCCGCCGACGGAGTCGGTGCGCTCAGAGGTGACGCGGCTCCGTCGCGTGCGACGTCAGACGGGCTGCTGGACCTTCGCGAGCAGGGCGGTCGCCTTCTCCATGAGTGCGGCCGACTGCGCATAGAACGTGCACGCCTGCTGGTGGTTCTTCGCGTTCGCCGCCTTCTGGAAGAAGGCCCACCCCTGCTTGTGCAGGCTCCGTAGGGTTTTCACCGTGGCGCGCTTGCCTCCGTGCTGCTCGTAGATGTCGGTGTTCTGCTGGACGTTCATCGCCAGCATGTCGAGTTCCTGTGAGAGCATCCCCACCGAGAGCGAGACGTTGTTCGACATCCCCGGAGCCATCCCTGCGGTGAGCTGACGCAGATGCACGAGCGCCGCGGCGAGCAACTTGAGGTCCGACGAGAGCTTCGCGGAGCTCTTCGCCAGATCGCTGCGGGCCCCCTTCAGGAGCGCGAGTTCACGCGACTCCAGCTTCGTATCCGGGGTGCCGATCTCTGCGATCCGCTCGTTCACCGCGTTCTGAACGTAGTCCAGGTACGGCGTGTAGTGAGCCGCGTCGGCCAAGGCCCCCGCGAGAACGAGCAGGCCTGCCGCACAGGCTGGACGCAACCAACTCCGGAACGTCATGGCGACCTCCTGCGGGAACGCAGACCAGGAGGCGCATTCGGTCTCGGGACATGCGCCTCGGCGCTCCCGCGACTCCTGATTCTCCGGGAATTCGATCCCCCGGCGCCATGAGGCCGGTCACACCGCACGTCGCGAACGCGCGGCGCCGCTGTAGAGTGCCGCCCTTACGTCTCCCGGAGGTGCCTCCAAGATGTGGCCAGCTCTCTTCCGAATTCCCCTGCCCGAGTTCATGGGCGGCGGCTACTTCCCGATCCGCATGTTCGGCGTGATGGTGATCCTCGGGTTCCTCGCGGGAACCTGGGTCATCCAGAAGCGCCTCGTGAAGCAGAAGCTCATGTCGTCGGAGGACGTGTTCGACTTCTGCTTCTACATGCTCGCGATCGGCATCCTCGGCTCGCGCCTCATGTACGTGCTGCAGAACTTCGAGCAGTTCCAGGGGAAGTTCTTCAGCGTGTTCGCGATCTGGCAGGGCGGTCTCGTCTGGTACGGCGGATTCGCCCTCTCGACGATCTTCGCGTTCGTCTGGCTCGCGCTGAAGAAGCTGCCCGTGCTCAAGATCACCGACGCGGCAGCGCTCGGCGTGGCGCTCGCTCTCGCGATCGGCCGCTGGGGTTGCTGGTTCGCCGGCGACGACTACGGCATGCAGATCACGGACGAGGCCGGCGTGGCGATCACGGACGCCGACAAGGCGCCGTGGTTTGCGGTGCAGGTCCCGAAGGACCAGGGCTGGCGGACGGAGTACTGCGAGACCCCGTTCCAGTTCCGCGAGCCGAAGTGGCTCCAGCCCGTGCAGATCTACATGTCGCTGAAGAACCTCGTCGTGTTCGGGGCGCTGCTCGTGATCGCGAGGCGCATGCGCCGGACGGGCATCCTGACGGCGTCGTATCTGATGCTGTATCCCGTGGCGCGGTTCATCGTCGAGTTCTGGCGAGGTGACGCGGACCGCGGGCTCGACTTCTGGGGCACCGGGCTGTCGTTCAGCCAGTTCTTCGGGATCTTCGTGTTCCTGCTCGGCGTGACGATGCTCCGCTCGGTGAAGGCACGCGTGCCCGACATCGTGCCGGAGGCTGCGTCATGAACGGCGGACTCGATCCGGAGTTCGAGGCGAGCGGCGCGCCTGAACCCGTGCGGCTCCCTGCCGCCCAGGGATCGGCAGCCGACGTCGTGGTCCTCGCCGCCCTACGCGAAGCGAAGCGGCCCCTGGCTCCCGACGCGATCGCGGCAACGACTCGACGGACGACGCGCCGTAGTCCGCCGCACCCGGCGCCCCTCGCTCCTACCGACCGACGGCGGACGACAGGTAGAGGTGGTAGACGAAGAGCAGCGAGTACATGACGAAGAGCGCCACGATCACGAACTTCACCCAGCGGAAGTTCTTGTGCAGGCAGAGCACGGTCAGGCCGATGTTCGTGATCCCGCACTTGACGAACACGAACGTCTGCGGGCCGCAGCCGATCAGACG
The DNA here is from genome assembly GCA_021414065.1 of Planctomycetota bacterium. Taxonomy (GTDB): domain Bacteria; phylum Planctomycetota; class JAJSAM01; order JAJSAM01; family JAJVHW01; genus JAIOPE01. The sequence goes on from JAIOPE010000062.1 coordinate 24,928, forward strand.
GTCCATGATCGGGTTCGCCTCTTCGCCGCCGCGCTGGATGTACATCAGCGTGAAGATGGCGTCCACCGCGCAGAGCAGTCCGACGGCAACGAGCGCGACCGCGAGCCACGGCTCGTACAGATCGACGTAGACGCTCGTCACGCCCCCTTCCCGGCGGTCGCCCTTGCGACGCCCGCCGAACCACGCGTATCGCGTGAAGAGGGATGTCGGCCCCTTGCGGCGGTCAGGGCCGCGGCGTTCGCGGACCACCGAGGCCGCGTCTGCGGGGACCGCGGACGCAGGATGAGCGGCGGCAGTCGAAGGGTCAGCGCTCATCGCGGGATGTCTCTCCGTTTGGACGCTCCGCGGTCGAGCAGTGCGTCATGCCACCCAGTTTCGCAAGGGACGCGCCGTGCGTGCGGGGCGCGCGCCAGGCTCGCGGGGGCCGCGCCGCAGGCTCGAACGTTGAACGAAGTGAACATCGGGCGACGTGGACGGCGCGTCCGCGCGGCTTCATCGCACGGGAGTGGCGATCGCCAACCGCTCGAGGGCGCGCGCGATCTCGGCGCGCGTGAACTTGTCCTGCCGGCGCCACCAGGCGTTCTTGAGCGCCGCGATCGCGGTCGGCCCGCCGACGACGACGAGCACGTCGGCCGCTGTCTCGCGGATGTGACGATCTTCGTGGGTCAGGTACGACTCCACCACCGATGACGCTTCCGGACCGCACGAGAAGCCGACCGCCATGAGCATCTGCCGCGTCGCCATGGGGCCCGTGCTGCCCTGCTTGCCGCCGAGCGCCCGCAGGAGGAGCGGCCCCATCGCCTTCAGGAAGGGGCGCGGCGCCTCCGCGAGCACGACTTCGATCTCGTAGGCGATCGAATCGGGTGCGAGTTGCGCCGACGTGTCCCCCGCCATCGCGCCGACAACGATGTCGAGCGTGTCGAGACCTCCGCACAGCACCATCGCGCGGAGCATGATCGCGCGCGCCTCCCGGTCGGCCCGCGCGAGGGCCTCCGCCTTCGCCAGCGGGGCGCCGAGCGACGGGTCGCGAACGCGCCCCGCGACGAGCGCCGCCACGATCCGGTCTTCGCGTGCGGAGGCGCCGTCGGACCGCAGGAGCCGCAGGAGCCCGTCGCGGTCCGTCGCGTCGCCGTCGCGCCAGAGTTGCGACCACGCCTCGATCCTGACTTCGCGGGGCATCGCCGCGTCGGCCGCGTAGCGCATCAGTTCGAGCCGCCGCGGCGCGGGGAACGGGTCGATCATCACGAGCGCTTGGATGCGGCGGTCCTCGGACTCGACCGGGGCCCGCACGCGGGCTTCGAGTTCCGTGAACGCGAGGTCGTCCTTCGCCCGCGCGAGGAGCGTCAGGGCGCGCTGGTCCCGCTGGATCGCCCACATCGAGCGCAAGGTCGCGAGCGGGGTCATGTCTCCCATCGCGATGAGCCCCTCGGCAGCGGCGATCGTGCGGTCCGGGCGCACCGCCGAGGCGAACTCACGAAGCAGCGTGGCCTTCGCCCTGTCGCCGCCGATCAGGCCCATCCGCGCCACCGCCTGGTCCTGGACGCCCTCGAGAAACTCGTCGCCGCCGGCGATGCGCTCGAGCTGCGCGACGGCCGCGTCGCCGCCGAGCGCCACGATCGCATCCATCGCGTACTTCGGAGCGGGCCAGTTCCGCGCCGCGATCGACGCGATCCGCGGCAGCGACTCGCGCGCGAGCGGGCCGCCCGAACGCCCCAGGAGGAGGCACGCGCGGTTCACCACCTCGGAATCGACGCTGTCGAGGCCTTCGGCCGCGAGCGGTTCGTCCTCCCTCCGCGGATCGCGGAGGAGCAGGTCGAGTGCGTGCTCGACGAACGCGCGGTTCGCGACGATGCACCGTCTCGCGGTCTCCGCGACGGCCGCCCTGGCCGGTTCCCCGCCGCGGGCGAGCGCGTTCCTCGACCACTCCGCGTCGTCGGGATCGCCGCTCAGCAGCATCTCGATGAGGCGCTGCACGCGTTCTTCCTCGGTCTTCGCCGGCGGGAAGTCGGGCGGCGGAGTCGGCGCGTCCGTCTCCGGCATGTCGGGGCGGTACACGGGCGCCTGCCGCAGCGTGAGCGCCGCGAGCCCAGCACCGACGAGCAGCACGACGCCGACCACGACGATCTTCGTCCACGGCCGGCGGGCGGGAGTCGGCCTAGCCCGCACGCGTCACTCCTTGCCGGTCCACTTGGCTCCCATCGCGCGCTCCTGGCGGACGAAATCGTCCGAGAGCAGGAAATCTACCAGCTTCCGACGATCGGGGTCGATCTGCCCCGAGACGTCGCGCTCCCTGCGGAGCCGAGCGAGCGCCCCGTCGTCACGGATCCGTGCCAACGCGAAGAGCGCCTCGCGGCCGACTTCGCGATCCGACGAAGCGAGCCCGGCGAGCGTGTCCACCGCCGAACCGGCGCGCATGTGACCAAGTGCGACCACGCAGGTGCGGCGGACGCCGATCGAGGCGTCGGTCACCGCCAGCGAGATCAGCCTCGGCACGAGATCGACGATTCGCACCTCACCAACCGCGGCCGCAGCAGCCTCGCGGACCGACGCGTCTGGATCTGCGAGCGCCCGCACCACGAGCGGCGCGGCGCCGCGGTCGGCCTTTGCCGCAGCGTCGAGCACAGCGGACCTGCGCTCCTCGGGACGGGTCCTCGCGCCGTCGTACCGGCGCACGAACGGTTCGATGTCGGCCGTCGCGCCGGGCACGGCGCGCGACGGCGTCGCGCCTGTGCCGCCGCCCGCGACCGGCGCAGACTTCGGGCGACTGGCGACCGGTGCGCGGTCGAGCGCCGACTGTGCGAGTCGCTTCAGGTTTGCGTCCTGGAGGTTCGGGATCGCCTTCGAGAGGGCGGCCGCGTCGTCGGGTTCGAGACCGCTCGGGAACGCTTCCGCGAACGCTGCGTACTCGCGGACCGCGTTCGCGCGGGCCCAGCCCGATTCGGACCGAACGGCGCTCCTCAGGTACGCGAGCAACGCCTCGCGCCGCTCCTCTGGCTCCGGGAGCATCTCGATGGCGACGTACGTCCGGAGTGTGCGCAGGCGGGCCGGACCGTCGGTGTCGTCCACGGGAGACACCTCGAGTGCCTCGAACCCGCCGGCCGGCAGCAGTCGCAAGACGAACAGTGCCGATCCGCCGGGCGCCGGCGCGAGCCCCTTCGCGCCGCAGAGCACCGTGTAGGGAGCACTCTCCAGGTCCGGGTCGCCCCAGATCACGTCCTGCTCGCCGACACGCAGGACCTCCGCGCCCGCCCCGGCTGGCGACACCGACACGACCTGCGCGACCACCATCCGGTGGCACCGGGCGAAGACCGTACGTCCGACGTGGGAAATCGGCCCCGCCGGGTCGGCCGTGGGCGCAGTCGGTCGGTCGAGTGGAAACTGCGAGGCCGGCACCTTCACCGCGCCGGGCAGATCCGGCGTGCGCTCCGTTCGGTCCGCAGCGCCGGACCTGCAAGCCGCGAGCGCAAGGCCGACGAGCACCGCGGCGGCGGGACTCCAGACCCGCGAACCGGGTCGCGGGGCCGAGGGGTCCGCCACACAGGGGGCGACGTCGGCCGACGCCGCGTGGAGATTCCGGCCGGAAGTTCCCGGGCGGTGGCGCCGAAGGCGTGCGGTCATGGGAACAGAGTGAACGATCCGCGTCAGGGACACGTCACGGGAGCGGGCGGGTGACAAGCATCGTTTCCACCCGCCGGGAAACCAGCGTTACGAGTTCGCACGGTGCCGGTTGGCTCCCGGTTGGCTCCCGGTTGGCTCGCGGTTGGCGCACCGGGCGCCGGCGGCAACTTCAGGACTCCCGTCCCAGAGCGCGTCCAGCCCCGGGGGTCGGGGACGCCGGGCAGGGCGGCACACGCACGGAATCCGAACGACGGGGGCCGGAAATGCGGCCGGGGGCACCGCCCGGATTCTCAATCCGAGAGGCGCCCCCGGGGCGTGCGGAACGGTGGCGTGCGAAACGATGGCGGGTGGCGGCGGTCGGCGAATGAGGCGGGGCTCACCCGGACAACTCACGGACCCGAAACGACGTTGGGTCGGGGAACGGGCGCCCCACCGCGCGTGGCCGAGGCACGCCCGCCGAGGCGGACGGAGCGTGAACGGCCCGCAGAACGGCCCGCAGAACGGCCGGTCAGAAGCCGCCCGCGGCCGCCATGCGACCGTGGATTCGGTAGATCCTGGCCTCGGGCTTGTCCCGGCGCCGCTTGTCGCGACGGGCGTCGGTCTCCTTCTCCTCGTGCATCCGCTCGAAACGTTCGCATTCCGAGAGGCTGCCCGTGAAGACCGGTCGCTGGTCCACGAGGACCTCGTAGTACGCCCGACCGCGGATCACGGCGACGAGGCGCCGCTCCGTGACCGGGATGTTGGACTTCGAGGTGATCCGCTCGTCGCGCAGTTCGGTTCTGTTTTCCATGGCTGCCTCCTGTGCCGAGACAGGAGCAAGGACCGTGCCCATGGCGTGCGCGCCGCGCCGGAAATCCTCTGCCGGGCCGGCCCAGGCTGGACGGATGGTGCGGCCGCGCGCGCGGCGGTCTCGGAGTCGTCCCGACCGGGAAGGGTTACCGACGGTACGCGCGGGTGACGGTCACGACGCCGTAGGCGGTCTCGACGATCGTGGACACCGGCGGCACCGAGCGCTGCGACGGAGCCCAGCTTCCGTCGGCGCGTTGCGCTGCGAGGGCGGACCGCACGGGCTCCCGGATCGGCCGCCCGAGTGCGGCGAGGGCAGCGGCGGCACGCGCGGCGTCGAGCGTCGAGCTCGCAGCGAGCGTGCAGATGCGGGAACTCAGGCTCGCGACGAGCGGCTCGGAGAGCGGTCGCGCGCCGGCGTCGGCCGCCACCTCGGCCAGGGCGGCGGTGAGCACGACGCCCTCCTCCTGGCCGTGACCCGCAACGTGGCCATCGGGCGAGCGCATGTAGTCGAGGCGGCGCACGAGCGAGGCGAGGGACGCCGACGTGTCGCGGAGCCCCGCGGTGCGGACATCCGCAAGTGCGGCCACGACCGACACCGAGGCCGACGCGCCCAGTCGCGACCGCGCCGCAGCCGGGGCGTCAGCTCGACGGGCAGCGGCCGACTCGAGTCGCGCGGCGAAGGACGCCACGGCCGACGACCGGCGCGCACGCTCAGCCCGGCCGAGGCGCCCGTAATCGGCGACGAGCTGGGCGGTCAGCGCACGGAGGGCCAGCGCGTCGTCCTCGATCGCGACCGCATCGTCCGCAGGCGCCTCCGCGTGCCGTTCGAGCCACGCGACGGAGAGCGCGAGCTGGCCGTCGTCCACCGAGGTGCGCCCCTGGCCGGCAAACGCGAGGACCGTCGCGGACGTGGCTGCCAGCCGCTCCGCGGGAGTTCCGAGCGAGCCGTCGGCGCCGCGCTGCGCAGCGAGCCACGCGAGGCCGCGGTCCAGCGCGATCTCGGCCCGGTCCGCACCGTGACCGTCGAGATCGCCGAGGGCGACGCGCAACGCCGCGCGACGGGTCTCGGTCGCGCCGGACGCGCCCCACCGAGCAGCGGTGGTCGAGTTCGGGAAGACGGCTCCCGGCGCGCCGGGGGCTGCGACGCCGTCAACCGTGGCAGGGTCGAACGGGGCGATCGACGCCGTGCGATCCGGGCCGGCGTCCGCGGCGCGATCGGGCAACGTGACGGTGTCGCCCGGCTGAATGCGAACGACGGTCGGCCGATCGGGCGACGACGACGACCTCGCGAGGACCACCGCCAGCAGGATCGCTGCGGCCGCGTGCAGACCGACCGACGCGAGCGTGAAGCGCCGGAAGCCGGCCGACTCGTCGTAGCGGGCCCGCGCACGCCCCCAGAGGCTGAGCGCCGGGGCCGGGGCTGCCGACTCGTCGAGCGCCGAATCCAGCGTCCGACGCAGCCGTGCCGACGCCGCCGCGGACGGTTCGATGTCGGTGGAACGGGAGACCAGTTCGAAGACGCGGCGGGTGCGACGGAGCTCGGCGGCGCAGGCGGCGCACGATGCGAGGTGGGACCGCACGGCGGCAGCGTCGGCCGCCCCGAGCTCGTCGCGGTCGAAGGCGACGAGCTCGGACCGGACGCCGACGCAGGGCGATGCCCCGCGCGCGCTCCGATCCTGTCCGTCGTCCTGCCGGTCGTTCATGTCGCTTGCCTGGTTCCTGTCTGCTTCGTCCCGTGCATGTTCGTTTCTGAGCGCGTTCGAGTCAGCGGCGGGTCACCGGCGAGTCAGTGGGAAGTGCCGCCGCGGCGTTCGTCGTCCTCGTTCTCGTCTTCGTTGCCGAGCCCCTCGGCTTCCAACAACTCCCGGAGCCGGGTGGTCGCCGCGTGCATCCTGGACTTCACCGTCCCGACGGGGACACCGAGCACATCGCCGATCTCGGCGTACTTGAGCCCGCGGGTCTCCGCCAGCACGAATACCTGCCGCTGTTCTTCCGAGAGCCTCGACAGCGCCCGGTTGATGCGAGCTGACAGTTCCCGGTCGGAAGCCGCTTCCTCCGGCCTGCGTCCGGGGCCCGCCACCACCGACTCAAGCGTTCCGCCCTCGTCCGTCACCTCGGTCTCGAGGCTGGTGAGCGTGGGCGCCGCCTTGCGCGAGCGGTAGCGATCGATCCAGTGGTTCTCCGCGATCCGATACAGATACGTCGTGAACTTCGCGTCCGGCCGCCACGCACCGCGGTGGCGAACCAACCGGAGGAAGACCTCCTGCACGCAGTCCTCGGCCAGCGCCCTGTCGAAGGAGCGCCGGAAGAAGAACCGGAGCAGTCCGCGCTCGTGACGGTCCACGAGCAGCCGGAACGCCTCGTCGTCGCCGCCTCCGAACCGTTCCATGAGTTCGGCGTCGGTTGGAGACATTCCGGTCGGGTCTTGTGAACGGGTCACGTGGGAAAAGGTTCGATGCGGTCCTCGGTCGGGTGACGGGCAGGCGGTGTTCCGGGGGAGCAGGGCCCGACGCAATCGCCGCGCCGCCGCCTCCCGGCGGGAACCGTCCGCCGGGGCGCCGCGCCCCGACCGTGGCCCCGTTCTACCGCTTCTGCGGCACGCGGAGGATGACCGTCTCGACGGTCTCCGCCCGGACGCGCACCCGTTGCAGGTCGTCGCGGCCGCGCCCGTCGGCGGCCCCGACGAAGTAGACTCCCGGCGCGAGCCCAGCGATCTCGACCGCACCGTCGGAGCCGGTGACGTACGCCGGGTCGGCCCCGCGGAGAACGTCGTCGGGGCGCCGCACCGGGCGCGGGTCGGAGGAGTACACGTCGAGCAGGGTCACGGCCACGCCTGGAACAGGCACGTTGGCGGCTCCCGCTCTCGTCGCGACGACTCGCAGCGCTGCACCGCGCGGCAGCGTCACGTCGCCCAGGTCCCGCTCGCCTTCGTCCACTCGCACGGACCCGAGGTCCACGCGGCCCGAGCCGGAGGCGCCCACCGAGATCCGCCACGTCCCGCGCGACAGCCCGGAGAGGCGGACAACACCGTCCGTGGACGCCCAGGCCGTCACGGTTGGCTCCACGTCGGCGGCGCGTGCGGAATCCCATCGGCTCGACTTCGGCGAGTCGTCGATCTCGGCCGCGAAACGCTGCACCCGGCCGTCGCGCCGCGCGGTCGCCCACGCATTCGACACCGGCCGCCAGCGGTCGTCGCGGACGCGGAGCGCCACGCGGCCTTCCGGCGGCATGGCGACTCGAAGATCGATCGTGTTCGTGCCGGGCACGACGACCACGCGGTGCGCGACCGCGGGCCCGAACCCGCCTCGACTCGCGACGAGGTCGTACACGCCCGCCGGAACGCGTCGCAACTCGAACATGCCGGTCTCGGTCGAGACGCCGGAGGCGATCGGACGGACGTCCCCCGCCACGCAGAGGTCGAGCGCCGCCCCCGCGATGGGGTCGCCGCCGACGAACGCCTCCACTCTGCCGGAGACGCTCTGCTCCGGAAGGCGGATGTCCACCAACTGCTCGTCACCACCAACGACGCGCACCGCACGCCGCCACGGCGTGGTCTGACCGGCGACCGAGACTTCGAACTCGCCGTCGCCGGGCGGCACCGGCGCCAGCGCGTAGCGCCCCTGGGCGTCGGCGACTGCGGACACCTCGGCGGCCTGCGGCGCCGCCACGTGCAGCAGAACACGGGCGAACGGTTCGTCGCGGCCGCCCGTCGTCACGCGCCCGGCCACGCGCGTTCCGCTGCCGCAATCGAGTCGGAGCGTCCACTCCGCCGACACCGCCGGAACATCGACTCGCGCGGCGCGGACCGTTGCACCGCTCTCGTCCCGCACGCGGACCACGGCCCCGCCCGGCGACAAACCGGTGACCACGGCACGGCCGTAGTCGTCGGTCCGCCCGGATCGCACCGCGCCGCCGTCGCACTCGATCCTCACCTCGGCACGTGGCAGGACGGACGCTCCGTCGCGGAACAGTTCGACGCGCGCCACGACGCCTCGGGGCAGCGCGACCACTCCCAAATCGATCTCATCCGACTCGCGGACGACGCGCGGCTCCAGCGCGAACGCCCCGCGGTCGGGGGATTCGAACCGCACGCGCGCGATTCCCGGGGGAACGCCGCGCACGGAGAAGCGTCCCTCCGCATCCGATCTCCCCGTCGCAAGCCAGCGCTCGTCGCCGAACGCGAACACGCGGACCACGACGCCCTCGAGCAGGTTCCCGTCCTCCGCGCCCGTGACCACGCCGCGCACGGTCGATCCGGACGCGAGCACCACCACGACTTCGTTCGCCGCGTCGCCCGGGATCGATACGTCCACGGCGGCGCCCGCGCTCGAGCCGCCACGGCCGTCGTCGGTGCCGGCCTCGATCCGCCACCGCCCGCGTGCGAGTCGCATCTCGAACGCGCCCGCCGGGTCGCTCACCAGGACATCGCGGCGGCCGACGCCGTCGATGCGCGCCGCGCGAACGGTCGCGCCGGTCACGGCCCGCCCCGCCTCGTCGCGCAGGCGCCCCCTCAGCATCACGGGCGGTCCGTACGGAACGGTGACCTGCCATGCCGACGGGAGCGACACGGTCGTGCGCCCGACGACGTCGCCGTTCTGCTCGGCGCGCAACTCGAACGGCCCCGCGGGCAGGCCGGAGAGCTTGAACGACTCCGCCACGACATCCGCTCGCAGGAGGTCGCCTGCGTTCGACGCTGCGCCTGCGATCGACGCCACGACGGTCGTCCCGTCCGGCGCGCCTGGGACGCGGCCGTCGAGCGTCCATCCCGCGAACGCCTTCAGCGTGCCGGCGTCGGTGCTGTCGTCGGCCTTGACGACGAATGGACCGAACGACGTCCCGGATCCGACGGGACGCCCGATCAGCCGGACCCAGGCGTTTCCGGCCGGAAGTCCGTCGAACGCGAAACTGCCGTCGGCCAACGTGACCCCGCGGCCCGTGTCCCTCGCGGACGTGGGCGGCTCGGACGACGTTGCGACGATCGTGGCGTCGGCGACCGGGAGCCCTTCGAGATCGAGGATCACGCCGGTGAGGCCCGCGCCCGCGGCGAACTTCGCCAAGAGGACCAGCGACGACCCGCCCGACGGTAGCGAGACGCCTTCGATGCGCACCGGCATCCACCCGGGCGACTCCAGGACGACCGCGACGCCGTCGGCGGGCGGCAGGTCCGGGATCGAGATGCCGCCGCCGATGCCGACGACTGCGAACGACTCGTGCCGCGTGGCGAGAACGTGCGGCGGATAGACGAACGTGGCACGCACGGCCGTCACGACGCGACCTTCCGGAGCCACCGCGTGCGCTCGGAACTCCGACGTACGGGCCGCGGTGAACTCGAGCCCGCCGCGGTCGGCGCCGTCGCGGAGCACGAGCGTCCGCGCAGCGGGCGGCGCAAACCCAGGTCCGTCGAACGTGAGCACCCACGGCCCCGGCGGAACCGTCTCGAACGTGAACGCACCGTCGTCCGAGACATGCACCGTACGGGGACCGAGTCGCGCAGTCGCTCCCTTCGCCGGCGCACCGCCCGGCGCGAGGACCAGCGTTCCGGAGACGCGCGATCCGCGTCCCAGCACGACGGTCGCGCCGCGGCGCGGGTCCACGGGAAAGACCGTCGCGTCCACGAACCCATCCGCGTGCGCCGTGACGGACAGAGACACGTCCGGGACGCCCGGGAACGCGACCCGCCCGGACCCGTCCGTGCGACCTGCCACGCGGTAGACGTGCAGGTCCGCTGCGCGTTGCAGCGGCATCACGGCCTCGACGAGGACCTCCGCGTCCGCGACGGACTCACCGGCGGCGTTCGTCACGCGGACCTCGGGAGCCGGGCCGGGCGCAAGGAGAACGTCGAACGGCAGCGGTTTGCCGACACGGAGGCCGACCGGCGCACGCCCCGGCGCCCAGACGAGCACGGTGCCGCCCTCGCCCTGGAACGGCAGCCGGATGCGGCCGTTGCCGTCTGCACGGGCAGCGGAGCCGGCCGCTTCCTGCGTGCCCCATCCGGGGTCCACGTAGGCCGCGAGGGCGTCGGTCACCGGACGCCCGGGATCGAGAAGCGTCATGCCCTCGCGGACCGCGATCTCGACCTCGCCCTGCGCCGGTGCGTCCTGCGCGAGCACCGGGAACTGCGCCGCGCCCGACACGGCGCCCCACAGGGCGAGCCCGACTGCCGCGCACAGCGCTCGAAGTCGCGTCACGCGACGGCCTCGGGCCAGTCAACGCGCGCGAACCACGCCACGGACTCCGGCCCGCCCGCCTCGACGCGCACCGACCGACGGCCCTCCGAGACGTGCCCGATCGCGATCGTCAGCCTGTCGGCGGGCAACGCACCCTCCACGATCTCGGGCCACTCCAGCGCGACCACAGCGGCGCCGGCGAGAGCCTCGTCGAGTCCGAGTTCGATCACGTCGCCGGGCCCCTTCATGCGGTACGCATCGACGTGAACGAGTCGCACCGGACCTTCGAACTCGATCACACGGGTGAAGGTCGGACTGACGACGTCCCGCGCCTCGGCGACACCGAGCCCCTCCGCGAGTCCCTTGACGAACGTCGTCTTGCCGACGCCGAGATTTCCCGACAACGCGACGACGCCGCCGCGGTCCGGCGCCAGCGCGCGTCCGATGCGGCGGCCGAGGTCCACGGTCGCATCGTCGCCCACGAGGACGAGTTCACGCGCGGCGGAAGTGGTCATATCCCTTGCGCTCCATCGGGCGCGAGTCGGCGGCGGCGCCCTCTCGCGGAAGCAGCACGTACCGGCGGTCGCGGGTGATCCGTCCGACGCGCGTGACCCGCGTGCCGGCGATTCCCTCGCGTTCGAGGCGATCGGCGGACTCCGCGGGCAGCGTGAAGAGAAGCTCGAAGTCCTCGCCGTCGGTGAGCGCGTGCTCGATTGCGGGGCGCCCGTCCCGCGCTGCCAGCGCGACGGCGTCGTCGTGGATCGGTATGCGGTCCTCGTACACCTCGGCACCGACCTCGGAGAGGTCCACGACGTGGCCCAAATCCGACGACAGCCCGTCCGAAACGTCGATCATCGCGTGCACCTCGTTCCCTTGGACGAGTGCGAGCGCTTCGTCTTGCCGAGGTTCCACGCGCAGGTGCCGGCCGAGGATCGATCCCCCGAGCGCGCCGGTCACACAGATCGCGTCGCCCGGACGGGCGCCCGACCGGAGTACCGCGCGGCCCCGCGGCGCGAACCCCGTGAGCGCAACGTTCACGACCACCGGCCCGGGAGTGCCGGTCGTGTCTCCGCCGACGAGCGAGACGCCGTAGCGGTCCGCGCACGCGAGGAGTCCGCCGAGAAGGCCGTCGGCGAACGCTCCAGTCTGCTCCGGGCGCAGCGCCACGGAAACCACCGCGTGCGCCGCCCGGCCTCCCATCGCCGCGACGTCGGAGACCGACACCGCGAGCGCCTTCCAGCCGAGATCCTCCGGGCGGAGTCCGTCGAGTACGAAGTGGACGCCTTCGACCAGCAGGTCGGTCGTCAGCAGGAGTTCCGAGTCGCTCGGGACCGACACGACCGCGCAGTCGTCGCCGATGCCCACGCGAACGGTGTCCCGCCCGTCGCGCGGCGCGCCGACACGGCGCCGCAGATCTCGTATCCAGTCGAACTCGCCGCGCACCGGTGAATCGTGGCATGCGCCGGGCACAGGGAGACGGGAATCCGCCCGCGGCCGCGGATCAGTCGGCAAGTTCGCCGCGCGTGACCATCACCGCGCGACCGCGAAGATAGCACCGATCCTCGGTCACTCGCACCCTGACGACTCCGCCGCGCCGCGACGCCTGGTAGCCCGTCAGGTCGTCCTTGCCGAGTCGCTGCTGCCACCACGGGCCGAGCGCGCAGTGCGCCGAACCGGTGACGGGGTCCTCGTCCACGCCCATGCCGGGCGCGAAGAACCGGGAGACGAAGTCCCAACGTGCGTCCGACGAACGCGCGGTCACGATCAGACCGCCGCGCCAGGCCGCCGCCAGCGCGCGCAGGTCCGGCGCGACCTCGCGGACGGTCCGCTCCGAGTCCACCTCGACGAGGCGGTCGCGCGCGTTGCGGCCGTGCCGCAGGACACGTACACCGAGGGCGTCCGCGATGTCCCGCGGAAGGTCCTCCGGCGCAAGCTCGGCCTCGACCGGCGTGCGCGGGAAGTTCATCTCCACGTCGTCTGCGACGTGCCACGCCACGAGGTCGCCGCTGCGGGTGCGGAAGTGGATCGACCGCTCCTTCTCCTCGATGCCGGTCTCCCACAGCACATGCGCGGCTGCGAGCGTGGCGTGACCGCACAGGTCCACCTCCACGAGCGGAGTCATCCATCGCAGGTGCCAGCCGAGGTCGTCGGGCAGGAGGAACGCAGTCTCCGACTGGTTCATCTCGGCGGCAAGCGACTGCATCCAGTCGTCGGGGCGTTGCCGGTCGAGGACGCACACCGCTGCGGGGTTGCCGGTGAACGCGCGGTCCGCGAAAGCATCGACGAGGAAGAGCCGGGGCATGGCTGGAGTCTCTCAGACCTTCTCGCGGGCGGGCGGTGTGGGCGGCGGCAGCGGTGTCGGAGTCTTCGGCGGCACGGGGGCCGGGGCCACAGGCGCAGGCGGCGGTTGAACCGGCGCCGGCGGCTTCGCGGTCGGCGCGGCGGGCCGCGGCGGCGGGTCGGTCCGACGCGGCGGAGTGCCGGGGGTCGGCGGGGCGGCGGGTGGTGTCGGCGCAGGTGGCGAGACGACCTTGACGCCCTCCGTCGGACGTGGTGCCTTGGGCCCCGCGGCAGGCGCGGTCGGCGTCGGTGGCGTGGGTGACGGCGGCGACGGCGGCGACGGCGTTGGGGACGCGACACCAGCCGGCTTCCCACGCGGCGCGAGCGGCGGCGGCAGGTCGTCGGGCGGAGTGAGCGCCGCCGGCGCCCGCGACGGGTCCGGCACCGCGGTCGGCGCGTCCTTCGGCTTGGGCGAGTTTGGCACGGACGGTTTCGCCACCGCCGCGCGGGGCTCCGCGACGGGCTTCGGTGCGAGCCTCGCGATGACGTCGGCCGCCGCGCGACGCACGCTCTCGTCCGGGTCGCTCGTCATCTCGCGCGACCGCGTGAGTCCGCGCGGTGCGTCGATCTGCGCCAACGCGACCAACGCAGCGGAACGGACTCCCGCGTCTGAATCGCCGCACGCGGTGTCGAGTTCGACGGCGCCGCTCTTCGCGCCGATTCGCCCGATCGCAGCGACGACCGCGCGCCGCACCGATGCCTCGCCGTCGCGGAGCGAGCGCGCAACGAACGGCAGCGTCGTCGCGATGCCCTTCTCGCCGAGGCGCGCCGCCGACTTCGCCCGTGCGTCGGTGTCACCCGACACGAGGTCGAATGCGTCCTGCGTGCTCACGCCCAGGTCCTGCAGAATCGCCGCCGTCCTCGGGTCGTCGATGCAGGTCCGCGCGAACTCCGCGGCGCGCGCGCGCGCCCCCGGATCGTCGGCCTTCAGCGCGGCGAGAGCGCGCAGGAACCGAGCGTCGCGAAGCCGCAGCACGAACTCCGGTCGCGCGAGCACATCGTCGAGCGACGCGATCGCAGCGCCGTCCTCGCCCCGCAGGAGCGACGTCTCGGCACGAACGAGTCGCACCTCGGCATCCACCCAGGGCGACGCGCCGCCGCTCGCCGGAACGCGTGAGATCGCGCTCTCCGCAGCCGCGATGTCCCCCGCGGTGAGCGACTCGCGCACGGCTCGCAGCGAGCGCGCGCGTTCGTCCTCGAGGATGCGGTCGAGCATCCTGTCCGCCTCCGTCGCTGCCGCGGCGTCGAGGAAATCCATCGATCCCACGCCGACCTCGCGGAGTGCCGCGGCGTCGCCTGCGCCACCGAGGCGCGCGTCGAGGAATCGCGCGAGAACTCGCTCGCCGACGCCGATCCGCTGCAACGCCGCCACGCGAAACGCCGGCTCGAGCGGCGCGAGCCCCGCCAGGTCCACGCGCGCAGTCGCCCCCCCGAGCAGCAACTCGGACGCGCGGCGTTCCGCGCCGTCGGAGAACACCGTCGGCAGGCCCCGGACGACCCACTCCGGCGCGGCTCGCTCCGCCGATGCCGCGAGCACCGCGGACTCCGCGACAAGGGCCGGCAGGTGCTCCTTCGCTCGAAACTCGCCCGCCACGACGGCCGACGCCCGGACGTCGATCTGCGGGCGGCGCACGCCGTTCACGAGTCGCAACGACGCCCGCCCACCGGCCGGCAGATCAGGAGAGTCCAGCAACGTGATCGCGGGCGCACGCCCCTCGGTGAACTGCAGGCCGGTCTCATCCCGGAGACGCGCGACCGCCGCATCGAGGAGCAGACCGGCCTCGCGCTGGAAGGCGAGAACGGCCGTTTCCCGGGCGAACGCCCCGCGGTAGCGGGCCACCGGGCCGTCGGACGGCAGCGAATCGACCGGGTCCGGCGACGGCACGGCGACGCGGGCGCCGCGAGCCGCGCCGGCGGTGTCGCCGCGCGTATCCGCGCCGGTCGCTCGCACACCGGTCGCGCCGGAGCACGCGGCGAGTACCGCCGGGGCGATCACGAGTGGGCCGAGCGCTACGAGGAGGAGACGTCGTTTCATCGCTTTCCCGGGGGTGGGGAGCCTTGCGTGACGCCGGAGCGGACGAGTCCGGTCTCAGCTTCGGATGCGAGCAGCTTCAGGTTCTCCGTCGTGCCGTCGATCGAGAGTCCACGCCTGGCGAGGCGCAGTCCGAAATCGTACCGCCCGCCGGAGATGGCGCGCGTCGCCCACGCCTCGAGCACGCTCGCAGACGTGAGTCTCGCCTCCGTCATCACGGTTTCGGGAGGCACGCTCCACGAGATCTGCGACGCAGGCGCGCGGTACGCCGCCTGTTCCAGGAGCCGGCGCGACGACGACGCGGCGTACTCGGCGCGCGAGAGCACGCGGTCCACCGAGGCGTCGTCGGCCGCGAGCCCGGTCGCTCGGTCGAGCAGCCGCCGCGCGCGGTCGAGGCGCATGCGCCCCCGGACGATGCACCGCTCGGCCGTGGACTTCGCGTCGTTCGCGACGCGGACACGGTCCGCCTCGGAGAGTTTCGCCTGCGCCGCCTCCCGGTCCTTCCGCACCTGCAGGAGTTGCAGGTCGGCGCGTGTCGCGACCGCCGCACCGCGTCCCTTGAAAACCACCATCTCGAGCAACCGCGTGGCCCGTTCGTGATCGCCGGCCTTCTTCGCCGCGTCGGCGCGCTTGACCCAGTCTTCGACGCGCTTCGTCTCGACGTCCTGCACGCGGAGTCGCAGCCCTTGCGCCTGGACCGGGTCGATCGTGATCGCCTGGCCGAGCGAGCGCAGCGCGAGCGGCCACCAGCCCGACTCGACCGCGAGGTCTGCGAGACCGCTCCGGAACTTCGCGAGGTCCACCGCATCCGCCACGGTGCGACCGTCCCAGCCCGGCCCGAAGTCCTGGAGCACCATCCACCACGACAGCGCGCCGACCTGGGCGCGCGGGAGTACGGTCGAGACCTGCTTGCCGGAGTCGGTGCGGACGATGCGGATGCCCTGCGACGTCGGCGCCGCCTCGACTCGGCCCGCCAGGAACGACCCGGCGGACGTGCGCATCGACCGCATCCGCTCGTCGGGTCCGCGCGGCGCGCCGTTCAGCACTTCGCGCCCGCCGCCGTCGCAGACGACGCAGGCGCCGTCGGCACCGCACCATCCGCAAGCGCCCTCGCCGCCGCAGTCCGGGCACGCCCCGGTGCCGCGACACGTCACGCACACGCCGCCCGCGGTGTCCTTGCCCGTGGACCCGCACTCCGGGCAGATCCCGCTCCCGTCGATGCACACCGCGCACGCGCCGGGGAGCCATCCCTCCGTGGGGAGGAAGTCACCCGCCACGTTGTCGCGGCGTCCGTCGCCGCGGCAACTCACGCAACGACCGCCGCCGCCGCACTCGATGCACTGGGTGCCCTTGCCCGGCGTCTTCCCAGTGCCCGCGCAGTACGGGCACGAACCGTCGCCGTCGCACGCCAGGCAGATCCGGTCGTCGCCGCAGTGATCGCAGCGCCCGTCGCCGACGCACCTCGTGCAAAGCGTCTCCTTGCGCCACGACGAGATCGCCTGGCCGCACCCGGCACACTTGTCGGCGCCGCGCGGTTGGACGTCGCCGCACGCGGGGCAACGCGGCACGAACACGCCGCCGCGAAGCCGCTCGTACGACACCGGGCGCGTCGTGTCCGAGACGTCGGGCTTCGACGTCTCGGAGCCGGTTCCGCCTCCGCTCCCCGCTTCCGCGGCGCCAGCGGCCGGGCGGGACGTGCCACCGGAATCGGAAGCGCCCGCAGGCGTGCCGTCGCTCGTCGGCGTCGCCGGTGCAGCCACGGACGGAGACGACGCACCGCCGTCCGGCCCGTCCGTGTCTGCCGGGGGCGGGCACGCGCCCGTCACGATCGCCACCGCGAGCAGCAACAGCAAGCGCAGCAGGGCGACGTGGAACGAACGGCTCGGTACGGTCACGCTGCGGCCTCCCAGGCGGAACGGATCGCGGCGGCCGCGGCGAGCTCGTCGCCGGTCGCCAGGATGGCCGCGATGCACGCGATGCCGGCGGCGCCGGTCCGTCGCACGTCGGCGGCGCGCGCCGCGGTGACTCCGCCGAGGGCGACGACCTGCATCCTGCCGGCGTTCGCCACGGCCCCAGCGAGCGCGTCGGTGCCCCGCGCGTCGAGGATTCCCCGCTTGGACGGTGTCTCCCAGACGGGGCCGAACGTGACGTAGTCCGCCCCGGCGTTGCGCGCGGCGTCGAGTTCGGTGCGATCGTGCGTGCTCAAGCCCACCAGTGTCGTCCTTCCGAGTGCGTCGCGGGCCTCCGCCACGCCGGGGGCACCATACCCGAGTTGGACACCGTCGGCGCCAAGCGCGCGGGCGGCGGAGAGGTTGCCGTTCACGACGAACAGCGCACCCGCCGCACGGCACGCGTCGGCAACTCCGCGGCCGATCGCAATCAGATCCGCCGTCGCCAGGTCTTTCTCTCGAAGCATCACGGCGGTGACGCCGCCGCGCAACGCCGCTGCGACCGACTCCGCGAGGGGCCGCCGCGCGATCTTCCGGTCGGTGACGAGCAGCAGCGCGAGGCGCTCGCGCAGACCGGTCACAGCAGGTGCTCGAGTCCGTAGACGAGTCCGTCGAGGCCGCGCACACGACGCACGGCGAGGAGCACGCCCGGCATGAACGACTCCCGCGTGAGCGTGTCGTGGCGGATGGTGAGCGTGTCCCCGGGCCCGCCGAAGAGACACTCCATCCGCGCGAGCAGACCGGGAACGCGGATCGCGTGGACGCGCACGCCTTCGACGACGCCGCCGCGCACGCCGGGGACTGTCTCCTTCGTAGGTGCGACAGGCACCTCGCGGCGGGCGTGCGCAATGTCGATCGCGACCTTGATGGCGGTGCCCGAGGGCGAGTCCTCCTTCTTGTCGTGATGCGCCTCGATGAGTTCCACGTGCGGCAGGTACCGAGCCGCCTCCGCAGCAAAACGCGCGAGCAGGACCGATGCAAGGGCGAAGTTCGGCGCGATGAGCGCGGGGCGCCCGAGCCGGGCGCAGAGACCCCGCACGTGCTCGATCTCCGCCGGACCGAAACCGCTCGTCCCCATCACAGGCGAGGCGCCGGCCGAGAGAATCATCTCGACGTTCGCGACCGCCGCGGACGCGACGGTGAAGTCCACGACGACTTCGGCTCGGGTGCGCGCGATCGCGGCAGCCAGGTCGTCCCCTGCGTCCGTCGCGGCGACGAGATGCAGGTCGGGCTGCGACGAGACGGCACGCACCGCCTCCGTCCCCATGCGTCCCTTGGCGCCGTTCACGATCACGCGGATGCGGTCCACTGGTCTCTCCTCAGGTTCCGCCGAGCGTCCGCGCGAAACGCGCGACCGCCTCTTCCTGTTCGCGCGTCTCGACACTGCCCGGACGGAGGCGTCGCACCTCCCGCACCGCTTCCTCCGACGTCCAGCCGTGCCGCACGAGCCAGGACGCGACGACCGTCCCGGTGCGTCCGAGCCCGGCGCCGCAGTGGACCGCGACCGCGCCACCCTTCCGCACGACGTCGTCGATGAACTCGACCGCCTGCGCGAGTTGCGTCTGGGTCGGCGGCGTGAAGTCACGCACCGGCAGGTGCAGGTGCGAGAGTCCGGGGAACGGAAGCCCCTCGGGCGCGCGCACCGTGAGCGAGAGGATCGCCGTCACGCCGCGCGCGGCGATGTCCTCCAGATCCTCCGGCCACGGCATCGCCATGGCCGCGACCTGACGCTCGGCGATCCAGGTCAGACTCACGACGTCCCGCGGAGCTCCGACTTGATGTAGTCCGCGATCGCGCGCTGTGCGGTGTCGTCGCCCCAGCCCACCCACCAGAACTCGATGCCGACGTCGCACGGCGGCGTCACTCCGCCGATCCACGCAACGCGTCCGAGCGCCACCACGGGGCTCGAGAACTCCGGCATCGCCATCTCGACCGCCACGAAGTCGCCGATCGCGAACGCCTGCTCGGAGCGGAAGCAGAGCCCGCCGCCGGAGATGTTCACGGTGACCGCGTCCATGCCCCCGCCGGGCGGCGTGAAGCCCGCCAGCGGCCGGACCTTCAGGCGGCACGAGTCGCGCATGCGAGGGAACTTGCGGCGGTTGTCGGTCGGCTCGGGCTGTGCTGACTGTCCCATGCGGCGCACCTCCTCGGAAACGTGGCAGGCGTCAGGATAGCGAGGCGCCGCACGAATCGAGCGTCCGGGTCGCGAAGGAGCCGGCGCAGGCCAATCCGGACGCTGCGCGGCGGGTCGCCGGACCGTCGGGGCGGCGGGTTGGAGACGGTGGCGACGGCGCGAAGACGCTCCGGTCACGCCCGCCCACCCTCTCACCCCGCCCGTGGCGCTCGAGATCGAGCCTCAGGCTCGATCTCGTCCGAGTCGCGCTACCGCGCGAGTCGGACCGCGCCCGTTCGATTCCCCTCGTCTGCAACGGGGGCTGGGGCGGCGGAGGTGGAAGACGCTCCGGTCACGCCCGCCC
>JAIOPE010000093.1:0-48307 GCA_021414065.1 Planctomycetota bacterium
GGGTAGCTCGTCGCGGGATCGAGGCCCTCGCGCTCGGCGACCTCGGGCGCGATCGTGCGACGCACCTGGAAGCCGTCGCGCAGGAACCACGTGTAGGCCGGCATCACGGAGCCGGGCGACGTGCCCTGCGGATCCGCGAAGTGCGCGAGGTGCCAGTCATTGCTGCGCAGGCCGCCCTCGTGCGTGAGGTCGGGGCCGACGCGGCGCGTGCCCCACAGCACCGGTCGCTGCAGGGCATTGTTGTCGTTGGCCGCGGGGAGCACCGGGCCGAAGCGCTGCTCCTCGTTGGCCACCGGCCGCACATACTGGCTGTGACAATGCCAGCACGCATCGGCGATGTAGTTGTCGCGGCCGCGCTGCAGCGCCTCGGCATACACCGTGCGCCATGCGGCCTCGCTGCCCGCGCGCGCCGGGTCGCCCGGCGCCGCGCTGAGCAACTCCAGCGGCGAGAGCGCGCCCTTCGCCGCGGGGAAGGCCTGCACGAAGCCCGACGGGTCCGCATCCTTCAGCGACTTGAAAGCGGGCGGCACCACGGCCGCCAGTTCCGCGATGCTCGTCTCCGGCGTCTTCGCATCCGTGATCATGTACGGGTACAGGCCGGAGAGCACGAAGGCGAACACGAAGCACAGGATGCCGGCGAAGATCAGCACTCGACTGAGACGGTCCATGTCAGCTCTCCTCCTTCGCCACGGGCCCGTCAGGCACCACGAGGTCGCTGCGGTAGTCGTAGGGCTTGCCGCCGCGCATGGTCATGTACAGGTTGAAGGCCCAGAGCATCTGGCCCAGCAGGATCATGCCGCCGGCGAAGGTGCGCACCTGCCAGAAGGGACCCATCGCGCGCACCATGTCCATCCACGGGACGAGGTTGCGCAGCATGTAGCCGTTGACCACGCCCGCGGCGAGCAGGTCCACGAACATGATGATGAGACCAAGGAGCGAGAACCAGTACTGGTAGTGGTTCAGCCGGCGGTTGTACCACTCGTTCCCCGTGAGCCGCGGCCACAGCCACGTGACGATGCCGATCAGCCAGAAGCTGAACACGCCGAGCATGACCAAGTGCGCGTGGCCGGGGACCCAGTCGGTGAAGTGGATGATCTCCTGCACGGTGAGCGTGGTGTGGACGGCGCACTGCAGGCACGTGATGAAGTAGAGGACCATGCCCGTGTAGAACCACCGGATCGGCAGGTTCGTGCGGAGCGCGTGGCCCTTGCCCCACATCGTTCCGAAGAAGTTCACCACCACAGTGGTCACGACGATCTCGACCGCCATCGTCGAGATGACTGCGCCGTACTGCACGGACATCGGGATCGACGAGAGCAGGAAGTGGTGCACGCCGTTCAGCGGGTAGAAGAACGCGAGCGCCCAGAACCCGATGACCGACAGCGCGTGGCTCCAGATCGGCTGGCGCAGGATGATCGGCACAAAGAAGTACATCATGCCCCAGCCCATCGGTGTGACGAACAGGCCGACCAGGTCGTGGATGAACAGCCCCGCAGTCGCGGCGCCGGAGCTCCCCGGCATGGTCCACTCCACGAGGGTGTTGCCCATCACGTACGTGAGGATGAGCCAGATGATCCCAGCGCTCACGTACCAGAGCGACACGTAGAGCCGCTTGTTCATCGCGCGGGCGATCGGCGGGAGGAACTGTGCAGCGACGAGCAGCGCCCCGAGCTCGATCAGGAAGTCCACGGGCACGTAGTTCAACTCGAACGTTCCGGGCTTGAACCCCGTCGGGGTTTCACCCCACTCCACGCCTTGCGCAAAGCCGAGGATCTGGCCCACGGACGTCAGGATCACGAGCAGTTGCCAGACGTACCAGATCAGCCACCCGAGCTTCCCCGACAGCACGGAGCGTCCGGTCAGACGCGGGATCGCGTAGTAGAGGCAGCCCAGGAACCCGTTGACGAGGGCGCCGTAGGCGATCTCGTTGGTGTGCAGGAGACGGATGCGCCCGTAGGAGAGGAACGAGATCCCCTCGAACGGATAGAGGTGCAGGAACTGGAGCGACGCGAGGAAGCCCCAGCACATCGAAGTGATCAGGAAGAACATGAACGCGGCGAGGTGCCACTGGACGAGTCGCTTCTCGACGAGCACGGCCGAGCCGGCGACTTCACCGGCGGCCGTGTGCTCGCCTCCGGACGGCATCGCTGCGGTGCTCATCGAACCTGCTCCCCGCCGCCGGTGCGGCGCAGCGTCATCACGACGTGGACGATGTCCCAGAGGTCCTTGTCGCCCCGCGAGTCGAACGCCGGCATCGGCGTTCCGTCGAGTCCGGTGCGCAACCGCCGGTAGATGTCCTGCGGCGTGTCGCCGCCGCGAAGCACGCCCACCGTGAAGTCGCGCGGGCGGATCGGCGCGTCACGTCCGTCGCGTAGCGCGTAGGCCGACGGCCCGTCGCCCACGCCCGTCGCGCCGTGGCACGACTCGCACAACTCGGTGTAGATCTTCTTGCCGCGCGCGACCGATGCGCTGTCGGCGTCCGTTTCCGGCGGAACTCCCACCGGCTGCGCGCGGGCGATGCGGCCGGCGAGGACGTCGCGGATCTCGCCCATCTTCTCGGCGCGGATCTTGTCCATCGGGACGCCGTCGTCGAGGAGCGACTGCGCCTCGACCTTCATGCGCCCGAACTGCGCCAGGTGCACGACGTACTGCGCGAGATCGCGTCGCTCGCTCTCCGGGAGCAGCGGGAACGCCGGCATCGACGACCCCTTGAGCCCGCGCGTGATCGTGCGGACCAGGTCGTCCTCCGTCGGCAGTTCGCCGGAGGGTGTGCTGCGGAATTTGAAGCGCCCGGCCTGCAGATTGCGCGGGAGCGGGTCGAGGAACGCCGTGGCGGGCCCGTCGCCGAGGCCCTGTGGGCCGTGGCAGCCGACGCACCAGTTCTGGTAGAGCTTCGCGCCGCGCGCGGCAGACGGGCTCATGGGCAGGTCCGCAGGAACGGGCCCGGCGGCGGGGGCTCTCTGTGCCTCTTGCGCCTCGAGCGGCGTGCAGGCTGCAGCCCCCAGACAGACGGAGAAGACGGCGAGGGCGAGTCGAATCACCGACCGCCGACGGGTACGGGTGTGCATGGGCGCGATGTCTAGCGGATCCGGGCGACTCGCGGTTGGAGAAAATGCCGCGAATCGGCGGATGTGACCTGGGTCATCTTCCTTGTGCCACAAGGATCCGACAATAGGTGGCGTGGAGGCTTCCGGCCTGCGCTTGGGCGCAGGCCGCGGCGCCCCCGGAGGAGGCGAGAATGCGCATCAGCGAAGTGATGACGAAGAACGTCGCTACCGTCACTCCCTCGATCAGCGCGGACGACGCTTGGCGCGAAATGCGCGACCGACGCATTCACCACCTGGTGGTGATGAAGGGCGGCGCCGTGCTCGGCGTCGTCTCGGAGAGGGACCTTGGCGGGCGCGCCGGCGCGGCCGTCCGGCGCGGTGCCACCGTCGAATCGTTGATGTCTCGCGGAGCCGTGACCGCGGCCCCGGACGACACGGTTCGCCAGGCTGCGAACCAGATGCGCGGGCGTTCCCTCGGGTGCCTCCCGGTCGTGAGCGGGAAGCGCCTCGTGGGCATCCTGACGGTCTCGGACGTCCTCGAGCTCGTCGGGCGCGGCGTGCAGCGCCCGATCGAGCGTGGAACTCGGCGGAGCCTGAGTCGCCGCGGGCCGGGCCGAGACGCTCATCACTCGCCTGCGACTTAGATCACATCGTTTCCAGTCGTCCGTCCCTAACGTGCCGACACCCCCAGGTCGCCGGCTTGGAGGAATCATGCGCAAACCGCAGTACGTCGTCGCCACCGATCTCTCGCCCCCCAGCCGCGCGGCACTCGCCGCCGCGGTGGTCCTCGCCCGTCGCACCGGCGCCGTCGTGGACCTGTTCTGCGCGGTGCCCGCGAGCATCGTGGACGAGGAGCAGTTGCTTCTCGACCGCGTCCGCGACGGGCTCACGAAGCTCACCGCGCGCACGAAGAACGACGGGGTCGAGACGCGCTGCGAGGTGGTCGTCGCAAGGGACGTCCCGGCGTCCGTCGTGGCGCACGCAAACGCGCACGACGCGGAGATCCTAGTGGTCGGGCCGAGCGGCGTGACCGGCTGGAAGAAGTTCGTCCTCGGCAGCGTGACCGAGCGCCTGCTCCGCCTCGCCCCCACCATGCTCCTCGTCGCCCGCGGCAAGCTCCCGGATCCGCCGAAGTGCCTGTTGGTGGCGCTCGACATGACGCAGGGCTCGACGCGTGCGCTCCGCGTGGCGATCGACCTGGCGCGGTCGTGCGGGTCCAAGCTCGTGGCGCTTCACGTCGTGGCGCCGCCCGGCGCCGCGCTGATGGCGGCGGGCGATGTCTACCTGCCCGAGACCTGGAGCCTCGAGGCGGAGCGCGTCGCCCAGGCCCAGCGAGAGTTCGGAACCTGGGTGAAGGACTTCCCGAAGTCCGGTGTGGACGTCGAAGCGCGCGTGGTCGAGGGCAACCCGGCCGAGGTTGTGATCGACGAGGCCAAGGCCGTCGGCGCGGACCTGGTCGTGGTCGGGTCGCACGGCAAGACCGCCGTGCATGAGTTCTTCGTCGGAAGCGTCGCGCACAACGTCGCGACGCACTGTCCGGTGTCGGTGCTCGTCGTGCGGGCGCGCCCGCCGAAGCGCACAGGGATCGGCAGGAAGAACCCCGTCGGCGGAACGGGCGATCGCGGGCGGGTACGGCCTGCCTGAGGCAGGTGATCTGGGCGATCCACTGACGTGGGCGATACAGGCAGGCCGGCTCTGCGCGACAGCGCAAGGTCGCGCGCGGAGGGCGCCATGAGACTTCTAATCGCATACGACGGAACGGTCGGCTCACGCGTCGTGTTCGGGGACCTCCGCCGCGCAGGCCTGCCGAAGGCCGTAGAGGCGCACGTCGTCACCGTGGCCACGTCCGGGCGCCTCGCATCCGCACGCCCGCTGCTGATGGACGAGGCACGGATCATCGGCGAAGGCGGGGCGAACCACCTGCGCGGGGAGTTCCCGAAGTGGGACATCAAGTCGCACGTCGTCGAAGGAACACCCGCGGCGGCGATCATCGACGCCGCGGAGCGCGTGCAGGCCGGACTGGTCGTGGTCGGCACGCGCGGGCTCAACGAGAGCGAGCGGACGATCCTCGGCAGCGTCGCCCGCGAAGTCGTGACGAACGCGCGCACGTCTGCGCGGGTCGCCCGGATCGGGACGAACGCCAGTCTCCGCCTCCGCCTGCTTCTCGGCTTCGACGGTTCCGCCGGTTCGGAGGACGTCCTGGCCGCCGTCGCGGCCCGCACGTGGCCGAAGGCGACGGAAGTCCGCCTGCTTGCCGTGCAGAACCCCGACGCCGCATCCGGCGGGAAGATGGAGGGGGTCGCGCCGACTGCGCCCCGCGCCGACCTGGACGCAGCGCTCGACGCGGCGGCGGCTCGTTTGAGCAAGGTCGGCCTCGCCACCACCACGGCGGTGCGCACCGGTGAGGCTCGGCGCGCGCTCCTCGACGAAGCCGTCACGTGGGGGCCCGACACCATCTTCCTGGGCGGCCGTCGCCTGCAGCGACTCCGGCGGTTCCTCTTCGGAAGCGTGGCTGGGAGCGTGGCCGACGACGCGCCGTGCAGCGTCGAGGTGGTTCGACCGAGCAACGCCTGACGACGAAAGCTTTCACGATCATCCCCCTCCCCCGACAATCGACCGCTTGGGCGTACTCGTCGATGCACTGAAGAGCGTGGACTTCCTCCGAAACGAGGGGGACGACGTCGTGCAGGCATTCCTGCTCGCCGGCAAGTGCGTGGACCGAGAGAAGGGCGAGCACCTCTGGCGCGCAGGCTCGGTGCCGCACGGTTTCGTGATCCCGGTCACGGGCGAGTGCAAGACGGTCTCCCACGGTCCCGACGGCCGCGAGTTCATCGACCGGTTCATCGGCCCCGGCGAGTGCGTGGGTCTCCAGAGCACGCTCGACGGACTCTCCCACCCGACCTCTGCCGAGGTCTCCAGGGCCGGGGCGTTCTTCGAACTGCCCAGGGCCGCCGCGCACCAACTGCTGGAGCGTTTCCCGACCGTACGCATGCGCGCAATCGAAGCGATCGGCAAGATGTACCGCCGGAGCGTCCGCGATCGTGAGGACGTGGTCCTGCGCCCGGTCCCGGAGCGGCTGGCGCGGTTCCTCCTGGAGCACTCTTGTGTCCGGCAGTCGAACGGGGCCAAGGTGCTCGTTCACGCCACGCAATCCGAGATTGCCGCGCGCCTCGGCACGGTTCGCGAGGTCGTGGCAAGGACGCTCTCCGACTTCATCGCTCGCGGACTGGTTTCCAGAAGCGACTCAGGTCTCTTCGTTGACGACTGGAATGGACTCCGCGACCTGGCTGCGATCGACATCGCTGCAGAGGGCGAGGGGATCGACCTCGCGACATCAAAGGTCCGAACCGCCCGGTTCTACCTGCCACGGTCCGAGGCCTGGACGAAGGTGAAGCAGAGCGACCCGCTCGGCTGCATGGACCACATCGGCGACCTGAGCGCGTGCGAGCGCGCCGGTTGCCCTGCCGCCAAGGAAGAGTTGGAACGCCAGCGCCACGCGCCCGCCACCGCTGCCGCGGTGAAGACACCCGTCGGGACCAAGGCCGACTCGAAGACAAGCTCGAAGACGAACACGAAGTCCAATACGACGTCCAATACGAAGGCGACAGAGAAGGCCGCCGTTGGGTCCGCCACTCCTGTTGCCCAGAGCGACCAGTCCGCGCACGTGATCACCCCGCCCGCGGATGGCGCGGCGACGGTTACGGCCACGGTTGCGGCGACGACCATGAGCCCGCGTCCGGAGCAGGCGCCTTCTACGCCGGCGGCAGCGGCTTCCCCGGCGGCAGCACGACCGAAGAAGCGCTCGAAGAAGTCGTAGCACGCACCCCACGCCGCGCTACGAACGACCCTCGTGACCGACGTGCGTCGCGTGCGCCGGGCGCTCGAACAGCCACCTGGCGGGCTTCACAGGTCCTCCGAGGTCCAGGCCGAAGCTGGTGCGCGTCGCGTCCTGGACGATCCTCACCGCATCCGCGGGTGAGTCCGTGACGACGAAACGATCGAGATCGGCAGCTTCGATGGTGCCCTCGCGCAGCAACGTGTCGCGCAGCATCCCGATCAGAGGCGTCCAGTACTCGACGCCGACGAGCACGAGCGGGAAGTCCGCGATCTTCCCCGTCTGCACCAGGACCGCGCACTCCATGATCTCGTCGAGCGTCCCGAGACCTCCCGGCATGGCGACGAACGCCCACGAGTACTTCACGAGCATCACCTTCCGGACGAAGAAGTGCTCGAACTCGACGAACTCGTCGAGGTACGGGTTCGGCTTCTGCTCTTCGGGCAACTCGATGTTGCATCCGACCGAGCGCCCACCCGCCTCGCGCGCGCCACGGTTTGCGGCCTCCATGACGCCCGGACCGCCACCGGTCATCACCGTGAACCCGGCCCGGCTGAGCCCCGCGCCGACTGCGCGCGTGAGCTCGTAATAGCGGTGTCCCTCCCTGAAGCGCGCGGACCCGAACACTGTCACGCACGGCCCCACGAAGTGCAACGCACGGAACCCCTTGACGAACTCTGCGCCGATGCGAGCGACGCTGGTGATCTCCTCGATGCGCGACAACGGGCCAGCGAGGAACCGCATCTCGCGCAATCGTCGCGTGACCTTCCCCCATCGCGCCGACGCCCCACGTCGCGTCACGGCGCCGTACCGTCCGCGGACTTCCCGCCGGATGCCTGGCGGCGCGCGACCGGCACGCCCGGTGGTGCCGGGCGCGCGGCGCGCGCTGTCACGGCGAACCCGCCGCGGCGGGCCGGACCACTTCGACTGTGCAAGCAGCCGTCGCCGCGAGTGCCGACGCGACGCTCCCGAGCAGCGTCGGCGCGCCGACGCCGGCACCGTGGGCACCAACGAAGAGGACGTCCGTGCCGAACCGCAGAGCGTCCTCGGCGATGAGGCGGCGCGGATCGCCGGTCGCGATCTCGACTTCGGCGCGCAGGCCCGATCGGGCGAGGCGTTCGACCGCCGCAGCCGACCGCTCGCGCAGCCACTTCCACGCGACGCCGCCGGCGCCAGGGTCGGCGCCCGCGTGCGCGACGACGGGATCGACGACCACGACGACGCGACACAGAGACCCGGGCGGCCAACGGCGGGCCGCCGCGGCGTCCACCGCCACATCGGCGCCGGGCGAGGCGTCGTATGCGACGAGCACACGGAGCGGCCGAGGTGGATCGGACGGCGCCGGTCGATCACGAGCGCGGCTCACTCGCACGGAGCAGGGCGACTCGGAAACGAGCCTCCTCGCAACGCTCCCGAGCAGATGACCACCGCTGAGCGTCCGAGCGTGCGAGCCCGTCACGACGAGCGACGCACCGAATGCGCGGGCGGCCGCCGCGACCGCGCCCGGCACGTCGTCGGTCTCGCTGTCGGATGCTCCCGCGACGACGACCTCATGCGAGATCTTCCACGTCGGGAACAACCGCTGCAATCGTTCCTCGCCGCACCGCGCGACGGCGCCGGCATGCTCCATCGCGATTCGCGCCGGGTCGCGGTGCGCCCTCGCTCCGAACGACGCGGCCGACGATGCACCGCCGGGACGGGCGCCACCCGCCTCGGTTGCGGCGACAATCAGGGCGACGGAGTCGTCAGCGAGCCCGGCACGGACAAGTTCGAACAGCGCGTCGTCGGAACCCGGCGATGCGTCGTACGCGACGACGATGCGCATGGGGGTCATGTCCTCACTCCGAAACGCTGGAAATCACGCCCGGTACAGCAAATGCGACGAGCCTCAGCGCGCGAGGCGTTCGAGTTCGTCGCGCTTGAGGATGCGGAAGGTCCGCCCCTGTCGCGTGATCACGCCCTGACGCTCGAGGCGACGGAGCGACCGTCCGACGACTTCGCGCACGGTGCCGATCTGCGACGCGATCCGGCCCTGCGTCTCAGGCATCGACCCCGTCTCGTTCCCATTGGCCGCGTGCAGGATGTACTCGGCGAGACGCTGCAGCGGCGTCTGGAGTGCGACGGCCCCGCACATGTGCTGCGTCGCGCGGAGTTCCTGCGCGAGGATCTTCGCCACGTGCGCCGCAAACGTGTGGTCGGTCGCGATCAGTTCCGCGATGTCGGCGGCAGGGATCGACACCACGGTCGTCGCCTCCAGCGCCTGCGCGCAACCGTCGCGCGCGGAGCCATCGACGACGTCCACGAGCCCGACGAACCCGATCGGCCGGATCACGGCGCTCACCCACTCGCGCGGGCCGTCGCAGTGATGGCAGCACTGAATCCGCCCCGACGCGACGAACAGCACTTCCCGCGAGAGATCACCTTCGCGGAAGAGCCGCTCGCCACGCGCCGCCTGGCGGACCTCCGCCTTGGCGGCGAGAGCACTCTTTTCCTCGCGCGAAAGCGTCGCGAGGAGCGGCGCGTCGCGCAGAACGTTCTTCACCACATCCGCGATCTCGATGGTGCTCGTCATGCGTGACAGGCTAGGGATTGCCGTGCGCGGGGTCCGTGACGAGGATCACGCGCGAACGACAACGTCATCCGAGAACTCAGAGCAGCGACGTCTCCGAATGGACCAACGCAGCGGGCGCCCCGCGGGCTCGTCCGCGCGATCCCGCCGATGCCGAAAACTCGGGCTGGAGCTATCGGCCGCCGTAGAGGCGGCACGCAGTGGCGAGGTTCGCCGCCGACGACTCGATGTCTCGCTGCAGGGCGCAGCCGATCCCGCCGAATGTGCGCGCCGTCGCGTCGGCATCGGCCCGGAACTGCGACACCGACGACTCCGCGAGGAACGACAGCGAGCGCGGGCCGTCTTCGCGCTGGACGAGTCCGCAGCAACCGGGCACCGCGAGGACCAACGTGGACAGAGCGAACGCAACACGGATCTCACGACGCTTCATGCGGCACCTCCGGAAGCGAACGTCCCCGCGGACGAAGCTGCATCGGCCGCCGACGGTCGGAGTCGGCCGTCGGCGAGCCGGAGCACGCGGTCGCAACGTCGCGCGAACGCCTCGTCGTGCGTCACGAGGAGCATCGCGCGGCCGGCAGGGGCAACCTCGAGCAGGAGGTCCTGCACTCCACGCGCCGTGCGCGGGTCGAGGTTGCCGGTCGGCTCGTCGCAGAAAACGACATCCGGTTCGAGCACGAGCGCACGCGCGATCGCAACGCGCTGGCGCTCACCGCCGGAGAGTTGCTGCGGACGGTGCGACTCGCGGCCGGCGAGCCCCACGCGCGCGAGCAAAGCCCTCGCACGCGCGGTCATCTCCGCCTTCCTCGCCGACCAACCGAACCACGGAGCTCCGATGCGCGCAGGAAGCAGCACGTTGTCGAGCGCCGAGAGCTCGTTGACGAGGTGGTAGAACTGGAAGACGAACCCGAGCCGCTGGTTCCGCATCTGCGCGCGGCGCGAACCCGACGCCGCGAGCGCATCCTCGCCGGCGATGCGGACCGACCCGGTGTCCGGCCGATCGAGCAGGCCGAGCATGTTGATCATCGTCGTCTTGCCGGATCCGGACGCACCGACGACCGCCACCGACTCGCCGCGCGCGACCACGAGATCGAGGCCCGACAGGATCTCGATCGTCTCCTGACGCAGGCGGTAGGCCTTGTGCAGGTCCTTCGCCTCGAGTGCGGGGACCGTCGTGGCGGCGGCGGATCTCGCGTCACTCACGGTGCAGGGCCCTCGCCGGGTCCATCAGACCGGCGCGCAGTGCCGGGATCGCGCTGGCGATGAGTGTGCAGAACAACGCAGCGACGGAGTACCGCAGCACGTCGTCGTAGTTCACACGCGTCGGAATGCTCGAGAACAGGTAGATGTCGGACGGGAACACGTCACGGCCCGTGACGACTTTCACGATCTCGTGCACCGAGTCGATCTTCTTCACGACGAAGAGCCCGAGCAGCGTCCCGCCGACCGACCCGATGAGCCCCATCAGGAATCCGTTGAACACGAAGATGGACATCACGCCCTCGACACCCGCTCCGAGCGCGCGCAGGATGCCGATCTCGCGAATCTTGTCGGACACGAGCAGCCACTGCGCCGCGAAGATCGAACTGGTTCCGGCGACCACGATGAGAAAGGCGATGATGAGGATCATCGACTTCTCGCTCTCGATCGCCCTCACAAGCGTCTGATTCTCTGTCTTCCATGACTCCGGCAGGAGCGCCGCGTCGAAACCCGTCACCGTCTCCGGGCGCGAGGCGGAGTCGCGGATCACGGTCTCGATGCGCGCGCCAAGTGCGCGTCTCGCAGCGTCGAAGTCGTCCGACGACTTCAGCTTGCAGCGCACCGAAGACCGGCGCAGATCGGACGACCAGAGTTCCTGCACGACGCGCCAGTCGAGGAAGAGGCAGTGTGCGTCTTTCTCGCTGTTGCCGCTCTCGTAGATTCCGACGACGCGGAACACGAGCCAGTCCTGGTCGTAGTCGGCGGCCTCGGAACCGCTGCCCGTGCCCTTCTTCCGCCGGAGCGCCGCAATCCGGATACGGTCGCCGACGACCACTCGCAGTTCGTTGCGCACGCCCGACCCGATGATCACGCCGCGCGTCCCGGCCGCGGCATCGAGCGCGTCGTACACCTTGAACGGCTCGCGGATGTCCTGCACCGTGAGCCGGTTCCCGTGCCGCCGATCCCACAGATACTCCCCGAACCGGTTCACGGCCTGCTCGCGCCAGCCGTCGATTCCGTAGACCTGCGCGTACTGGAGCTTGTCCTCGAGTGGGTCCACCTTGCCTGTCCGCTGCACGAACGAGAGCGACTGCTCGAACGGACTCGCCTCGACGACCTGCGGGATGTTGGACTTCAGCGTGACGGCGAGCCGATCGAGGTCGGCGGCGAACCGCGGCGTCACGATGAAGTCGGCGGATGCGCCGGAGACGGTGTCCTTCAGTCGTTCCTGGAAGCCGTCCATGACGGCCATCACGACGACGAGGATCACGAGGCTCGCGCCGACGAAGAAGCTGCCGATGGCAGTCATCAGCCAGTGATGGCTCAGGAACTTGAGGGAAAGGTGAAGTCGGTACACGTGGTGCTTGGATGCCGTTCGCGGTGAAGGGTTCCATGTTGGGCGCGGGCGGCGGTCGCGGCCTCGGAATCACGGGGGGGCGACCGAAGAGAGGTCGTCCGACCAGGTCGGGCCCGGTCGCGCGGGTTGCCGGTTCCCATTGCATAGGTGACGACGTCCCCGGTTCCAGTCCCGCCCGCGCTTCGGTCCGGAGGGCGCGCGCGCCGAAGAGGAGGCGTGGCCGTTCCTCCCCCTCCTCGAAACCCGCCCGCGCCGGGAGCAACCGGGCGCGCGGTCGTTCCGGCGACGCCCCCTGCGCCTGCTGCCGCGAGTCCGCCGTCGGCTCACCAGCCGACTCAGCCGGGACTTCCGTCGTCTGCGGGCGATCGCGCTCCGACTGCGGCCATGCATCCGAAGTATGCGGCGCAACTGGTCCAGGCGGGACCGGCGGCGACCGCAGCGTCGGACCCCAGGGCCGAGAGCGCGCGGGCGTTCCTCGGCCTGTTCCTCAAGTCGGCGCGAGCTGCGCAGCTCTACCCGCGCCACTCGAAGATCCGCCAGGACATGGTGCACGACTTCGCGACGTCGCTTGAGTCGCACCTCGCAACGCACGGGGAGACGCTCCTCGACGTGCGCCAGTTCGCCATCCGGTCCTTCGGCGAGGACGTGTACTTCGACGAAAACCGCCAGCGGAGCCTCGCGTTCCGCCTCTTCGTGAACGGTGTGCGCGGCATCTCGTTCCGTCCGGGCCTCACGAAGGCGGAGGCGGAAGGCGTCGTGGACGTGCTCACGATCGCGTTCCGCCCCGACGCTTCGGGCGAGGAGATCCAGACGTCGGTGTGGGAGCGGTGCTTCGAACACGCGGCGTTCGAGATCAACGACGACGTCTTCACGTCCGGCGAATCCGAGGAGTTCGAGGGGTTCATCCAGGAGTGCGACGCGCTGCCGCAATCGGCACGCGGCGCACGCGCCGCCGAGGAGCCGGTCTGGCTCGATCTCGAGGAACTGGTCCCGGTGGAGACGTCGGACGCGCCGGTCGCGCAACCGAGCGCCGACGACCTGACGCATGTCGCCGCGTCGCTCGACGCCGAGATGCGCCGCGACCTGTGCGCGGAGATGGCCGACTTCCTCACCGAGGCGCTCGAAGACGGCGGAGCGGAGGCGGTACACGGTCCGCTCGAGGAGTTCGTGGAGCACCTGCTCGCAGCCGGCGACGTGCTGCGCGCCGCCCGCCTGGTCGCGCACTTGCGGAAGCTCTCGCAGACGTCGCGCGACCCTGCCACGGGACGTGCGCTGACCGACGTCATCGAGCGAATCGGCCGGTCGAAGATCGTGCCGGGACTCGCGCCGCTCGCCAGTTCGCTGTGCAGCGAGGACCTCGACGGTTTCACGATGCTGCTCGTGGCGATCGGCGAACCAGCCATCGCGCCGCTCGTGCAGTTGCTCGCGACGGAAGCGCATGACCACGCGCTCCACGCACTGCGAACGTTGGCGGCGCGACACCCGCGCGCACTCGCCCCGTTCGTGCAGGACACGCGCCCAGAAGTCGTCCGCGCGGTGGTATCGCTGCTCGCTGCGTCCGCGACGAAGGAAACGGTCGGCGCGCTGCTCCCGGCGCTCCACCACGCCGACGCCGCCGTGCGGCGCGACGCGCTGAAGTCCGTGGTCGCGATCGGGGGCGGCGGGATCACGGATCTGCTGCTCGGAGTGCTCGACGACCCGGTGTACGAACTCCGCGCCCTGGCGCTCGACGCGATCGGTGCGCTCCGCGACCCGAAGGCCGTGACCCCGCTCCTCCTGCGCGCCGAGTCGCCGAAGTTCGGCTCCGCATCAGCGTACGAGAAACGCGAGACGTACCGGGCGCTCGGCCGGATCGGCACCACCGAGGCCACAGCGTGGCTCGCGAAGATCCTCTCGAGCACGAGCTTCTTCCGGCGGGAGCACCAAGACGAGGTCCGCTGTCTGGCGGCTGCGGCGCTCGCGCTCGCAACCAACTCCGGCGCTCGGGCCGTGCTCACGCATCACGCGAACGACAAGTCGGACGCCGTCAAGCGGGCCGTGCAGCAGGCCCTGCGAGAGCACGAGAAGCGGGCCGCGACGGGCCCCTCGGGCGCGGCACGCCCCGCCTCAGGGTCGGCGACGATCCCCACGGCGCGGTGAGTCTCCGCCGCGTGCCGATGCTGGCTTGGCGCCCATCGGAGCAGCGGTTTCCCGCGCGTCGATCGCAGTCGTGACCGCGCCGAGCGTTGCGGTTGCGCGTCCGTAGATCAACTGAGTGACGCGCGGCGCGTGCTCGGTTGCGAACGCGGCGAGTTCACCTTCGGACGAGAACCCCTCGGGCCACGCCTCAAGCACTACGGCGCGCGGAGTGCCGCCTCCCGCACTCTCTGTCCCAAGCGCGACCTCGCCGGAACGCAGGCAGGCAGCGAGCGCCACGCGGGCGCGCGTGGGACCGTCGAGGTCCGCCCACCGGGAGGTTCCCGCCGTGCCGGACAACTCGAGCGCCCCGCCGACGACGCGGACTGTGTCGAACCGACCGCCCGTCAATGAGCCCACGACCGGGGACATCAGCGCGCTGAGCCCACTCCCCTGCATCGCGCCTGCGATCGGCATCGTGACGCCGCCGGAAAGAGCGGCGACAGATGCCGTCACATCCGCTGCGCACTTCGCTTCCTCAGACTTCGCGGATGCGGCGCGAGCCACGGCGCGTTGCGCGGCCGCGTCGGCGTCGCCGCGCAGCTTCGCGACGACCGCGTCGACGTCCGTCTCGGCGGAAAGCGAGTCGATCTGATCGGCGTTCACGCGCTCTCGCGCGAGCGCGTCGTGCAGCGTCGGGTCACCGCCGCACGCGGAGCTGAGTCGGGAGAACGACTCTTCGAGTGTGCGCGACGCTTCTACGGGCGCCGTCGCGCCCTGGGCGACGAGGGCGTCGCGCTCGACGGACGCCTGATGGACGCTGTCGCCCAGGTTCGCGATGCGGGTCTCGATCGCATCGACGTCGGCGTCGGGCCCGAAACCGGCAGGAGCCTCGTCCTTCGGCGGCATGGGCCGGTGGAGCGAGCGTGCGGCTCGGCCGGCCTCGACGTCGAGGAGCGAAAGGGCGTCGTCGATTCTCTCGAGCCGACGTTGCAGCGGCGACGCCTGCTCGTCGAACGCCGCAAGTCGCGCACGCAGGTCGTCCACCAAGCCGGGAGCGTCGGGATCGCCCAGATCGGCAAACCGCGCGCGGAGTGCTTCGCGCGCGCCGACGTCAGCGGCCACCCGATGGGGCGCCGCGCTGCGACGGACACCGTCCACCGACGGATCGCCGGAGACGTCCACCGACGTCACGAAGCGTCCCGAGTGGTGCCGCCGTGAGGCAACGTAGAGATAGGACCCGGACGCGACGATGAGGCCGAGGCCGGCGGCCGCGCGGCCGAACTCGTCATTGCGCACGTACCCGGCGGTCGCGGGGATCACGAGCAGGGCGAGCAGCCCCACCGCGCAGAGCCCGAGACCCCACTCGACGATCCGCGACGGCCCCGACGGTCTGGTGGTCGTCCGCCATCGCGGCTCGACGGCGACCTGCTGCCCCCGGGGTGACTCCGCAGCGGACGATGCGGCGACACTCGATGCCCCGCCAGGCGACATACGTGCCTCGGCAGCGAGATCCCGGTACTCGTTCACACGCCGCAGGCGCAGGCGCACGCGCTCGCGGTCCGCCACGACCTTGTCCACCGCGATCGCGACGTCGGTGCGGTCCCGGCGCAGGCGGGCACCCACCGAGAGCAACTCGTCGTGATCGCAACCGGCCCGATCGCGGAGTTGACGACCGCGGATCGAACGGCGGAGCGCTTCGACCGAATCGTCAGCCGCGCGTCGGGCCGCCTCGACCGCCTGGATGTCCACCGCCGGAGGGGGTGCCGGCGCCGCGCGGACCAATGCCGCAAGGCCGGCGCCCGACAGCACCACGGTCGGAGCCTCACTCGCGGGAACCGCGACGGGCGCCGTGGTCGGCTCGGGCCAGATCGATGCCGGATCGACGTCCGTGCAAAGGAAGGTCGAGGCGTCCACGGCGTCCGCCGGGGCCCCCAGCAGGTCCTCGAGTCGGCTCACGACGTCGCGCGGATCGCTCGTGATGCGCATCGACCCGTCTTCGCGCAGCGACACGTGCGGCGCGCCGCGCCGGTCCATGCCGCGGAAGATCGAGGCGGTGGCGCCGTCGGTGGAACGGAACCCCGCCTCCACCCAGGTGTACCCCTGGCCCTCCGTGATCACGTTCCCGGCGGCGGGGACCCGGCCGAGGAATGCGAAACGCAGCGCGTCGAGCACCACTCGCGAAGGCACGCCCGGGGGCACCGCGATCGGTTGTGCACCGTCGCGGAGATCACGGACCTGCAGGTCGGGCACGCCGATGAAGTGCACGAGTTTGAGGGATCGCAGCAGCAAGTGGGCGCCTCCGCCGTCTGTGAACGGTACCGAGCACCATTGTATGGCCCCCCCCGCGCGCAGCTTTTCTCCGTTCAGGAGAGAGACGCCGCCAGCGCGCCGATCGCAAGCGCCGCCGCCGCCGCCACGACGGCCCAGAAGATGGTCCCCGGGCGATCCGCCGGCGGCGTGTGGCACGCGACACAGAGGATGCGGCCGTCGGGAGCGAGTGCCCGGCCCTCCTCCACGGCTTCGAGCGGCACAGAGACCCCGCAGGCGTCGCAGAAGTGGATCTGGATCGCCGACCGGTCCACTCGCTTCCGGCAGTCCGCGCAGAACGCGAGACGGTTGCCGGTGGCTTCGGACAGGTCGCCGCCGGGAAGCGGCTGCCCGCATGCCTCGCACTGCCGGGACCCCGCGGACGGCAGTGCGCCGCGCCCCGCGGTGGGCAGTTCGATGTCGCGCGTGCCGTGGTAGAAGAGTTGCATGCTCGCGCCACAGACTACCCGGACCACGCGCCACGCTGCGCGCCTCGTCTCACTGTTCCTCGTGGGGTGCGTGGCGTCGTCGTGCGCCACGCACCTACGAGAGGTCGGCAGGGCGCCCGAGGGCGAGGTCCGGGATCGAGAGACCGCGCAGTCGCGCGCGGAGAGCGCTCGGCGGGAGGACGCCCGCCACGATCGTCAGGACGCCGAAGAAGCCGCGACCCGCGGCGCGACGGGCGCCGCAGCGCCCCCGTCGGCGGCGATGCCCGGTCGCGTGGAGACGCCCAGCGCGGAGAAGTCGAGGACCGGCACGGCATCCACGCGTCGGTTCCACGCAGCCGGGTGCCCGGACCTCGATGCTGCGCCGACTGCGGACCGCGTGCTGTTCGTCAGCTACTGGGACGCTGTGGACGGCGACTACGCGCCGTGCCCTCGGTGCAAGCCCGGCCCATAGAGGGCTTTCCGACGAACGCGGCGGACTCGCTCCGGACAGGACGATTCGAACGTGTCGAAAGCCGCGGGCCTGCGCGGCAGCTGGGTCGTCGCATCCGGCTCGCCCGGCGGCCCCGGCTCGTCGTCAACTTCGTCGTCAACTTCGCCACGAACGACACCGGGCAGGCCCGCAGGCCTGCCCGGTGCAAAGTCTCTCGTGAACCTAGAGCGTGCGCATCGCGATCTTCAACGCGCGGAACTCAGCGCGGAAGTTCGAGTGCTCGAAGAGCGACGGCAGCACGGGGACCTGGTCCTTGTCTGCGATGTACCCGAGCGCGGCGACCGCGTAGGCGCGGACGAGCGGGTCGGGGTTGCGGAGGAGATCCTGGATGCGGGCCACGCTCTCGCCGTCGCGAATGAGCCCGAGCGACACGACCGCCGCGCCGCGCGTGTAGTGCGCAAAGGGCTTGGACTTGTCGGTCTTCACGATCACGTCGATCAGGAACTGAATGTCGCTCCGATCGCCGACCAGGCCGAGGCCAAACACCGCGCCGCGCTGCACGTCCGGGTTGTCGGAGCTGCCGTAGACCGCGCGGAGAACAGGGGCCGTGTCCTTCGGGATGCCGGTCATGCCGAGCGACAGGGCGGCGTATCCGCGCAGCTTCGGGTCCGCGCCCGCTGAGTCGGCGATGGCTCGGAGCGACGCCTCCATGCCGGAGATCGTGCCGACACCGCACGCCATCGCCATCGAGCTCATGACGTCGGCGTTCACCTTGGCGACGTTCTTGAAGTCTTCGGCGAAGCGGTGACGCATGCCCTGGTCCACGCCGCCGTCGAAGAGCGACAGAGCGAGGTTCGCGTACTGCGACTTGATCCGGCTCTTCTCCGGCGTGGATGCGACTTCGCGCAGGTCGTCGGGGAGCTGCTTCCAATCGGACTCGGGAACGTAGTTGAGGATGCGCCCGAGGCTCATCGCGGCGAAACCGGCGCCGAGCTGGTCGGCGCGCCCCATGCCTTCTTTGCCTGCGAGCGTGCGGGCCACGTTCGCATCGTCGAAGTTGCCGAGCGCGAGGATGGCCGCACGGGACACTTCGTCGCCTGCGTCCAGCTGCGATTCGATGACTTTGCGCGCATCGTCGGTGCCGATGCGACCGAGCGCCTGCACCGCGTAGACCTTCACGAAGTCCGGCGTGGCCTTGGTCTTCACCGCGGAGGAAAGGCTCGCCTCCGCCTTGCCGTAGCGAAGAGAGCCGAGCGCCATCGCGGCAGCCGCCAGCTCGTCCTCGACCTGCTTGCCGCGCTTGATGTTCGCGTTGAAGTAGTCGAGCACGGAGGGGCCGGCGCGCTCCGCGTCCTGTGTGAGACCGAGGCCCATGAGCGCGTAGACGTGGAGGCGTCCGCGCGTGGACTTGAGCGTCGCGTCGAGTGCGGCGATCGCCTCGGGGCTCCGGGCAACGCCGAGCGCGAGGAGGATGTCCTCCTTGATGTCCCACTGCGACTCTGCCTCGAGACGCTGCACGAGGAGTTGCACGGCATCAGGCGTGCCGATCTTGCCGAGAGCGATCACGGCCGCGTCGCGGACCACGTCTTCCGCCGCGAGACGGTTGTTCTTCAGCACGTCGAAGATGCGATCGCGGTCCTCGACCGTGACGGCGCTCCGCATGCGCGACTCGCGCGGTGTGACGCTCAGCGCCGCCGCCACGGAACCCTTCTGGGGCTTGACGCTGCGACTGCGGGCTGCGACGACGTCGCCGACGAGACGCTCGCGGTTGTGTTCGAAGTACCAGGAGACCGCCAAGAGTTGGTCCTGCGCCGAGTCGCCGCTCTTGCCGCGTGCGAGTCCGCCACCGCTGGCGGCCTTCTTGTCGGCGCTTCCGCCGCCGCCGCGCGTGCTGCCACCCGAGTCGCCTCCACCGCCGCCGAGGTCACCGCCGCCCGAGCCACCGCTCGAACCGCCGCTGCTGGAGCCACCGCTGGAACCGCCACTCGATCCACCGCTGGATCCGCCGCTGGAGCCGCCGCTCGATCCCCCGCTGTCGGAGCTGCCCCCGCCGAGCCCGCCGCTGCTGTCGCCGCCGGTGCCGGACGAGTCGCGGGCACCGCCTTCAGGCCCCTGCGTGTCGCCGCCGCTGTTGGTCTGGCTCGTGTCCTTCGCCGCCTGCACGTCTTCGGGGCCGCGGTACGCGCCGCCGAGGCGATCTCCGAACGCCGTGCCGCCCGCCAGGGCAGCCGCAAGGGCCGTGAGATAGAAGTAGTTACGGCGTGCCATCGTGTGCCTCCTCAACTGCTCGACTGCCTCAGAACCACCCGGAAGACCGGGGCGATCGGCTGCTCAACCTGTGTTGTCTGCGCGCTGTACGTGCCACGGACGAACGCGTGTCCGCCATTGTGAACGCCGCCCGGGGGCTCCGGGTGACGGGATTCCGTCGAGATTTCAGCGATCCGGCCCAGGCTCGCGGAGCCCGCGAACGACTCCGAGGACATCCTCGGCCCCGAGCGACGCGGCGACTGTGACTTCGATCCCTCCGATGGTGGTCTGGAGTTGCGAGCCGCCGAGCCAGACGCGGCGCCGGATCTCGGGCGCCTCGGATCGCCCGCTCGCGGACGGTGTCGTGTCACGGACGGCGGTCGCGACGCGCTGCAGCACGCTGAGCGTAGCTAGGCCGTCGCTGAAGTCGTCGCGCCACGCTCCGCACGCGGACATGCCCGCGCCGATCTGCCGAAATCCGAGCGGCAGGTCGCGCACCGCGAGCGGTCGCAGACCATCCGGACGCTCGGATGGCGTCGGCGCGTCCGTCGCGAGCGCTTCGACCGCAGGGTCGTCCGCCCTGGCGCGCGTCGTTGCGTCGGCCTGCGGCAACGGCCCCAGTTCGAACGTCTCGAACCGCGCGCTGCGGCACTCGTTGCCGGACGCATCCCGCGTGACTTCCGTCAAGACGATCCAAGTCTCCGCGTCCACGAGCAGTTCCATCGACGGACGGGCGGCGTGACGCCCCGAGATGGTCACGCGCCGGGTCTCACGCCAGGCAACCGGCGCCGAGGGCTCCGGGTCGAGCGCGACGTCGTAGTTGGCGAGCAGCAGATCCGGCGTCTTGACCCACGGGAATCGACTCTCCGCGGCCCAGCGCCTACGCGAGGCCGCGCCCTGCCCCTCCCACTCGATCAGCGTGCGTCCGTCGGCAGCATGAGCCACGCGGAGCCTGGTCTCACGCGACGCGCCCCGCGGGCCCTGGACGATGGACCGCAGGCCGTGGTATGCCAGCGTCGTCTCGGCGCGAACGATCCGGTCGAGCACGTCGTTCCTGACCGCTGCCGGCGCATCCGCGTTCGCGTGCGGCGCCGATCGCGGATGGTCCGCCTCCGACGACGCCGGGTCGCTGCACCCGGCGACGGCGAAGATCACCGCGAGGACCCAGACCGGCACCCAGGCCGGCCGGACTGCGACTTCGCGAGCGCCGCGGCGGGTCACCGAGCCTCCGGCGGCTGTCGCGCCGCCAAGTGCTCCGCGCCCGCCGTCAGCCCCAGCAATCGGTCGTCCCATGCGGGGAACGGGTTCGCGTCGTCCACGATGAGCGGAGAAACGTCGTCGCGCCGCGCAGTCTCCGAATTCGATGCCGACCCGCCCGCGCCCGCTGCAGGGCCGCGCGGCACCGTCATGCCGAAGTACGCCGCGAGTGCGGCACCGGCGACAAGGCAGGCGGCGGCGGTCGCCGCCGTGCGACGGCCTCCCGGCAGGCGCGGGAGCGTGTGCAGGAACGGGCGGCGAACTTCGAGCAGACCCGGCACGGGAAGGTCGCGGTGCGGCGCGACTCCCATCGCGTCCAGCCGACGAACGAGAGCACGCTCGCGGCGGAGTTGGCGGGCGCACGGCGGGCAGGCCCTCGCGTGGTCCTCGAAGGCGGCCGCGCCCGCCGCGTCGAGACCGGCGCCCGTCACCAGGTCGGTGAGGCTCGCTTCGAACTCAGTGCAGGTGACGGCCGACATCGGTCTACGAGCGTAGTGGACGGCAGAAGGACCGGGCAGGTTCCCCTCACCCGCCCGCGTCCGTGATCTCCGGGTCGGCACGCGGGTTCATGGCGCCGGGTGCGTCGGCCGATCTATCCTGTGAACTCCCCCGCGCGTGGCGCTCGGGGAGGGGGCAGCCCGATGAGCCAAGATCGACGCATCCACAGCCGCATCCGGACACGCCTGCCAGCACGCCTCGTGCGTGGGGCGGAGAGCGTGGAGGGCGTCGTGGAGAACGTCGGCCAGGGCGGCGTTTTCTTCGCCACAGAGACCCTCGAGGTCGCGCTCGACGACGGCACGGACGTCGAGGTGGAGTTCGAGGCCTGGCGCGGCGAGCAACGGGTGCAGTTGCGCCTGCCCAGCACCATCCTGCGGGCCGAGCGCTACTTCGACGGCACGGTCGTCGTGCGGGCGTTCGCCATCCGCTTCCAGGAACCGATCGACATCTCGACGTACCGCTTCGAGTAGAGCCGCGGGCTCGACCCGCCCTCGTGGCCGCGCTCCCGACGAGGTGGGGCCGAGCGTCGACCACGCTTCGCGACCGACCTGCCTGTGGTGCCGGAGGAGGGAATCGAACCCTCACGTCCTTGCGGACACGGGATTTTGAGACCCGCGCGTCTGCCGTTTCGCCACTCCGGCCCGGTAGGTGGAACGATGGTGACGGCCCGGAGTATTCACCAGGGTCGGGGGGGAACGGCATGAATCGCAGGATGGACCGTCGTCCTCGGTCGTGGACGTCCCCCGCCCTGCGATCTCCTACTCCCGGAAGTAGACGCCGAGTGCGCGCAGCGATTCGAGCGTCTTCCAGTCCGTGATCCGCTGGCGGATCGCAACGGCGGTCGGCGATAGCCGCTCGACGAGCAGACGCTGGACGCCATCGACCGCGAGCACGGCGTCCATCGCGCCGGGCGTGAGCGCCGTGAGGAGCACGAACTCCCGCTGGCGCACGAACGTGACGCGCGTTGCCCACTCCTTGATCGAGTAGGCCACGTTCTGAGGCACGCCGACGCGCGAGTAGAGTTCGAGGAACTCCAGGATCTCTTCCGCCGGCATCCCCTTGACCACAGCGCGTTCGACCACGTCTCGGGCGATCCGGTAGTGCTGGACCTCTTCGGACTTCGTGCGCGTGGCGAACCGGTCGAGGCGATGGGCCACCTCGTTCACGTCGCCGTCGGGGAAGAGAATCACCTCGAAGTCCGGGTTCACGACGAGCGGTTTCTCCGGGTGGGCGCCGCGTTCACGCTCGGCGGGCGCGGCGTCCGGAACGGAGACAGGCTCGCCGCGCACAAGTCGTCGGCCGAGGTCGGTGGCGCGGACGGCGACCGGAACTCCGCCCCGGAGCGCGACCTCGACGACGCCGAGCGGGTACAGGCGCTGCAAGATCCAGTCGCGGAGACCGTCCGCGACCTCGGCCGGCGTCTGGCGGGGCGGCGTGAAGACGTACTGGAACCGGTTCTTGTACTGCTCGCGGACGCCCTGCTCGTCGAGCGCACCGAAGTAGTCGTTCCGCACGAGGAACGGGACGTGGTCGAGCGGAAGCCACTGCCCGGCGGCCGCGTCGGAGAGGGCTGCGGCGACGGTCCGGCGCAGGCGCCGGACGTGGAAGTCGCGTCCGTCGAGCAGACGTTCCTCGAGGAATGATCCGTAGGCGGCGCGCACTTGGTCGGTCAGGTCCGACTCGTGCCAGTGCTCGCCGCGCTTGGTCAGCCGCAGGCGAGACTCGTCGTCCACCGCGAGCAGTTCGAGGCCGTAGGCGAGCCCGTACACCAGGTTGAAGATGCGCTCCCGATCCGCGAGTTCGTCCTCGTGGAACACGAATGCCTCGAGCACACGGTGCTGCGCTGCGCGGTAGATCGAGCGCCCCTGGGTGACGCGCAGCGGCGACTCGGCGACGATGTCGAGCAGTTGCTGCAGGTCGGTCAGCAGGTCCACGCGCGCGGAGTCCACTCGGTCGTGCGCAAGGTGAGCTGGTGGAGGGTCGCGGCCGGTCGCAGCGGCGCCGACGACCACCGATCGCAGGATCTGCTCGGTCACGAACCGGAAGAGCACCACGGTCTCGCCGCCGAGATCGATGCCGTAGTCGGCGAGCGCGAGGCTCGTGACGGTGCCGAGCGCAAGCGACTCGAGACGCGACCGGAGCGACTTGCCGACGCGCAGCGTCGATCCTTCGGGCAGCATGGCATCGAAGACCGCACGGGGGAGGATCCCGCCGTACTCGACCGCCGCACGGTGCAGCGCGGAGTGGAGGGCTTCGTCCTCCAGGTTCGCCAGCGGCGACGGTCCGAGCGCCGCACGCACCGCGCTCGCGACGTCGTGAACCGCCGCGTCCGCGGCGGTCTCGGCGCCCACGGCGAACAGCAAGTCG
Source organism: Planctomycetota bacterium (assembly GCA_021414065.1). Classification (GTDB taxonomy): domain Bacteria; phylum Planctomycetota; class JAJSAM01; order JAJSAM01; family JAJVHW01; genus JAIOPE01. The sequence goes on from JAIOPE010000093.1 coordinate 23,679, forward strand.
GCGCGAACGGTCGGCGCGACCGACGACAGGTGCCCTTCGAGCGTGAACACGTCGCGCGGTCCGCGACGCTCCTCGAGGAACACGCCGGCGACCGTCTCGCCGAGGTCGCGCGGGATCACGTAGGTCTCGCGGTTGCCTCGGCTCGCGTCGAACGCGACCTGCAGGAAGCCTCGACGGGCCAGGGCCCGGGCGGCGGCCTCAACCTCGTACGCCTCGATCTGCGGGCCCGCGTTCACCGCAAGCAGGTCCGGGAGCGCACCGCGGTAGGCGTCGCACCGCACGAGTCGCACGAGCACTTCGCGCGGCCGGTCGGAGAGGACCTTGATCCGGGAACGCACCGTGGGTTCGTCGTGGATCGCGGATCTCAGTCCGTCCACCAACTCGAGCTTCTTGGCCGGCGCCCGGGACCCGTGGTTGCACCAGAACTCCCACATCTCCTGCAACTCGCTCACGCGGAGCAGATTGAGGAACTCGTCCACGCCCAGCTCGGGCGCGCCCGGACGCCGCGACCGACGCCGGGGTCCGGGCTTCGCGGAGGGGGTCGGATCAGGAGGGGAGCTCGTGCTCATCGAGAATCCGGTAACTGTATCCCTGTTCGGTCAGGAAGAGCTGACGATTGGAGGAGAAGTCCTGATCCCGCGTGTCGCGGGTGACCAGGGAGTAGAAGTACGCCGTCTGGGCGTTGGGCTTCGGGCGCAGGATGCGTCCGAGTCGCTGGGCCTCTTCCTGCCGGCTTCCGTACGTGCCCGAGACCTGCACGAGCACGTTGGCGTCGGGCAGGTCCACGGCGAAGTTGCCGACCTTCGAGACCATGAGCAGCTTCAGCGTGCCCTCGCGGAACGCGTCGTAGAGTTTCTCGCGTTCCTTGTTCGGCGTGCGCCCGGTGATGAGCGGCGCCCGCAGGATCACCGCGAGTCGCTCCAACTGATCGAGGTACTGGCCGATCACGAGCACCTGATCCGACGCGTGCCGCGCGGCCAGTTTCTGGACCACACCGATCTTCGAGGTGTTCTCCGACGAGAGCCGGAACTTCGTACGGTTGTCGGCGAGCGCGTACTCCATCTTCAGTTCGTCGGGCAGCGCGACGCGCACCTCGATGCAGGTCGCGGTGGCGATCCACCCCTGCGACTCGAGCACCTTCCACGGCACGTCGAACCGCTTCGGGCCGATGAGCGTGAAGACGTCCTGCTCCTGCCCGTCCTCGCGTACGAGCGTCGCCGTGAGACCGAGGCGCCGTGTGGCCTGGATCTCCGCGGTGATCCTGAAGACGGGCGCCGGGAGAAGGTGCACCTCGTCGTAGATGATCAGGCCCCAGTCGTTGCGCTTGAAGAGGTCGAAGTGAATGAAGGGCTCCGTCTTCGACCGGCGGTACGTCAGGATCTGATACGTCGCGATCGTGACGGGCCGGACGTCCTTGCTCTCGCCCGTGTACTCGGCGACGTCGTCCTCGGTCAGGTTCGTCTTGTCGAGGATTTCGTCGCGCCACTGGCGGACTGCGATCGTGTGCGTCGTGAGCACGAGCGTCTTCGTGCGGCAGCGATCCATCGTGCCGATGCCGACGATGGTCTTGCCCGCGCCGCAGGGCAGGACGACCACGCCCGAGCCGCCGCGGACCGTGCCGTTCTGCCAGAACGCATCGATCGACGCGATCTGGTAGGGACGAAGCGAGAGCGGGCGCCCCTCGCGCGTCGCTTCTCGCAGGCGGACGTCGAGCGGCCCGCCGATGACGTACCCGGCCAGGTCCTCGACCGGGTAGCCGATCTTGAGCAACGCCTGCTTCACGTGGCCGCGGTAGACCGGGTCCACGGCGACGCGACCGTCCGTCAGCTCGCCACGCAGATAGGGCTTCAGCAGCGTGCTGCTGCACGCCTCGGCGAGCACCGCCGTGTCCCCCGAGACGAGCTCCATCCGTCCGTCGCGCGTCTCGAGCCGGATCTTCCCATAGCGCGCGATCCACTGTTCGATCTCGCGCACGACGTTCTTCGGCACCGGGTACTTCGCGTAGCGCTCGAGCGTGGCCAGGATCTCGGCTGTGCCGATGCCGGTCGACGCCGCGTTCCACACCGAGAGAGGCGAGATCCGGTACGTGTGGATGTGTTCGGGGCTCTTCTCAAGCTCGGCGAACGGAGCAATGGCGTCGCGCACCTCGGCGTAGGCGGGCGAGCCGACTTCGAGGAGGACCGTGCGGTCCGACTGGATGATCAGGGGGCGGTTGTCGTTCACGCGGGCGAGTTCGGTGTGTCCGGCGCAGGCCGTCGGTTCCGTCGGTCGAGGGGGTCCGGCGGGACTTTCCCCGGTCGGCCCGGGGCGCAAAGGGTTGAGCCTACCGTGACGTGGCAACGGCGGGCAGGTTTCCAAGCGGAGCGCCGGTGCGGGCCGCCGTACACGGCGATCCCCAATCGGTTGACGCAACCACCTTTCAGCGCTGGGCTTGCGTGGCACGTGTGAACGAACTGCGCGGGACAAAAAATTGTCCCGCCTCGGTACGCAGAGATCACGGGCGTACGAAGCTCGGCCGGGCGAGCCGGGCCAGGAGTGCCGGGTGGAGCGGGCCGTTGGTTGCCGCGACGTGACGACCGAAGAGCCAGTCGGGGCCGCCGGTCATGTCGGTCACGAGGCCGCCTGCGGCGCGGATCACGGCTGCGCCACCCGCGACGTCCCAGGGCGAGAGGTGCAACTCCCAGAACCCGTCCAGGCGCCCCGCCGCGACCCAGGCCAGGTCGAGCGCCGCGGAGCCGAGTCGCCGCACGCCGCGGGCGGCGGTTGCGACGGCCCGGAGGTTGTCGAAGTTCTGGTCGGCGAGGTTCTCGATGTCGTAGGCGAACCCGGTCGCCAAGATCGCGTCGGCGAGGTCCGCGGTGTCGCTCGCGTGGATCGCAGCTCCGTTCAGAGTTGCGCCGGCACCCACCTCGGCCGCGTACGTCTCCCCCATCGCGGGCGCGATGACGACGCCGACCACGGGCTCCCCGTCAACGACGAGCCCGACGGACACCGAGTGGATGGGAATGCCGTGGGCGAAGTTCACGGTGCCGTCGAGCGGGTCCACGATCCAGGTGCGGCGCCCAGTGGCGGCGGCCGCGGCCGTCTCCTCGGCGACGATCGCATCGCCGGGGAACGCGCGCCGCAGGATCGAGAGCACAGCGGCCTCGGACGCCTTGTCTGCCTCGGTGACCAGGTCCCGGCGCGTGGACTTCGTCTTGGACGCGATGCGCGGGCCGGACCCGACGAACCGTGCCCGCAGTTCTGCGGCGCCCGCCTCTGCCGCCGCCAGCGCGATCTCGAGGTCGCGGGTCATCGTGGTGCGCCCTTCTCCGCCGCCGCGCGGGCGGCGCGGCGGTGCTCTTTCACGCGCTCCAGGTGCTTCGCGATGTCCGCCTCGCGGCCGGCGTCCCGAGGCACGTACCACTCGCGGCCGACGAGTTCCGGCGGGACGCACTCGTGCGTGACCAGCCCGCCGGGCTGGTCGTGGGCGTACTGGTATCCGGCGCCCCAGCCCTCGGCTTTCATCAGCTTCGTCGGCGCGTTGCGGAGTTGCGGCGGCACGGGCAAGGCACCGTGAGTCTTGATGTCCTCCTGGATCGCCCGCCACGCCACGCCGAGCGAGTTCGACCTTGGAGCCGACGCGAGCACCGCGACCGCTTCGAGGAGCGCGTAGCCGCCCTCGGGGTGGCCCAGGAACTCCACGGCGTCGCGCGCGGCGAGCACGATCGGCAGCACCGCCGGCTGGGCCATCCCCACGTCCTCCGACGCGATCACGACGAGGCGCCGAGCGATGACGAGTTCGTCCTCGCCGGCTTCCATCAGCCGCACGCACCAGTAGAGCCCCGCCTGGACGTCGCCGGACCGGATCGACTTCTGGAGCGCCGAGAGCAGGTTGAAGTGCTCGTCGCCCGACTTGTCGTGGAGGAGCGCCCGGCGGCCCGCCGCGTCCACGACGTCTTGCCGCGTGAGCGTCGCGCCGTCGTTCACCGACGCCGCCGCCGACTCCAGCGAGTTGAGCAGGTACCGGGCGTCGCCGCAGCACAGTTCGACGAGCGCCGAGCGTGCCTCGGGCGACATCACGATCCCGCGCCCGGCGAGGCCGCGCTCGCGGTCCGCGACGGCCCGGTCGGCGATCGACCCGAGCGCCTCGGGCTCAAGCGCGCGGAGCGTCACCACGCGGCTCCGCGAGAGCAGCGGGCCGTTCACGTGGAAGCTCGGGTTCTCCGTCGTCGCGCCGACGAGCGTGACGGTGCCCGACTCGACGTGCGGCAGGAAGGCGTCCTGCTGCGCACGGTTGAACCGGTGGATCTCGTCCACGAAGAGCAGCGTGCGAACGCCGTCCTTCCGCCGCTCGCGGGCCCGCTCGACGACTTCCCGGACCTCTTTCACTCCGGACAGCACCGCAGACAGCGACTCGAACGTGGCTCCGGTCGTCCCGGCGAGAACGCGCGCGAGCGTCGTCTTCCCGACGCCAGGGGGCCCCCAGAGGATGAGCGACGGGAGCCGGTCCTCGTCGATCAACCGCCGGAGCGCCGTCCCCGGGCCGAAGGCGTGGTCCTGGCCGACGATTTCGTCGAGCGACTGCGGTCGCATCCGCTCCGCGAGCGGCGGGCGGACGTCGCCGCTCTGGTCGAACGGGTCGTCTCTCATGGCTGCCGCGCTCTGGGTCCGAGGACTTCGGTGCGTAGTTCGTTCATCACCCCGCCATGCTGCCGGGAGGGGGGGACGGAGCCGGGAGTGGGCCGTAGGGGTCGGTCCTCAATCAGGGGACGGTCCTCAGAAACTCAGGTGCGCCACAACGCGCTGACGAACGTCCCACGCGGGACCGCGCGCAACTGAGTTTGTGACGCCCGTCCCCGCCCCCGCACCTACCTTCTCCCGCATGCCCTCTTTCACCTGCACGACGTGCGGCGCCGCGTTCTCGATCCCGGCGGCGACGCTCGCCAAGTTCCACGGGTGGAAGCCCCGGTTCTGCAAGGAGCACGCACCGAAGAAGGCCGGGCGCAAGGGGCCCGGAAAGAGTGGCGCGACCGGTGCCGCATCGACGCCCGCCGAGGTGCTGGCCAAGCACTCCGGCGGTCCGCAGGACGGCGTGTTCACCGACGGCAGTTCCGTGCCGAATCCCGGCCCCGGCGGCTGGGGCGTCGTCTGGGTGCGGGCCGGCGCGATCGTGGAGGAGCGCCACGGGCACCATCCTGCGACGACGAACAACCGCATGGAGCTGACGGCGCTGATCGAGGCGTTCCGCATGCTCCCCGAGAACGCAGAGACCACGCTCTGGACCGACAGCCGCCTCTGCGTGGAGACGATCGAGACGTGGGCTGCGTCGTGGGAGCGCAACGGCTGGAAGCGCAAGACCGGACCGATCATGAACGTCGAGCTGGTCCGGGAGGTCTACGCGCTCCGCAAGCTCCACCCTCGGTGCCGCGTGGCATGGATCGCCGCCCACTCCGGCCACCGCTGGAACGAGTACGCCGACAGCCTGGCGAGCGCGTGGATGCGCAAGGGCTGAGTGGAGACCGCCGACCGCGGAACGTGCGCGGCGCTACGGCGCCACGACGTTCAGGCCGACCGACCGGGCGGCTGCGGCCTGGCGCTCGTCGTACGTTGCGAAGTCGAACCGCATGCCCTGCGCGGCGAGGTAGACGGCGGTCGCGACGTGCAGGGCGTCGAGCGTCCGCACGCGGACCGGAAACGGGTCCAAAGCGCGGGCGAGCACGGTCGGCGTCAGTTCGACGAGGTCGGCGCTGCCGACCAGGAACCGCGCGGCTTCGACGACGTCCGCGGCGGGCCTGATGGCGTTGAGACGGGTCCAGGTCTCGAACTCGAGCAGGCGACTGGAGATCAGGTGCTGGGCCCAGAAGTCCGCCGGCGGACGCCGGTCTCCTGCGAGGAGCGCCGCGAGCACGACCGACGTGTCAACGTAGATCATCGCCGCGTGTCGGTTCCGCGGTCTTCCCGATCCTGATCGAGATCCGCGAGCACGTCTGCGAGCGCACGGGAGCCCGCGGGTGCTTCGGTGACTGCACTCGGCGGATAGCGACGGGGCGTGATCCAACCGGAACGCACGCCCTCTGCCACGACGACGTCCGAGACTCCCTCCGCACGGCCCGGGCGTGGGGGCACGAGTTCGGCGACGACGCGGTCACGGTCGGTGACGAGGACGGTCTCCCCCGCCGCCGCGATACGAACGTACTCGCTGAGCTTGTCCTTGAGCGACTTGATGCCGACGGAACGCATGGCCACAAAGTAGCCACCGGTGGCCACCTAGTCAACGGCAATGCGCCGCGCCGGAACTACTCGTCCACCAATGCCGTCACGATCGCGTCCTGCAAATCGATCGCTCGGCCGGTTGCTCGCCTCGCCGCGCCGGAACTACTCGTCCACCAACGCCGTCACGATCGCGTCCTGCAAATCGATCGCTCGGCCGTTGTCCCCCTCACACAGAATTGCGAAGACATACTGGCGGCCGCTCTTGCCGAGAGCCCAGCCGGCCAGCGCTTTCGTGTCGCGGAGCGTCCCGGTCTTGGCGAGGACGCGGTCCTTGAACTTCGCTTCGCGGAAGCGGTGCCGAAGGGTGCCGTCGGGATCGCCGGCACGGGCGAGCGAGAGCATGAAGGTGTCGCGCTGCTTCGAAGCACCGACGCGCATCAAGATGCGGCCGACGCTGTCGGCGGACAGTTGGTCGAGCCGCGAGTAGCCGCAACCGTCGGCGAGGGAGAACTGCGGGTCGCCAGGCGCAAACCCGAGCGCATCCGCGGTGGCGCGGGCGCCGCCTTCGAAGCTGCCGTCGCCGCGCTTCACGCGGCCGAGTTCGCGTGCGAGGAGTTCGGCGTAGAGGTTCTGGCTCCGGCGGTTGGCGATATCCACGATCTTCGCGACCGGAGTGCCGTGGCGCGCAACGACCACCGGTGAACCTCCGATGTTCGCCGAGACGCTCGGACCGCCGGCACCGCCCGGGCTCCGCATGGGCAGCGTCACGCCTGCGACCTGGACCCCCTCCTCCGTCAGCAGACGCCGGAAGACGTCGCCGAAGAACAGGATCGGATCGACGCACGCGAGATCGTCCGTGAACCCGGTCGTTCCCGCGAGGACGCCGCCCGTGACAGGTATCCGCCCGTCGGCGGCCGTCCGGCCGAACACCAGGTTGTGCTCCTTGCGCGTTCCGACGGTGACCGCCCGGTTGGTGAACGAGACCGCTCCCGTCGCAGGGGCGAGACGGATCGTCGCTGCGGCGCCGACTGCGGCGCCCGGGAGGACGGTGATCGTCGCGCAGTTGTCGTTCAGGACGAGCGCCGTGACGGGCGCCTGATCCCAGCCCCACTCGCCGTCGGCCCAGCCCCACGACGGGTGCCTCTCGGCGCCGGGGAAGGCTGTGGCGTCCAGGACGAGGTCGCCTTCGACGCGACGGACACCGGACGCGCGAACCTGCTTGGCGAGGTCGCGCAGCACGGCCTCAGCCCCGCGATCGTCGAAGTGGGCCGCGAATCCGGGGTCGCCCCCGCCGCGGACGACGACGCTCCCGGCGACGACGCCCTCACGGTCCGGCTTGGACTCCGCGACCACGACCGTCTCCAGCATGTGGTCGGGTCCGAGCGACAGGAGCGCGGCCGCAGTCGTCGCGACCTTCGCCACGGAAGCGGGGCGGCGCGGTGTCGTGGACTCGGCGTCCAGCAACCGAGTGCCGGATGCCGCGTCCCACACGGCCGCGGAGACGCGGCACGACTTCGCGCGTTTGGCCGCGACGATTCCGGCGAGCCGGGAACCGAGGCCCTCGACGGCGAGGACCGGCTCCGGAGTGAGCGCTGCGGCGGCCGCAGCGGCGAGTGCGAACAGGACGACACGGCGAATCGCTGGGCGGGTCATGTGTGTATGAGGTTCATCGGCGGCGGCGGGCGCCGTCTTCGGCAGACGGCCGAACGAACCGCGACGATTTCTCGTGAAGAGACCGAGGAGCCGCTGACCCCGCGCTCGTGGTGACGAACCCGACGATGTAGGGACGAGTTCCGACGACACGGACGTCGCTCGTGCTACGGCTGGGATCGGCCGCGCTGGTGCCACTTCCAGGCGGAACCGACGATCCGGTCGATCGACGTCCACCGCGGCGCCCATCCGAGCACTTCCGCCGCGCGTCCCGGAGCGGCGACGAGGAACGGTGGGTCGCCATCTCGGCGCGGCGCAGCCGTCCACGGCACCGTCAGCCCGCTGACTCGTTCGGCCGCCTCGATGATCTCCTTCACGGAGGTCCCGCGGCCGGTGCCCAGGTTGAGCGCGCCCCCGGCGTGACCATCGCGCAGGCGACGGATCGCCGCGACGTGGGCCGACGCGAGATCCTCGACGTGGACGTAGTCGCGGACGCACGTGCCGTCGGGCGTGGCCCAGTCGGTGCCGAACACCTTCAGCGGCGACTGCGTCGTCGCCGCGCGCAGGACGAGCGGGATCAGATGCGTCTCGGGCTCGTGGTCCTCGCCGAGCGTGCCGTCCTCCGACGCCCCCGACGCGTTGAAGTACCGGAGACGGAAGGATCGCAGGCCGGTCGCAGCGGCGTAGTCCTCGAGCACCTGCTCGATGACGGCCTTCGTGCGACCGTACGGGTTGACCGGCGCCCGCGGGAGGTCCTCGCGGAGTGCGGGAACGGGCGGTTCGCCGTAGACGGCGCACGTCGAGCTGAACACGAACGCGCCGACGCCGCGATCGAGGCAGAGGCCGAGCAGGTTGAGCGTTCCGCCGACGTTGTTCTCCCAGTACTTGCGGGGGTCGCGCACCGACTCGCCGACGTAGGCGTTGGCGGCGAAGTGCATGACGGCGTCGAACTGCACGTCGGCCAGCGCGGAGCGAACGCCCGCGGCGTCGCGCAGGTCGGCGACGACGAGCGGCACGGTTGCGGGCACGTTCTCGCGGTGCCCCGTGGACAGGTCGTCGAGGATGACGACGCGCTCGCCTGCCGCGAGGAGCGCGCGCACCGCGAAGCCGCCGACGTACCCGGCGCCGCCGGTGACGAGGACCGTTCCGTTCGCGGCGCTCATCCGAGCACCGGTTCGCCGGCGAGCACGCGCCGCGGGACCTCACGCAGCAGCCAGTCTTCCGCCGTGGCGCCGGCGAGCTTCCGGACCACCTTCGCGGCCCCGTCCATCACCGGCGGCCGAGACCGGCACGAATGGCCATCGGAGGCAATGAGGTCCACGATGCCCTGCTCGAGCCATCGTTCCGACGTCTTCCTCGCGCGGCGGCCGAAGTCGCCGACGAGGCTCATCGCCGTGACCTGCATGAGGATTCCCGCGTCGTGGTACGGCTCGAGGCGTTCCGGGTGGTCGCAGAATTCGGCGTTGCGTTCGGGGTGCGCGAGGACCGGGTAGATGCCGGCGAGGTGGAACTGCCAGCACACGTCGCGGAACGCGGCCGGAACGTGCGACGACGGCAGTTCGAACAGGATGTACTTCCGCTTCGTGCAAAGGGGGAGAAGCTCGCCCGACTCCAGCAGTTTGGGCACGTTCACGGACCAGTGGATCTCCCCCGCCAGGACGACTTCGATCCCCACGCCCGCCGCGGCGAGAGCCGCGCGAAGTTCCTCGACCTTCCGCTGCGCGAGCGGGCCCGGCACGTGGAACTGCGGGTGCAGCATGTGGGGCGTCGCGACGATCGTCTTCGTCCCCGCTGCGGCGGCCATGCGGCACATCGCAACGGAGTCTTCCATCGTCTTCGCCCCGTCGTCCACGCCCGGGAGGATGTGGGAGTGGAGATCGATCACGCGCGCTTCCTCACGACCTTGCAGAGGTCGGCGAACCGCAGGATCGTGGCGTCGATCTCGCGCAGGAGCGCGTGGCGGTTGGTTCGGACGGCGGCGTCGTCGGCATTGACGAGCACGTCCTCGAAGAAACGCTGGAGCGGCGCAGCGAGGGTCGAGACGATGGCTGCGACCTCGGCGCGTCCGACGACGGCGCCCCCGGCCGCGAGGTGGCGGTGCGGGCCCCAGGATGCGAAGAGCGCGATCTCGGCCGGTTCGACGAGCAACTCCTCGCGCACCGCCGCCTGAGGAGCGTCGGACTTCTTCGTGATGTTCCTGCAGCGCTCGGCGACCTGCAGCAGTGCGTCGAACTCGGGGAGCAGCGCCAGAGCCGCGAGGTCGTCCGCCTTCCCGCGGAACTCACCGACGGAGTTCCACGCGCCGATCGCATCCAGGTGGTCCGGCGGCACGCCGCGGTCGCGGAACCGCTGACGGAGACGGGTGTCCAGGAAGGCAAAGACCGCCGCGTCGCCGCCCGCGGCGGTGAGCGCGTCCGTGAGTCGCAGCGACGGCGCCCAGCGTTCGCACGCGTCGATCAGCGCGAGCGCGGCCCGGCGCACACCGAACGGATCGGTGGAGCCGGTGGGCAAGCCCACCTTCGTCCCGAACTGACACACGATGTCGAGGTTCTCGGCCAGGACCAACGTCAGCGCCACGGGCGACGGCGCGGCGCAACCGTCGAAATCGTGGCGGTACTGCCAGTCGAGTGCCTCCGCGACCGCGGGCGCCTCACCGTCGAGCGCCGCGTACACGGAACCCACGTGACCTTGCAGTTCGGGGAACTCGCCGACCAGTTGGGTGACCAGGTCGCACTTGGCGAGACGTCCCGCCGCGGCCGCCTGCTCCGGGTCTGCGCCGAGACTCGGCGCGATGGACGCACACGTCGCGGCGAGGCGCTCCGCCTTGTCGAACAGCGTGCCGAGCTTCCGGTGGTACGTGACAGTCCGCAGCCGCTCCAGACGGTCGCGGAACGGCGTCTTCCGGTCCTCTGCGAGGAAGAACATCGCATCGTGGAGGCGCGGCACGAGGACGCGCTCGAAGCCGCGGCGCGACGTCTCGGCCGTGTCCTGCTCGCGGTCGCGGATCGCGACGAAGTGCGGAGCGAGCGCGCCGGCGCCGTCGTAGCACGGGAAGAACCGCTGATGGTGCTCCATCACGGTGACGAGCAGGCGCGGCGGTAGTTCGAGGTACTTCGTCGCGAAGCCGCCGAGCATCGCCGACGGCCACTCGACGAGATTGACGACTTCCTCGATGAGTTCCTCGCGTGGAGCGATGCCCGGCCAAGCGGCGCTCGCAACGCCGAGCACGGCAGCGCGGCGCTCACCCGGGTCCGCGACGACCTTCGCCGCGCGCAACGCGCCGAGGTACGAAGTGCGGTCGGCGGTCGCGAGTTCGATCGGCTCGGGCACGAGGAACCGGTGCCCCTGCGTCGTGCGGCCCGACCGGAGCCCGGCGATCTCACATCCGACGATGTCGCTGCCGAAGATGGCGACCACGCCGCGGATCGGCCGCGCAAACGTCTGCGCGACGCCCCACCGCATCGTCTTCCGCCAGCCCGCCTTCGACGGCAGCAGCGGCAGAGTCTCGGCGATGACCGCCGCTGCGTCGCGCCCGGGCGTACGAACCGCGGCCCACGTGAACTCGCCGTCGCGCATGAGGTCCGCCGCCGTCACGCCGACCTTGCGCGCGAAGCCCTCGGCGGCCTTCGTCGGCGCGCCCGCTGCGTCGAAGGCTGCGGCCACGCGGGGCCCCTTCACACGCTCCTCGCGGTCGGGCGATCGCAGCGGCACGCGCGTCGCGAAGAGCGCGATTCGGCGCGGCGTCCACGCTGCGGACGTGGATTCCGGCGCGAGTCCTGCGGCGGTGAGCGCGTCGCGCAACGCGACTTCGAGGGCACCCGCGGCGGCGCGGACGTCCTTCGCGGGAAGTTCCTCAGTGCGCAGTTCGAACAGGAGGTCGGGCATCGCGGTGTCTAGTCCTTGTTTCCGTTCGCGTAGAACCAGGAACGGCACGCCTGCGCGATCCGCGACCGCTCGGCCGTGTCCGGCTCGCCCGTCGCCGCGCCGAAGTCCTGCGCCGTCAGCGAACGGAAGAGGTCGTACCCCGCGCGCCAGGTCCGGGCGTCGGCGTCTTCGAGCGCGGCGAGCGTGTACTCCGCCAGTCGTTTCCGGCCCTGCTGGATCGGCTCGAAGATCTTCGCGAGCAGCGCGAGCGCGTCGCGTTTCGCGAGCGAGCCCCCGGCACTGCGCCACCAGTTGTCGTAGAGCTGACGCTCCGCCGGCCACGCGGCGGCGTCGGTCGCGACCTCGAGCTTCTCACGGAAGTACTTGCCGGTCGCGGTCGCGATCCCCTTCACGGCGGACTCGCGGACGTCGATGTCGCCCTGGTCGATCGCGCGGTAGAGCACGGGGATGATCGCGGCCGACGGCAGCCCGGCGATCGCCTTCGCGACCTCACGGCGCACTTCCTGCGACGGGTCCTGCTCCTTCGGGTGGAACAGCAGGATCTCCAGCACGGTGAGCGTGCGCGGGTCCTTCTGGTCGCCGATGAGTCTCACCGCCGCGCGGCGGACATCCGCGCCCGCCGCGGCGGGCGCGAGCAGGCGGTACACCGCGCTCGGGAGCGCGGGCCACTGGATCGCACGCATGTCGCTGAGCGCCTGCAAGACCACCGCGGAGTCCTTCGAGTCGAGCTTGCGGGCGAGCGCCTGCGGCGTGCGCTCGTCGGCCGTCTCGAACGACTCGGGGTCTTTCGCGTAGTCGGCGCCGACCGCCTCAGCCCACTGGGCGGCCTCGGTCCCCGGCAGTTCGCGGCGCACCACCTCGAGCACCTTCTGGGCACCCTGGCGGTCCTTCAGCTTCATCTTCGAGAGGAAGAGGACGCGGTACGCCTCGTCGTCCTTCGGATCCATCCTCACGTAGGCGTCGAGGTGCTGAGCGGCTTCTGCGTAATTCCGCTGCGCGATGAGTGCGCTCGCAAGGAGCTTCCGCGACGGAGCGTTGTCCGGGAACGCCTTCACGACCGCACGGAACTCCTGCTCCGCCTCGCCCGCCCGGCCCTGGGCCAGCTTGATCATGCCGAGCAGGATGCGGATCTCCGGGTCGCCCGGGCGCACCTCGAGCTGCTGCCGGAGGATGAACTCCGCTTCGGCGCCGGCGCCCTTCTGTGCGCACACCTGGGCCAGGTCGATCGCCGCAGCCTTGAAGCCCGGCGCGATCTTCAGCGCGGCGCGGAGTTGCGCGGCAGCGGTGTCGAGATCGCCCCTGGAACGCGCGCAGCGGGCCAGCCCGAGGTATGCCGGAGGGAAGACGACGATCCCCGACTCCTTCGCGTCCTGGAAGCAACGTTCCGACTCGAGGAGAAGACGGCGGGCGTCGTCTTCCTTGCCCTCGGACTTGCGCACCACCGCGACGTTTCCGAGAGCCCGGCCGAGCAGGTACAAGGCCTCCGGGGTGCCGTCCTTCGCCTTCGCGCGGGCCTCGTTCACGATCGTGTCCCACTGCTTCTTCTCGGCGAGTTCGTCCTGACGGGCGAGCGCCGGGCGCAGCGGATCGAGCGGGTCCACGGGGGCGTCGGGTGAACCGAATGCCGAGACGGACGCAGCGAGCGCCAACGCCAAGGCGGCCGCGCGCATGCCCGGCTTCACTTTGCGACCTCGCGTCCGAGCCACGTCTCGGCGCACGTGCGGGCGAGTTCACGGACGCGGCCGATGTACTGCGCCCGCTGGTTCACGCCGATGGCGCCCCGAGCGTCGAGGAGATTGAAGGTGTGCGACGCGTGCATGAGGTGATCGTGCGCGGGGAGCGGCAGGGCCTTGGCGCACAGATCGCGGCAGGCGGTCGCGTGCTCGTCGAACTGCTTCGCGAGCACGTCCACCGGCGCGTGTTCGAAGTTGTACGCGCTGAATTCGCGCTCCGCGCGGCGCGAGACCTCGCCCCACGTGAACCCCTTGCGGCCCGGCGCGTCGACGACCCAGGCGAGATCGAACGCAGTGTCCACGCCCTGCAGGTACATCGCCACGCGCTCGAGTCCGTACGTCAGCTCGAGCGAAACCGGATCGAGGTCGAACCCGCCGATCTGCTGGAAGTACGTGAACTGCGTCACCTCCATGCCGTCGAGCCAGACCTCCCAGCCGAGCCCCGTCGCACCGAGCGTCGGCGACTCCCAGTCGTCCTCGACGAACCGCACGTCGTGCTTCTTCAGATCGATTCCGAGTGCCTCGAGACTGCCGAGATAGAGCTCCTGCGACGCTGCCGGCGCGGGCTTCATGACCACCTGGAACTGGTAGTACCTCTGGAACCGGAACGGGTTCTCGCCGTAGCGACCGTCCGTCGGGCGGCGGCACGGTTGCACGTGCGCGCAGCGCCACGGGTCGGGCCCCAGGCACGCGAGGAACGTCGATGCGCAGAACGTCGCCGCCCCGACCTCAGCGTCGTACGGCTGGAGGATGACGCAACCCTGGCGTGCCCAGTACTCCTGGAGCCGCAGGATCATCGTCTGGAAATCGGGGGCAGCGTTCGGCGTCGTCATGTGAGCGTCCTGCTAGGCCGTGATCGCGAGCGCCTTCTCGAGGCGCCCGCGGACATCCGCGACCGCCGCCTTCGCCTCGCCGGCGAGTTGCGCTTCGACATGCCGGAGTTGGTGCAGCCCGCACGTGATCAATTCGACGCCTTCGACGCCGTCCGCCGCTTCCATCGCGGCCTCGGCCTCTTGGCACAGGCCCCACGCAGCGGACTCGCGGGCGACCAGCAGGTCCTCCTCGCCCTTCGCCATCTGCCGCACGAGGTCCTGGATCATCGGATGCATCGAGATGCGCCGGTCGTCCTGCGGGTCCACGAGGCCGGCCCGCGCCAGAATGAGGATCGCGTTCCCGATCTCCTCCGGCTTCGGTTCCTCGCCGCGGCCGCGTCGCACGGCCGTGACGCCACCGAACAGCGCGTCCACCGCGATGCGCGATGGGTGCATCACCGAGGCGAGCAGCAGGAGTTCGAGGCAGGTGGAGTTCTGCGCGACGAGCGGGATGAGCCGCATCGTGGCACTCGGCAGATCCTCGATGAGCAGGGGACCGGCGCGTCCCTGCAACGCCATCGCGGTACGCGCGGCGATGCTGGTCGTGATGCCCAGTCCGTCGATGCTCCGCACGGCCGGGACTTCGACGCCTTCTGCGTTCTGCAGCATCGCCTGGCAAATCCGGCGCGCACCCTGGGGCGGCACGTCGGAGACTTCGACGACGTCGTCGGTGACGCCCGTCGGCTTCTCGCAGACGGCGAACACGAACGGGGGAGTTCGGCTCTCAAGCGGCATCGCCGCGAGCAGGTCGTCGGCGTTGCGGATGCCGTCGAGAACGAGGATCGCCTGCGGCCCCTCCGCGAAGTTCTCCTTCTCCTTCCGCGCCGTCGCGGCGAGGTCGGACGTGCGACCGCGACCGCGGACTGCCGCGACGTCGGCCCACGCCATGTCGGCACCCATCCCGACGTCCATGAGCCAGGCGCCGCCGGCGAACCGGGCGCCCGCACGGCGCGCGAGTTCCAGCGCGACCGTCGTCGCGCCGATTCCAGGACGGCCGACGACCTCGACCCGCCCCGGACGACCCGCCGCCCTGGACCTCTCGAATGCCGCAGCGATGGCCTGCATCTCCTGCCGTCGGCCGACGACCGGCGCCGTTTTCATGGGCAGGTTGTGGCGGAGCGGCGGCTTCGGGCCGCCCGGCTGCGCTGCCCCGGGGGCGCCTGCGCCCTGCGGGACGTCGCTCGGGGGCGTACTCGGTCCGTCCTTGCTGACTTGGGCCATGGACTCTCCGGAGGGGAACCGGCGGCGGCCGATCGGCCGACGTCGAACACTGCACGATCCCGCCTCGACTCCGGGCGGACAAGGAATCAGCTCGGGCTCACAGGCTCCCGGAGGCTCGGAGCGACCACTCGGAACGGCGGCTCAGGGGCCGCCGGCTGCGACGCCGGTCAACTTCGCGAGGTCCTGCCAGAACGCCGGATAGCTCTTGCCGACGCACTCCGGATCAGCGATTCGCGTGCCGGGAACGACGAGCCCGGCGACCGCGAAGGCCATCGCGAGTCGGTGGTCCCCCGCGGGGTTGATCGTCGCGCCGCGCGTCGCGGGGCCAGTCACCTCGAAGCCGTCCGGAAACTCGCGGGCGACGCAGCCCAGCGCCTGGGCGCAGCGGACGACCTCCGCGATCCGGTCCGTTTCCTTGATGCGCAGGTGGCCGGCCCCGCGGACACGGCTCGTCCCCGGAACGAGACAGGCGAGGGCGCCGAAGAGCGGAGCGAGATCGGGCGCGTCTCCCAGATCGACGTCCACCGGCCACTCCAGGTCGCCCAATCCTCGGGGAACGCCGTCCACGGGCCAGGCGGCCGCCCCGAAGTCGCCGAGGATGCTGACGATCCGGCGGTCGGCCTGAGCGCTGTCGGGGTTGAGCCCCTCCACACGCACGTCGCCGCCGGTCGCCGCGCCCGCCGCCAACAGGAACGCGGCGGACGACCAGTCTCCCTCGACGTCGATCCGCCCGGCGCGCGGGTAGCCGCCGGTGGGCCCGACGTCCCACGCCCCGTCGCGCTCCGCTACGTCGGCGCCGCACGACCGCATCACGCTCACGGTCAGGTCGATGTACGGGCGCGACGCAACGAGCCCCTTCGCGCGAATGCGAAGTCCCGCGGGGAGCACCTCCGCGATGAGCAGCAGCGCCGAGACGACGTGCGACGACTGCGACGCGTCGAGTGCGACCTCCCCGCCGCGCGGCGGGCCGCCCGACACCACGAGAGGCGGTTGCAGCGCGGCGGCACCGACATCCGCTGCGCCCGCACCGTGGACCGTCACGCCGAGCGCCCGCAGTGCCTCGACGATCGCCCCCGCCGGCCGTCGGCGAAGCTGCGCGTTCCCAGTGAGTGTGTAGGGTCCGGGCCCCAGCGAACAGACGGCGGCGAAGAGGCGGAGCGCCGTGGCGGACCCGCCGAGATCGAGCGTGGCAGTGGGATTCGGAATGCCGCCGGGCTCGGGGCGGACACGAACCTCCGCCGCACCCGCGCGATCGGCAACGTCCACGTCGAAGCCGAGCGCCCGCAGCGCGCCGACTGCGGCCACGACGTCGTCAGGCAGCGGTCCCCGCGCGAACGCAACGACGTTGTACCGTTCCTCGGGGCTCCCGTCGCCCCGCGTGGCGCCGAGCGCGGCGCAAATCAGCGCGCGAATCGCGTGGCTCTTCGACGGCGGAGCGACGACGGTGCCGCGGGCGACGGGTGTCACCCGCGCATTGTCGGGCCGCCGGGCGGCGGGGACCCCACAAAGTCACGTCCGCCACGCCCCCGTCGGCGCATGTCGGACCATGTCCCCAGGGGATGTAGCCTTTCCGGCATGTCCACCTCCCCTGTCGTCACCAGAACGGACCTCGCCGGACTCGAACTCCTCGGCCGCGGGAAGGTCCGCGATCTCTACCGCATCCCGGGTGACGACGAACGACTCGTCATCGTCACGACGGACCGGATCTCGGCGTTCGACGTGATCCTGCCGAACGGCATCCCCGACAAGGGACGCGTGCTGACGGCCGTCTCCGAGTTCTGGTTCAGGAAGCTCGCGAGCGTGGTTCCGAACCACCTCATCACGGCAAACGTGGACGAGATGCCCGAGGCGGTGCGGCGCCACGCCGACGTGCTTCGAGGGCGCACGATGCTCGTGAAGAAGTGCGAGGCATTCGCGGTCGAGTGCGTGGTGCGCGGGTACCTCGCAGGCAGCGGCCTCAAGGACTACCGGGCGACGGGCCGCGTCTGCGGCATCCCGCTGCCCGCCGGGCTTCGCGAGTCGGATCGTCTGCCCTACCCGGTGTTCACGCCGTCCACGAAGGCCGACGTCGGCGAGCACGACGAGAACATCGACTTCGGTCGGATGGCGAAGATCGTCGGAACCGACACCGCTGCGAAGCTGCGCGACGTCACGCTCGAGTTGTTCCAGAAGGCAGGCGACTTCGCGGAGTCCCGCGGCGTCATCCTCTGCGACACCAAGTTCGAGTTCGGCACGGTCGGCGGGCAGATCACCCTGATCGACGAAGCCCTGACTCCCGACTCGTCGCGCTACTGGGACGCGAAGATGTACGAGCCGGGCAAGTCACAGCCGTCGTTCGACAAGCAGCCGGTCCGCGACTGGCTCGAGGCGAGCGGATGGGGCAAGAAGCCGCCCGCACCGGAGCTGCCGCCGGAGGTCGTCCGCGAGACGACGTCCCGTTATCGCGAGATCTACAAGCGCCTCACCGGTCAGGACCTCCGATGAACGCAAGCAAACCTCAGGGCAAACCGACCGGCCCCGCCCGCGTCTGCATCCTCATGGGCAGCGACAGCGATCTCCCCGTCATGCGCAAGTGCATGGAGCAACTCGACAAGCTCGGCGTCGCGTGGGATGCGGTCGTCGCCTCCGCGCATCGCACGCCGGATCGCGTGCAGCGGTACGTCCGAGAGAAAGACGCAGCCGGCTGCCTCGTGTTCGTCGCGGCTGCGGGCGGCGCAGCGCACCTGGCCGGAGCCGTTGCGGCACAGACGACGCGCCCGGTGCTCGGCGTGCCGATGGCGGTTCCACCGTTCAACGGGCTCGACGCGCTCTTCTCGACCGTGCAGATGCCGCCGGGCATGCCCGTCGGCACTCTTGCCGCGGGCGAGTACGGCGCAACGAACGCTGGAATCCTCGCGGCGCAGATCGTGGCTGTCGGCGATCCCGACCTCGCGGAGCGCATCCGAGACGACCGCGACGCGATGCGCGCGAAGGTCGTTGAGAAGAACACGAAGATGCGCCAGGACCTCGGTCTGCCGTCCGAGTTCGTCTGACCGTGGACGACCGACGCGTGCCGCCCGGCTCGCAGTCGTCGGCTCCGCCGTCCACGCCGGCCGGCGCCATTCCGACGGTCGCGTGGCGCAGCGCATCGCCGGACGGACTTCCCGGCTCGCTCGAGTTCATCGACCAGACACGACTTCCCCAGTCGAGCGTGCTCGTGCGCTGCGACGACGCGGAGGCCGTGCGCTCCGCGATCCAGCGACTCGTCGTGCGCGGCGCACCAGCGATCGGCGTCGCGGGGGCCTACGGGCTCGTCGTCGGGACGCAAGGCGCGGCGGCGCAGTCCGCCGAGCAGTTCGCGGCCGTGCTGAAGGGCGTCGCGGAACGCCTCCGGTCGTCCCGCCCCACGGCCGTGAACCTCGCGTGGGCCGTGGATCGGTGCGTGGCGGCCGTCGCAGGCATCGCGGCGCCGCGCGACGTGGTCCGGCGCCTTCTCGCCGAGGCGGTCGCCATCCACGCCGAGGACGAAGCCGCCTGCGCCGCGATGGGACGCTACGGCGCCACGCTCCTCCGCGAGGGCGGCACGTACCTGACGCACTGCAACACCGGTCGCCTCGCCGCGACGGGGATCGGCACCGCGTTCGGCGTGTTCGTCACCGCGAAGGCGATGGGGCTCCGCCCGACGGTCTACGTCGGCGAAGTGCGTCCGCTCCTTCAGGGCGCGCGGCTCACGGCGTTCGAGTTGCGTGAGCGTGGGATCGACGGGTTCCTGATGCCCGACTCCGCCGCCGGGTCGCTCCTCCGCACGGGGGCGATCGAGGCAGTGTTCGTCGGGGCGGACCGGATCGCCGCGAACGGCGACAGCGCGAACAAGATCGGAACCTACCCGCTCGCGGAACTCGCGCGCGCCAACGGCGTCCCGTTCTACGTCGTCGCGCCGACGACGACGATCGACGCGTCCATCGCCGACGGAAGCTCGATCCCGATCGAATCCCGCGGAGCCGACGAGGTCCGCGGAATCGGCGGCGTCCGCACCGCGCCGGACGGGTTCCCCGTCCACAACCCGGCCTTCGACGTCACGCCCGCCCACCTCATCTCGGGAATCGTCACCGAGCGCGGCATCGCCCGCGCGCCGTACGCGCAGAGCCTGCGACAGCCTCCGGTCTCGCTTCGATAGAACTCCGCTCAGGCTGATCACGACCGCCGTCCGATGAGGGGCGTGAACCCCCGGTTCACACACCATGGCATTTGAAGGCGACCTCCAGAACCTCGCACTCGGCGACGTGCTCCAGACCCTGGCGATGTCTCGCCAGACGGGCACGTTCGTCATCCGCTCGGCATCCGAGGAGCGGCGCCTCGTGTTCGGCCCCCGCGGTTGCGGGCTGCTGACGGCTCGTCAGGCCCTCCGGGAGCACGTCGGCGAGTACCTGGTGGCGAAGGGGAAGGTCACGCCGGAGGACCTCGAGCAGGCGACGAAGCAGGCCCGTCGGAAGAACAACCCGGCGATCGGCGTGGAGGACATCCTCAGAGACAAGGGGACGATCACCGAAGCAGACGTCACGGACGCCCGCCGCTACGTCGCAGGCGAGGACGTCTACGATCTCTTCCTGTGGCAGCAGGGCGCGTTCGAGTTCATCTCGGGCGATCCGACCGACCTGTCGCCGTTCGGCAACGCGTGGTTCGATGTGGTCTCTCTCTCGATGGAGTCCGCGCGCCGCATGGACGAGGTGTCGCGCCTGCGCGATACCTGCCCGCTCGGTGAGGTTCTCTGCCGAGATGACGAGGGTCCGGACCCGGCGTCGCTGAAGCTGAGCGCGGACGCGAAGCACGTGCTCCCGTTCACCGACGGCACGCGGACCGTGGACCTGGTGCTCGCGGCGACGCACATCGGACGCTTCGACTCGTGGAAGGCGCTCGGCGAACTGCTCGACGCAGGGGTCGTGCGCGCGGCCACGCCGCAGGAACTCGCCCTGGCGGCGGACGGCCTCGTGCGTTCGAAGGACCACACGCGCAACGCGGCGATCCTCAACCGCCTCCTCGAGCACGCCCCTGACGACGACGTCACCCGGCGCAAGCTCGTGCTCGCCCTGACGGCGGCGGGCGACAAGAAGGGCGCGGCAGCGCAGTGGCTCGTGATCGCCGGTCACGCCTCGGAAGCGTCGGATGCCCCCGCCGCCGCCGAGGCGTTCCGCCAGGCCTCGCGCCTCGACAAGGACTCGGCCGCCGCGCAGGAGGGGCTCGCGCGCGCTCTCCTCGACGCCGGAGACCTCGTCGCGGGCGCCGAGGCCGCGCGAGCCGCCGCCACGCTGCACCTCGACGCAGGTCGCGCCGACGCTGCGGTTCAGGTCGCCGAGATCGCAGTGCGGTCGTGCCCCGAAGACGCGTCGGTGAGGATCAGCCTCGCCAACGCGCAGATCGCCGCGGGCGATCCGGCCGCCGGCCTTCTCATGCTCGACGACGCCGCGTCGCTCCTCGAAGCGACCGGCGACGACGACCGGCGGCTCCTCGACGTCTACCGGCGGATCCTCCAGCTCGATCCTTCGCGCAAGGACTGCGCGCGGCGCGTCGAGCAGATCGAGTCGACGGAGAAGTTCCGCCGCAAGCGGCTCGTGCAGCGGCTCGCGGTCGCCGTCGCCGTTGTGCTGGTAGCCCTGGTGTCGCTCCCCATGATGAGCGGCCCGTCATTCGCCACGCAGATCCAGGCTGCGCGCCTGGCCGCAGGCTCGAAGCAGTTGGACGAGGCGCGCACCATCCTGGAACAGCTTGAGTTGCGCAACCTCTCGGAGGACGAATCGACCGAGATCCGCGTGGTCCGCGAGATGCTCGTGAAGCTCGGCCCGAAGTCGCAGACGGAGCAGGCTGCCGCTCGGCTGGCCGAAGCGCTGGAACAGAGCTCGAACGAGGCGGCGGAGGCGCAGGTCCGGAGTTGGGCGGAGTGCCTGGCGCGGTATCACAAGGGGCTCGAGCAACTCGACGGCGCCGACGGCAAGCTGCTCGGAGCGACCGACCTCAATCGTCTCAATCGCCTGCGAAAGGAGTTCCTCGACGACCTGAACGGTTCGGTCGCGGCGCTCTACGAGAAGGCGACCTCCGCCTCGGTCCGCGTCACGGGAACCAGAGAGAAGTTCACGGCGGAGGTCTTCAAGAAGGAGGACCCCGCGGTCCTCCGCGACCTCGTCGAGCGCACCGAGGAGGCGGCGAAGATCCGCGACTCGCAGGACTGGGTCGAGACCTCGCGCTGCCTCGACCAGATCCGCAAGCGAATCGCGCGGATGAAGGACGGTCTCGACAAGAAGACGAGCGATGCGATCCAGGGGATGCTCGAAGCGTTCGGCCCGGTCGAGCGCGAAGGAGCGCGCGCACTCGCGTCGCTCCGGAAGAAGCAACTCCTCGAGAAGCACCGCGAGGCGTACGGCCGCGGACAGGAACTCTCCGGCGCAGGCAAGCTCGAGGACGCGGAGGCTGCCTACCGAGAGTTCGTGACGATGTGCGCGGACCTCCGTCGAGCCGAGCCGCGCGACCTCTACGACGCGATCGTGCGGGACTACGTGGACGGCATGAACCTGGAAGCGCCCATCGCAGAGAGCGCACGGCGGCTCTCGAACATCCGCGAGGCCGAGGGCCTGGCGAACGCCGCGCTCGAGAAGGGCGACGTCGCGGAGGCGTTCCGTATCCGGTCCGGGCTGGTCCGCGCCAACAAGGACGTGGACTTCCGCACGCGGTTCCGCCTGCCGGTACGCATCCAGAGCCACCCGGCGGGCGCCGGCATCGCAGTGTTCGAAGAAGCCGCGACGGAACGCGCGCTCGGCACGACTCCCCTGCCGCGCTTCGACTACGCGGTGGACACAGGCGCGAAGCTCGTGCTGCGACTCGACGGCTTCGACGATGTCACCGTGACACGCAGCGGCGCCGCCGAGGACTCGAGCGGCGTCGTGGACGTGGAATTGCCCAAGCGGGCCGAGTTCGCAGTCGCCGGCGCGGACGCTGTGCAGGCGGCGCCCGTGCAGTCGGAAACGGGCGTCATCCTCGCGGGTCGCGACGGCCGAGTGCGGCTGCGGTCGGCGACGGACGGGAAGGACCTGTTGGCCCCCTTCTCCACCGGTTCGCTCGCGGGCATGGCATCGGCTCCGGCGCTCTTCGGCGGACATGTGTTCATCGCGACGCTGGACGGCGCCGGGTTCGTGCTCGACGCTCGCACGCTCGAGAAGCTCGGCAACCTGAAGTTCGACGGGCCGGTGCGCGGCGCGCTGCTCGGGACCCCGCGGGGCGTGTTCGCGGTGACCGAGTCCGGCACCGCCCAACTGCTCGACGCCGCAGGTGCCGTGATCTGGTCGAAGCAGGTCGGGCGTACGATCACCGACCCTTGCCTCGCCGGCACGCGCATCGTGGTCGTCAACGCGCAAGGCGAGATCGTGGCCCTCGACGCGGCGACCGGCGACGCGCAGCCCCGCATCCGCCTGCCGGACGACGCGCGGTGGGGCGCGCCGGCAGCGTTCGGCGACCGTGTCGTCGTCGCGGGCGACGGCGGCGGCGCGGCGTGCGTGGATCTCGGGGCGCGCCGGGTGATCTGGTCGGTCGCAGTCGGCTCCCCGGTGCGCGCCGCGCCGGTGTTCGCGGCGTCCCGCGTGGTGATCGTCACCGCGACCGGCTGCGTGCAGACACTCGACCCGTCCACGGGTGCGACGCTGTCGCGTGACCTGCTCGGGGCTCCCGTGCGCCACGCCCCCGTTGCGCTCGGCGACGGTTGGGCCGTGGCGACGGAGCGCGGCTCGGTCGTTCGCTTCGCAGCCGACGGTTCGATCTCGTGGCGCTTCGATGCGAAGGCAGACATGTCGTCGCAGCCGGCAGTCGTCGGCGGCAGACTCCTGTTCGTCACGCGCAAGGGCGCCCTCGTCTCGCTGCGCCCCTGAGACCGCGGCTGCCGCGCCTCCGGCCCCGTTCGCGTCACTCCATGCGGGCGAGCGCTTCCCTTGCCTCACGCACACGGCTGCGATCGGCCCCGTTCTTCGCTTCCAGCGACGCTACCCACGCGCGGAAGGCGTCGATGTTCTCCGCCCTGAGCTTCGTCCAGGCGTCGTCGCCGATCTGCTCCGCCTCGTGGCGCACCGCACCGAGTTCGAGTCGGTGCCACGCCGCTTCGCCGGCCTCGATCCCACCGACCGCCAGACGCTCGGGGTCGCTGGCGACCACCCGCGCCCAGTAAAGCGCGCGCTCGTCGCGCAGCACCGACAGCGGGACCACCGTGGCCCAGTACTTCAGCGCGACGCCGAGCTTGGCCTCGTCGGTCAGAAGCGAGTAGTCCTCGCCGGCTTCGATCCTCCCGAGCGCGGTGAGCGCGTTGACGATCGCGTCGCGCAACCGTCCGCCGGCCGGGTTGCTCGTGGCGAGCGTATCCACGGACCGCACGCTCGTGGACCCCAACCGGAGCAACTCCAGCGCACATGCGAGACGTGTGGCTTCGTCGGGCGACGACAGACGCACGCCGAACGACGGGTCGAGCGGCACGACGTCGGATGCGTCGTCACCGACGATGCGCCGCGTGCCGCCGTCGCGAGGTGCTGTCCGTGGCGTGCGTGTCCCGCCCACTCTCGGCGTCGGCCCGTGAGGACGGCGCGGCGCTGCGTCCGTCGCGACCGGGCCGAGTGCAACCGGGCCCCCGCCGTCGGTCGGCAGACCGCTCGAAGTCGGGCCCATCGATCGCAGCGCCATCCCTGCGATCGCGCCGATCGCCGCCGCGGTAACCGTCAGGATCGCGAGCGTGCGTGCGAGAGACGACATCCCGACGAGGCTATCCGCTCAGCGCGCGTCCGCCGGGGGTTTCCGCATGTCGGCAATGAACGCCTTCGCCCGCTCCCGGTCGCTGCCGCCGTGCGCCACGTACTGCTCCATGGCGACGGCGGCTTCCTCGCGGAGTCCCGCCGCAGCGAGCGAGAGCGCGAGCGCCTCCGACGAACGTGGGTCTTCCGGATCGATGGCGATCGCGCGTTGGAACGACGACGTCGCGGCGTCGTGGTCACCCAGGCGGAACTCGGCCACGCCGAGGTCGTGCCACGCCGCCGCGTCGGTCGGCGCCATCCGAACCGACTCCCGGAGA
>JAIOPE010000093.1:48314-53690 GCA_021414065.1 Planctomycetota bacterium
CTCCCGGAGAACCTGGCGTGCGCCGACGGCGTCGCGCAGGTCGAGGCGGACCCGGCCGAGCTTCGCGAGGATCGTCGCGTCCTCGGGGGCGAGCAGGATGGCAGCCGTCAGAGCCGCAGCCGCACCGACGTCGTCCCCGGATCGGCCGAGCGCGCCGGCGAGCCGCACCTGATGCCTCGGTTCCGCGGGGTCGAGTTCCACCGCCCGACGCGCAGGACCGACCGCGGGGTCGATGTCCGCGCCGGGCACGCGGTCCCGGCGGGCCAGCATCGCGTCTGCCAGAGTTCCGAAAGCGTCCGCAAGGTCCGGTGCGATCGTCGTGGCGCGGCGCGCCTCGTCGATGGCCGCGGTGATCGCCGCCGACTCGTTCTCCCGCGCGACCACGGCTTCCGCGCTGTGGCCGGAGTCCTCGAGCCCGACGGCCTTCGCGGCGAAGCGGTCGGCGCGCCGGAGCGCTGCGTCGGCCAGCGCGAGCCGCGGCCAGGGCGACGTCGGCTGGTCGGCGGCTG
The DNA here is from genome assembly GCA_021414065.1 of Planctomycetota bacterium. Classification (GTDB taxonomy): domain Bacteria; phylum Planctomycetota; class JAJSAM01; order JAJSAM01; family JAJVHW01; genus JAIOPE01. Next base: position 48,824 of record JAIOPE010000093.1, read on the forward strand.
CGCGCGCGTAGCCCTCGTCGCGGCGCGGGTCGTCCTCAGGGAGCAGACGGGCGACGAGGAGACCCCGCGACGGGTCGTCCTCCGCCCCTGGAGCCGGTGCCGAGTACCACGCGCGGGCGGCTTCCGCGCCATAGGCCGACTTGAGAACGTCCTGCCAGAGCAGGTGCGTCGGGACGTGCCACGGGTGCCGCGCCACGTACGGATCGATCGCGCCGATCGCATCCGCGATCCGGCCGCGCGCGCGGAACTCGGCCGCCGCGCGGAACGCGATTGCGTGATCCTCGCCGATGCGCGCGGCCTCAGGAACCTGTCGCGTGGGAACCGGAGGCGCCGACGCACATCCGGCGAAAGCGAACGTCAGCGTGAGCAGCGCGGCCTGGAGCAGTCGCATGGGGCACGCAAGAGTACCGTCATCGCCACCACGGAAGATGAACCTCGACGCGCCGCTCGGTCAGCGCGCCCGCGGCGTCCTCGGCGTAGTCCGCCGGCATCGTTCCACGGGCGATCCGCGGGAAGATCTCGGCAGTCTTCGCACGGAACCAGCTTCGGCGCTTGTCGTAGACAAGCCGGACGCCGGCCGTGCCGCCGGCCGCCACGCGCACGAGCATCTCCGGCGGGGGAACGTCGGCGATGCGCTCGGACAGCGGGAGAGTCTCGACACGGGGCACCGCGAGCGCCAGCACGAGCAACGACGCGAGCCAGTACCGGAGGCCGTTACGACCCGGCGTGCGCACGTGCGATCAGAGCGCGCTCGACTTGATGCCGTCGAGCCAGTCGAGCCAGCGTCCTACGGCCTGGCGGCGTTCGTCCGGGGCGCCGTCGTGCTGGTATCCGAAGTCCTGCCCCGTGGTCGTCTTCAACGCCTGGAAGCACTTGTACCGGCTCTGCAGATCGGAGTCCGCAAGCCCCTCGACGAGCACGGGGAACCCGCGTCCGTCGCCAAGCCGAGCCAGGGTCGACGCCGCCTGGTAGCGAACGACGGGCACCTTGTCGTGCAGCCCGGAAGCAACCACTTCGACGTTGCGACGGTCGCCGATGGCGCCGAGCACCCACATGCAACTCGAACGCACCAGCCAGTCGTCGGACTTCGCTCCGTCGCACACCGCAGGCGACGCGTCTTCGCCCATCGAAGCGAGGTACTGCATGCGCGAAAGGAGTTCCTGCTGGTGCATGAACCGCATCTCTTCGACCTGTTGCCGGAGCAGCGCGCTGGTCGTCGCGTTGCCCCTCGAGACGTCCACGCCGTCGTCTCCGCTGCGCGTGGTGGCGCACCCGGCAGCCAGGGCGACGAGAGCAACGCTGAGGAAACTGCTCAGGACGAGTCGCGGCGCAAGCATGTCGAACCTCCAGGACACGGGACTACTGTGTTCATCGGGTTGAACGCGACGGCGACTTGATCGAGCTCGCCACCAAGAGGACCACGGCGACGGCGGCGAGCCAGGGCCGAAGCGACACGCCGTCGTCCGGCCGGTCTCCATGCTGGGCGCCGCTGCCGCCCACACGCCGCAGGTGCGCGGCGAGCGCATCGACATCGAGAGGCGCAGCGGGCAGCAGCTCGGGCCGCGCGACCCGGTCCACTCCTGCTGCGGCGACGACCGATCCGTCGGCCGTGACGAAGTCCACGCGGTCCGCGCCGGCAACCGTGTCGGCCGACATCACGCCGTCGCGGTCCGGCCCCGCGAGGGGCGAGGACCCGATCTCGACGCGTGCAGCCGAGAACACCGCCCGCGCCGGTGTACCGGTGCCGGGTCGAAGGTCGAATCTCGCACGCAGCGTGGCCCCGTCGGCGACGACGCGCACGGTCGCAGCGCCGCGGCGCCGGACGGCTCCGAGCATGGCCGACGCCATCGACGTGCCGCCGTCGCCGTCGAGCCAGGCCGGGTCGCCGACACGGGCCGCGATCGCTCCGACCCGTCCGGCACCCGGCTCCGCGCGGACCGCCGCGAGCGGCGCCCCGTCTGGCGACCGGGCGAGCACGACCGCATCCGGCGCCGGCCACGTTCGGTTCATCTGCAGAGCATGTCGCGGCCAGTCCGCTGGCGGAACTCCCGATGCGTCGAGAGTCGCCGCGTCGGCCGAGGGCGCGACGTCTCGCGCGCTGAGGATCGCGCGGCCGTCCCCCATCTCGCGCTGCGTCTCGACCAGGACGTCAGCGAGGCGCTCCGGTTCGACGGCGGCGCGGATTGCAACGCCGACCGAGACGCCGGCCGGGGCGGCGGCCGAGTCGGCTACCGACGCCGCGGCCACCAGGAACGAGGCGTCCGCCGCCCCGGCATCGAGCCGCCCGGGGGCGACGACGGCGACGCGGACGCCTGCCGCGAGCAGACGGCGGATCGCGGCCTCGATCGCCGATGGCGCCTCCGACGATCGCCCGTCGGTCAGGAACAGCGCGATGCGCGTCGGCTCGGAGCGCGATGCGAGCAGGTCCGCGGCCTCGGTGAGCACCGGGACGAACGCTGTGGACCCACCGGGCGCGGGCAGCGCATCGATGGCGCGCACCCCGTCGGCGCGCCGCGTCTGGGTCAGTTCGGCCGGACCGGTCAGATCGACGAGCGACGGCGCGCCCCCCTGCGGCACCGGGAACTCGCGGAACCGTCGTACGAACATCGTCGCGCCGCGCGGCGCCGCCCTGACGAGCGCTCGTGCGGCAGCGCGCGCGGCCGCGTCGCGCAGCACGGGCGCGCCGGCCGCCGCCCACGGCTCCCCCATCGAACCGCTGCCGTCGATCGCCAGGTAGACCGCCACGCCGGCCGAGTCCGGCGGCTCGCAACGGAGCGGAAGGATGGACTCGATGCCGTCGCCTGGGCCGTCGGGGCGCCATCCGCCGGCTCCGAACGACGCGGGGCCGCCGAAGAGAAGCAACCCGCCTCCGCCTCGCACGAACGCCCGGAGCGACTCCTCGAGCGGACGCAATTCGACGGGCGCGGTGTCGTCGAGCACGACGGCCCCCGCTCCGTCGATTCGCGACGCGAAATCCTGCGCGGTCGGCGCTTCGCGCGAGACGTCGATCGCGCGCGCACCGGCTCCGAGCGCCGCAGCGAGCTCACGTCGCATGGGCCCGTGCGACACGACGACGCACGACTCAGGCGCCGTCACCACGACACGCGCGGCGGGCGGCCGAACGTCGGCGGTCTCGGGTGTCCGGGCCTCCCAGGAGACGAGCCCGGACGCATCGGCGATCCGCGTGAACACGAGACGGAAGGCACCCGACCGGTCCACGCGGCGACGCTCGATCACGGCCCCGCCGCCGAGCAACTCGACGGTGGCGCCACCCTCCGCTGCGACGCCGCGGGCCTCGAGCGCGATGACCTCTCCCAGGGCTGCGCGCCCCGGCCCGCGCAACTCCGCCACCGACGAGGGGAGCGCAACGCCCGCACGCCGAAGAGTCCGCAACTCCACGCCACCCCGCGCTTCGCAGAGCGTGGTCACCGCAGCATCGATCGATGCCGCGTCGTCCGTGACGTTTCCGTCGGTCGCAACCAGGATCTCGAGTCGGCCACCGGGCGGGCGCATCGTCGCAGCCGCCCGGAGCCCTGCCGCGAGCGACGTCGCCCAGCGCCCGAGCCGAGGCGTGCGCGGCGCGACGTCCCGAGCGGTCGTCGGCTCCGCGATCGTCTCGGCCCCGTCTGCGAACGCAACCACCGCGACCCGGTCGCCTCGGCCGATCCCGTCCGCGAGCGCCGCCATCTCCGCAGGTGACGGCACCTCCCCGCCGCAACTCGCCGAAACGTCCACCAGCAGAACACGGCACAGGTCGCCGCGATCTCCAGCAGCGGTCGGGCCAAGTGCCGCCGCAAACGCCACCGCGGCGCCGGCCGCGCGCAGCGCGGCCGGTCGGATGGACCCAACGGGCGTCACGTCAGACTCCTGGCCACGGCTCACTCCAACGGCTCCGGCGCGTCACGGTTCGACGAGCAGCGACGCCGGGGCTCGTCGGGAGGTCGTCAAAGTCTGCGCCCCTCGGTCCGGGTCGGCGCCCTCGTGCGGTGGGGCACGAGCGTGCACGCCCAGCCCGCGCGGCCGAATCGACCCCGCGCCGCCACGCAACGGACACCGACCCGCACCGTGGATCGCCCTGCGAGCGAGGAAACATCAGGTTTCCATCACTTTCTTCCTTGTGCGCGCGACCGGCCGGGCCTACCGTGTGGCTCAGTTCGCGGCCGCGGTGGTCCGCGAGAGTCGTGCCGTTGTGTCCGTCCGGGGGCGACCCGAGGAAGGCCAGGTTGGGTATGAATCGTGCAGCCCTGAATGAGGCAGTTGCGAAGGAAATGGGCGACAGCAAGGCGGCGGCGGATCGCGCCGTTGCCGCAGTGCTCGAGTCGATCGCGAAGGGTCTGAAGAAGCAGGGCGAGGTCTCCCTCGTCGGTTTCGGCACCTTCAAGGTCAAGAAGCGCGCTGCCCGCATGGGTCGCAACCCGAAGACCGGTGAAGCGATCAAGATCAAGGCGAGCAAGTCCGTCGGCTTCAAGGCCGGCCGCCCGCTGAAGGAATCGCTGTAGTCCTTCGTCGCTCCGACGTTGCCGCGGCCCGGGCCTGCGTTCCACGCGACCCGGGCCGCGCTGATTCTCTGACTCCACATCGCGGTCGCGGTGTCCGCGATGACCACCGGCGCAATCGTCAAGGACGCGCCCCTGTGATCCAACCGCCACCGAGAACGTACTCGCGATCGTCGTAGACGACGAGTGCCTGCCCGGGCGCCGGGGCACGCACCGGTTCGTCGAACACGACGCGGACGCGACTGCCTTCGGCGCGGAACACCGTTGCCGGCGCGGCCTCGTGATTGCGGCGCACCTTCGCGCGACCACGGAACGACTCTCCCGGCGCCGGCAACTCGGCGGACACAGCGTTCCACGCGTCAGCCGACACC
>JAIOPE010000058.1 GCA_021414065.1 Planctomycetota bacterium
CTCGGCCAGCGCGCGGCGAACTGGGTTTCGTGGTGGGAGCGGGAACGCCCCCTCGCGGCGTCGCGCGGCGGGTTCCTGCCGCCCGCGAAGAAACCGAAGTCCGACGGCCGCTACGCCGAAGACCCGCCGCCGACCTACTACGGCGTCGAACTGTGGTCCGCGCGCGTCGGGTTCGTCCTCGACGTGAGCCGCAGCACGAACCGCAACTTCGCGCCGCCGTCAGGACTCGCGGCGCGCCTTCTCGGCGGCCAGCCGACCGTGACGATCCAGACCGCGTGCCAGAACGAGATCGCCGCCACGCTCCGCACGTTCGACGCTCGCACGCAGATCGCGCTGTGGGCCTTCTCGACCGACGTCGCGTCGTGGAACCCGCGCATGGTCCCCGCCAACCGCGCGAACGTGGACTCCGCCATCGGTTTCGTCCGCGCGCGGTCCCCCGACGGCGATACCAACTTCCACGCCGCCCTCCGCGCCGGTCTCGGCCTCGCCGAAGCCGACGCGTGGTCCACGCGTCTCCCGTCCGGCCCCGACACCGTCACCTTCCTGACCGACGGCAGCCCGACGGTGGGGGAGATCACCGACCCCGAGGTCATCCTCCAGTGGGCCGTCGAGGCGAACCGTTATCCCCGCGTCCGCCTCCACACGATCGCCATGGGCGCCCTCGGCGTCGACGAGCCCCTTCTCCAGCGCCTAGCCGCGCGCAACGGCGGCGAGTTCCGCCAGGTGCGAGAGGAAGACCCGAAGTAGGGCCGGCGGGGGAGCGCGTTCAGGGAGCCGTGACTCAGCGAACTCAAGGAACTCAGGGGACTGGGTTCAGTTGAGCAGTTGAGCTGCGACCGGGGCTCGCATCCCCGGGGGAAGTGATGGCGCAACTGCTCAACTGCACCCTGTCCCCGCGCCCTCGCGACGCGGAGCCGTCGCCTCTCGCGAGCCCTACCGCCCCCCCGGGGCGTGCTATCCTGTGACCCGTCGCGCACTCGTCGCTCGGAGGTCTGCGTGAGCACTCGCCTGGATGTTCTGGAAGCCGAAGTCATGAAGCTCGGACCCGCCGATCGGTCGCATTTGCTGGAACGTCTGATCGCCAGCCTGGACGCCGATCCCGAGATCGAGTCGGCCTGGGAACGAGAGGCGGATCGGCGGGAGGCCGAGTTGACGTCCGGATCCGCGTCAGCTGTGCCCGGCCCGGACGCGATCGCTCGGCTTCGTGCAAGGCTCTCGCGTTGAACTGGTCGTGAACTCAGGGGACTGGGTTCAGTTGAGCTGCGACCCCGGCTCGCATCCCCATGGAAGTGCTGGCGCAACTGCTCAACTGAACCCTGTCCCCGCGCCCTCGACGGGTGACCGGAACCCTGTCGCCGAAGGGACACGCCGACACGACGAGCGCTGCATCGTGGTGCAGTTTGGTGTAAGATGCACCCATGCCCGCCGCCGACAAGCCCGTCCGCCAGAGCGTGAGCCTCCCGCCACGCGTCGCCCGTCGCGTCAAGTCCCTCGCGAAGTCCCGCCGAACGAGCGCGAGCCGTGTGCTCGTCGATCTCATAGCGTCGGGTCTCGCTGCCGCCGACCGGGAGAAGCAGCACTTCCTCGACGTCGCCGAGCGACTTGCGCAGTCGAAAGACCCCGCTGAACAGGCTCGTCTGAAGGACGAGCTCGCCCGCCTGACGTTCGGCGACTGATGCCGAAGATCCAGTGGACGGATCTGCCAGTCGCGTTGCGGGAACACCTCGTCGAGCGCGTCCGGGAGCGCATGATCAACGCGGAGGATCTCTACGCTCTGAAGCTGTGGAGAGAGACCGCTCCGGACGCCCCGGATGGCCCGTGGTTCAGGGACTTCGGCTCGTTCAAACTGTGCGGCGAGGGGAAGTTCCCGAAGACGTTCCTGCTTCGCGGCCAGCTCGCCAAAGGGCAGCGTCGCTGAGCGATGCCGGCGCGCGTTGACACACAGGGGCGGGCCGAGGTCAACTCAGCCCTGCCCCCGCGCCCTCGCGATGTGACGCGTGTCGGGGCCGGTGTACATTGACGCGATGAGCACCATCGCGGTGCCACGGGGCCGGCGCGAACCGGCCGAGGTGAACATGCGGAGTCGGGCGGGATGAGGCCGGCGGCGATCTTTGTGCCACTGGCCGTGGTCTGTGCCGGCGTCTGCTGGTACATCGCGTCGCGCGGCGCGAGCGAGTCGGTAGTCCCGGTGCGATCGGCGACGCCTGCGGTCGAGGCAGAGTCCGACGCTCGGAGCCGGGGCTCTGTCCAGGGCGAAGTCCGGCTCGGCACGAAGGCGGAGTTCGATGCCAAGGTCGAGATCGGACGCGGCAAGGCGACGACTCCGGACGACGCACTGGACGCGCTCGTCGCCGCGACGGACGCCTTCCGGAGCGGCGACTGGGCGAGCTCGGCAGATCGGGCGCTGGAACTGGCGGTGGCAGTCGAGGTGTGCAGGTCGTATCAGCCGGACTCCGTGCGCGTTGCGAGGGGGCGGCTCGTGGATGCGACCGGTGTTCGACGGGCGGTGCTGATCGATGCTCTCGCGACGATTGGCGGGCCGGACGCTGCGTCGGCGCTTCAAGACGTGGACTTCGCTGTGCTGACGGACCGCGAACTGCGTAGCGTGGCTCGACTCGCGGCCGACCTGGAGCCCGAGGCCGCCCGCGAATTGAAGCAGCGAGTTCGAGCGCATGCGTCGCCACGGCTCAGCGCGGAGCTTGACGCGCCGAGGGAGCCGCGGTGACGTCGCTCGACCGACCGCGGAGCACCCAACGAGGCAAGGGGCCGACGAGCCCGCTGCGGCGGCAACTAGCGCGCATGACTCGTCGTGTCGGCATTCCAGTAACCGCCACGATGTGCGTGCTGTGCGTCGGCGTCGCGATGTGGTGCACTGCGGCGGCCCAGCCTCCGAGGCGTCTCTGGGTCCATGTGATCCGGTACCGCGCGGCGCATGGGCCCGCGCTCGACGTCGATCGTCAAGATGTCCGAGTGGCGGACGGACGTGAACTCCGCCGTTGCGATGACTTCGTGGTCGTAGGAGTCGGCGGGGTCACCGGAAGTGTGCGCGACGATGCCGGGGCGTTGGGCACCGAGGTGACGCGCATGTCCAAACAGAACGGCTCGATCATCCATGTGGACGTCGCCGGCGCGCCCATTCACTGGGTCCGAGCGCACTTGGGCGCTGCTTCCCGCGGCGACCGACTCGTGCCCACCGGTGCCACGCGCGTTCTCGAAGGGCGCCTCTGGATCGAGGTCTCCGCGGCGCCCTGACTCGCTGGACGCCGCGAGTGCGGCCGCCACGCGTCGGTGACGAGGTGCGGGTTGGTTTCCGCGCGGCGCGAACTCCCGTGGGACTCGCGGTCGTCTCCGCGCATGGCCGCGCGTCCTCGCGACTCGAGTTGGCGCGCGCGTCGAGGGTCTGTCAGCATGCGTCGCGCGCCCGCGCGCAGTCGATGCGGCCGAGTTCCACATATGATCCGGGGCGGACGCGGGGGAAGCTGCGACCCGAGCGGGGTTCCGCCGGTGACGCGAGGAGGTGGTGCGTGTTCTTCATCGTCTGGCGTGGCAACGGGTTGATGGCATTGCCGGTCCTGATCGCGACCGCGCTGCCGGCCCTTGCGTTCTACGGCGGCAGGCACGCGTCGGTCGGCGTGATGCTGAGCGGCATCGTGGCATTCCTCGGCGGACTCCTCTGCGTGCGTTTCGGGCGGAGGTGGAACGCCGTCGAGGTTCAGCACACGCTGTACTGGTTGGCGCCCGAGCGGTGGGGCTACGGCTACGTGGCGCTCGGCGTGGTCCTCTGGTGCGCGGGCGCGGTGGGGCTCGTCCAGCGGCTGTTGGCGTAGGCGCCGTCTACCGATCGTCGTCCTCTTCCTCGTCCTCGCGCTGGCCCGGAAACGGGGCGATCGGCGTGCGGCTCCCGTCCACGGAGTGTTTCACGTACGCTGACGCCGCTCCGCGCACGTACACCAACTCGCCGCCGCTGTGCCCGACCGCGTAGCCGAGTCCGAGCACTGCGAACGTCCCGGCCGTCGCCGCGCTTGCCACGAGCTTCCGCGCCCGCTCGCCTGGCAGCGCGGCCCCGGCGACCGTCAGCGCCAGCACCACGCCCGCGCCGAGGACGAACCGCTCCGCCCGCTCCTCGTGTTCGTGGATCGGCCGCTTCCCCGTGACGTGCTCGACGCGGTCCTCCTCGTCCTCGCCCGTCTCCTTCGCAACGAGCGCGCTCCCGAAGAGCATCGCCTGGAACAGTGCGACGACGAGCCAGGTCCGCCGGTCGGTCTTCCCGAACCACCACGCCGTCACGACGAGCAGCGCCACCAGCGGGATCGCGACCGACAGCCCGATCGGCAGGTGAACGACCTTGGGGTGGAACGTGAGTTCGTCCATGTGGGGGACTCCGGGGGAAGGGGACGGGCGGCGAGTCTACGCGGGCAGCGCCTTGCGTTCTCCTCCGTCCGGCCCGGCCGTCCCGCGCGGCGGAGGCGCGTCGCGGGCGAGATCGCCCGTCGATCCACCGCTTCTCCCCGCCGTTCCGTGCTGGCGACGGCGGCGTGGCGGGCGTAGCTTCCCGATCGGTCGCGGGCTCCGCGGCCGGCGCCGCTTCCGAATCGGCTACCGGGCGTCCCCCGGCAGCCGTAGCATCGCCCCCTTTCCGGGCCGAGGAACCACCGAAGTGCCACAGGACACCCTCAACCAAGACTTCGCGACGATCCTGGTGTTCCTGGTCTTCGGGGCCCTGTTCGTCATCGCGAACATGGTCCTCGTCGGGCGGCTCATCCGCTCGAAGACCAAGTACACCGAGGGCAAGAGCACGGTCTACGAGTGCGGCGAGCCGACCTTCGGGTCGGCGTTCGTCCGGTTCGACATCCGCTTCTACGTGCTGGCGGTGGTGTTCGCGATCTTCGACGTCGAAGTCGTGTTCCTCTTCCCCTGGGCCGCGGTGATGAAGTCGCTCGGGCCGGTCGCGTGGCTCGAGGCGGCGGCGTTCGTCGGGGTCCTGGGCGTCGGGCTCGCCTACATCTGGCGCAAGGGCGACATCGACTGGATTCCGGCGCACGGACACACGCGCCAGGCTGGAAAGACGCTCCCCGGAGAGCTCACGACCGTCCCGACCGACGGCGTCCCGGCCGCGACGATCCCTGCGATCGCCACCCCTGCCGTGGCGGAGGCCCGATGACCGAGGTCTATCGCTCGACCGACTGGAATCTCATGCGTCCGGGTCCCGGCGGCGGGATCGACGACGACGCAGCGATCCTGACGAACATCGCGCTCGCAGGCGACCTGATCGCCTGGGGCCGCGGGAACGCCGTCTGGCCTATGACGTTCGGGCTCGCCTGCTGCGCGATCGAGATGATGGCGTTCGCCGGCACGCGCTACGACGTGGACCGCTTCGGCTCGGGCGCCTTCCGCGCCACGCCGCGGCAGGCCGACCTGATGATCACGGCGGGCACCGTCACCTACAAGATGGCCCACCGCGTCCGGCGCCTCTGGGAGCAGATGGCCGAGCCGAAGTGGGTCATCGCGATGGGAGCCTGCACCGTCGGCGGGGGGCCCTACTCGAAGTACGGCTACCACGTCGTCCAGGGCGTGGACCTCGTGATCCCGGTGGACGTCCACATCCCCGGCTGCCCGCCGCGCCCCGAGGCGCTCATCGACGCCCTGATGAAGCTCCAGGAACTGATCAAGCCCCGCGGATCGATCACCCAGCAGGCGTCGATCGCCGACGCGATCCGGAAGGGCCAGAACGAGCTCATCCTCGGCAAGATGCCCGAGGGCTCGAGCCCGATGCCGGTCGCTGCGGCCGCCGCACCCGCGAAGACGGTCGTCGCCGCCGGCGGGGCACCGAAGGCACCGTCGCTCTCGCCGCCGCTCCCGGGCGCCCCGAAGCTCCCCGGTGCGCCCGCGCTCCCCGGTGCGCCAAAGCCGCCGTCGCCTCCGCTTCCCCCTGGGATGAAGGCCCCGTCGGCACCGTCAGCGCCGAAGCCGCCCGCGGCTCCCACGCAAGCGACCACCGTTCCTGCGGCAGCTTCGGCTTCAACGCTCGGCACTGAAGACGCCACGCTCGTGATGTCGCCCACGCAGCTCAAGCCGACCGGTCCGCTCCCGTCCTGGGTGAAGTCCACCGCTGCGAAGCCGTTCGGCCCGCCGGTCCCCTACGTCCCGATCCACAAGAGGTAGCGCCAGCATGGATACCAAGGAGATCGGCGCGCTCCTGAAGGAGCGGTTCGGAGACGACGTCCTGGACGTGTTCCAGGACGACCGTCACGGACACGTCCGGGTGACGCAGAAGGTGTTCGTCGAGGCGTCGCGGTTCCTCCGCGACGACCCCCGCACGCGGTTCGAGCAGCTTCACGACCTGACGGCCGTGGACTGGATCGACCACTTCGAGGTCGTGCTGCACCTCTGCTCGCTCTCGAAGCGGCTGAACTTCTGCCTGAAGACGCGCACGCCCTCCCGCGACGACGCGACCTGCCCGTCCGTGACGTCGGTCTGGCCGGGCGCCGACTGGCACGAGCGCGAGACGTGGGACCTGATGGGCGTCCGCTTCATCGGCCACCCCGACCTGCGCCGCATCCTCCTCCCGGAGGACTGGGAAGGCCACCCGCTCCGCAAGGACGAGGGCAACCCGCTTGAGTACCACGGCATCCCCGGCATCGCGGCGATCCGCGGCGCCGAGGAGCGTCTCCGCGAAGAGGAACTCGCGAACAAGACGTCGCGCGCCGGCGGCCGGCCCGGACCGGACCGAGCGCCCGCTCGCACCGGGGGTGACGCATGACCTCTGAACGCGGTGTGCCATCGATGCGGCCCGAGGACTACATGGTCCCGGAGCGCGACGTCCAGAGCGAAGAGCTGGTCGTCAACATGGGCCCGCAGCACCCGGCCACGCACGGCGTGCTCCGCGTCACCTGCAAGACCGACGGCGAAGTGATCCTCGACTGCGAGCCGATGGTGGGGAACCTCCACCGCTGCAAGGAGAAGATCGCGGAGAACGTCCAGTACTGGCAGTTCATGCCGTACACGGACCGCCTCGACTACCTGGCCTCGATGAACAACGAGGAGTGCTACGCCCGCGCGGCGGAGAAGCTCCTCGGCATCAAGCTCCCGGAACGGATGGAGTACATCCGGCTGATCATGACGGAGGCGGGGCGTCTCAGCTCGCACCTGATGTCGGTCGGCACGTACGGGCTCGACGTCGGCGCGATCACGCCCTTCCTCTACTGCTTCCGCGAGCGTGAAGAGGCGAACCACCTGTTCGAGAAGATCTCGGGCGGGCGCATGCTCTACCACTTCATGCGGATCGGCGGATGCGCCCGCGACCTCGACGACGCCTGGATCCAGCGCCTGCTGGAGTTCCTCGACCGCGTCGAATCGAAGATGGACGAGTACAACACGCTGCTGACCTGGAACAAGATGTTCCAGGAACGCACGATGCACGTCGGCGTGCTCACCCGCGAGGCCGCGCTGGCCCACGGCGTGACCGGCCCGGCGCTCCGCGCTTCGGGCGTGGACTGGGACGTCCGCCGCGACGATCCGTACGGCATCTATCACAAGTTCAAGTGGTCGGTGCCCGTCGCTGACGGCAAGTACGGAACCGTCGGCGACTGCTGGAACCGGCACTGGATGCGCGCTCTCGAGATGAAGGAATCGATCTCGCTCGTCCGCCAGGCGATCGACAAGATGCCGAAGGCCGGGCCGGACGACTTCCAGCCGGTCGAGAGTCCGCACAAGCCGTACCTCGCGAAGGGCGTCCCGCGCACGATGCGCGCGCCGAAGGGGGCCGAGGTCTACGTCCGCAGCGAGAACCCCCGCGGCGAACTCGGCTTCTACCTCGTCTCCGACGGCGGCACGTCCCCCTACCGCTGCAAGATCCGCGCTCCCGCGTTCTGCAACATCGCGGTCCTGCCGCACATCACCCGCGGGTACCTCATCTCGGACCTCGTGGCGATCATCGGCTCGATCGACATCGTCCTCGGAGAAGTGGACCGATGAACCTGCGCGAACTGCTCACCGAGCACCTGCCGCAGATGCCCGAGGCGATCTCGGGAATCGTGATGGCGCTCTTGCTCGCGCTCATCCCGGCGCTGCTCGTCGTCGCCGCGGTGGTCACGCCGGTCGGCCTGCTCGGCGTGTACGCCGAGCGCCGACTCTCCGGCAAGATCCAGGACCGCAGCGGCCCGAACCGGGTCGGCATCTCGATCGGCCCGATCAAGCACCACCTCTGGGGCCTCGGGCAGTCGGTCGCCGACGGCCTGAAGCTCCTCGGCAAGGAAGACTTCGTCCCGCCCGGCGGCGAGAAGGTGCTGTTCCTCATCGCACCGCTCATCGTCTTCGGCGGGTCGCTCGCGCTGTTCGCGGTGCTGCCGTTCGGGCCGAACCTCGTCGGCGCCGACCCGAACGTGGGCATCTTCTACGTGCTCTCGATCGGCGCGCTCGAGGTGATCGGCGTGCTGATGGCCGGCTGGGCCTCGAACAACAAGTGGTCGCTGATCGGCGCGATGCGCGAGGTCGCCCAGGTGGGCTCGTACGAGATCCCGATGGGCATCGCCGCGCTCTGCCCGGTGCTCATGACCGGCTCGCTCCGGCTCTCCGAGATCATCTCCCGCCAGGCCGCGGAGCCGGTGATCTGGGGCGTGCACATCCCGATCCCGGGCGAGCTGTTCCTCGGATGGAACGTCTTCGCCGCGTTCCCGTTCAACATCATCACGTTCGTGATCTTCTACATCTGCTGCCTCGCGAACCTGAAGCGCGCGCCCTTCGACCTGCCGGAGTGCGAGTCGGAGCTCGTCGCGGGCTTCCTCACCGAGTACTCGGGCATGCGGTGGGGCCTCTTCTTCCTCGGCGAGTACGCGGCGATGTTCGCCCTCTCCGGGATCGGCGCGACGCTGTTCCTCGGCGGCTGGACGGGCCCCGTCCACTACCTCGCGGTCCACGGGTTCGGCGCCGCGCCGGGTGGCATCGGCGACATCGTCGGCGGCGCGATCGAGTTCACGTGGAAGACGTCGCTCCTCTTCATCCTCATGATCTGGGTGCGTTGGACGCTCCCGCGCATGCGCCTCGATCAGGTCATGAGGCTCTGCTACAAGTACCTCGTTCCGGCCGCGATGGTCTGCATGCTCGCGACCGCCGCCGCGGCCCTTCTCGGGTGAACGCCATGGGCTACTTCGGCAACATCTGGGACGGGATCAGGACCACGGCGCAGGGCCTCAAGCTCACGACGTCGGTCTTCGCGCGCGCGGTCACGAAGGGCAGCTACACGCTCCAGTACCCGGAAGAGAACCTGCCGATCGACCCGGTCACGCACCGCGGCATCCACGAGTACGACGTGGACCGCTGCATCTCGTGCGAGGCCTGCGCGAAGGCCTGCCCGGTGGACTGCATCTACATCGAGTCCGCGCCCGACGCGAAGGGCAAGCCCACGAAGGGCAAGGTCTCGGTCATGACGCGGTTCGACATCGACTACAGCAAGTGCCTGTTCTGCGGTCTCTGCGTTCCGCCCTGTCCTTCGGAGTGCATCCAACTCGGCGCGCGGTACAGCCTTCCGGGCCACACGCGCGACGAGATGGTCGTTCACTTCCACGAGGGCGGGTACCCGGTGGCGGAGAAGACGGATCACGCGAAGAAGATGATCGAGGAGTTCCGGGCCGAGGGGCTCTACGCGAAGAAGCGCGCGGAGCGGGCAGCCCTCGGCATTCCCACACTGCGACCGGCGGACGGCTAGCGCGGGACAGAAGCGACGACTTCGAGAGAGAATTTCGAGAGAGAGACGAGAGACGTACAGGAACAGCCAAGTCCCGGGGGGCCCGGGGCGGAAGGAAGCTCAGGTTGGGCGTACAGATCGCGTTCTGGCTTTTCGCGATCCTCGTGGCGGGGACGGCGCTCTACGCTGCCGTCGCCCCGAAGATCGTGCACGCGGCCTTCTCGCTCATGGCCACGTTCTTCGGCGTCGCGGGGATCTACGCGATCCTCGGCAGCGACTTCCTGGCGGTGACGCAGGTGCTCGTCTACGTCGGCGGGATCATGGTGCTGATCGTCTTCGGCGTGCTGCTGACGGACCGCGTGCCCGAGGAGTACAAGGTCGTCGCGCCGCGTCGCTGGCTGCCGGCGCTCATCGCCGGCGGGCTCTGCTTCGCGGCCATCGCCGGCGCCCTCAAGTCCACGGTGTGGCCGATCTCGTCCTCCACGCCCCTCGGCGACGCGACGTCCACCGTCGAGGGCATCGGCCGCTCGCTCCTCACCGACTACCTCATTCCGTTCGAGTTCGCGTCGATCCTGCTCCTCGTGGTGCTGGTCGGCGCGGCCCGTCTCGCGCGAGGTCAGGTTCGATGAACGGCCTCTCCCTCAACCACTTCCTGATCCTCGGCGCCCTGCTGTTCTCGGTGGGGGTGCTGTGCGTGACGCTCCGCCGGAACGCGATCGGCGTGCTGATCGGCATCGAGATGATGCTGAACGCGGCGAACGTGAACCTGGTCGCGTTCAGCCGCTGGCACGGCCACGTGGACGGCGCGGTCTACGCGATCTTCGTGATCATGCTCGCCGCGGCCGAAGCAGCCGTGGCGCTCGCGATCGTGCTGAACGTCTTCCATCACTCGGCGTCGGTCAGCACCGATGACTACACGGAGATGAAGGGCTAATGCAGACCGGCATCGTCCTCGCCCTGGTCATCTGCGCCATGCCGCTCCTGGCGTCGCTGGTGATCTCCGCCCTCGGCAAGAACGCCGGCAAGTGGTGCGACAAGGTCGGCATCGGCGCGATGTTCGTGTCGCTCGCGGCCTCGGTGTGGCTCACGCTCGGGCACCACGAGTTCATCGGGCAGAAGTGGGACTTCGAGTGGATCACGGTGGCCGGCCACCCGTGGCGGATCGGCATCCTGCTCGACGGGATGACGTTCGCGCTGCTGATCGTCGTCACGCTCGTGAGCTTCCTGGTCCACCTGTTCAGCCGCCAGTACATGCACGGAGACGAGCGGTTCGCGGACTTCTTCCGCTGGATCGGCTTCTTCACGTTCTCGATGCTCGTGCTCGTGATCAGCGACAACCTGCTCACGCTGTTCGTCGCGTGGGAACTGATGGGCCTGTCGTCGTACAAGCTGATCGGCCACTACTTCAAGAAGGAGTCCGCGTACCTGGCCTGCAAGAAGGCCTTCATGACGACGCGCGTCGGCGACGTCGGCTTCTTCCTCGCCCTGCTCGCGCTGTACCTCCACACGGGTTCGCTCCAGTACAGCGAGATCTTCGAGAAGGCGCACGCCGGGGTGATCCCCGCGGTCACGATCACCTGGATCTCGCTCGGACTCTTCATGGGGTCGATGGGCAAGTCGGCGCAGTTCCCGCTGCACATCTGGCTCCCGGACGCCATGGAAGGCCCGACCCCGGTCAGCGCGCTCATCCACGCGGCCACGATGGTCGCCGCCGGCGTCTACCTGATCGGGCGCATGATGAGCCTGATCTGCCTCTCGCCGGTCGCGCTCGTGGTCATCGCCTGCATCGGCGCGTTCACGGCGATCTTCGCCGCGGCGATCGCGTTCACCGCGACCGACATCAAGAAGGTGCTCGCCTACTCGACGATCAGCCAACTCGGCTTCATGTTCACCGCGCTCGGCGTCGGTTCGAACATCGCCTGGCAGGCGGGCATGTTCCACCTCGTCACCCACGCGTTCTTCAAGGCCTGCCTCTTCCTCGGCTCCGGCTCGGTGATCCACGCCTGCCACCACGAGCAGGACATGACGCGAATGGGCGGCCTCCGGAAGAAGCTGCCGCTCACGCACCTGACGTATCTCTTGGCGTGTCTCTCGATCGCGGGCTTCGGCATTCCGATGCTGCCCATCGGCTTCGCCGGGTTCTTCTCGAAGGACCAGATCCTGATGGGACTCTGGCAGGGCAACGGCGGCGCCAACGACGACGTCTACAAGACGCTCTGCATCGTGCTGACACTGACGGCCACGATGACGTCGTTCTACATGTTCCGCAGCTACTGGCTGACGTTCTGGACCAAGCCGCGCGACCAGAAGATCCACGACCACGCGCATGAGTCGCCGTGGGAGATGACGACGGCGCTGCTGGTGCTCGGCGGCCTCGCGGTCGTTGCCGGCTACGGCTGGGCGAACATCTTCCTCCCGGCCGGCGGCGAGCACGGTTCGCTCATCGAGGGCCTGAAGGAGTGGGAGCACGAGGACGTGCACCACGCGCACATCATGGCGAGCATCTTCGCTGGGTTCGCCTGCTTCGCCGGCATCGGCCTCTCGGCGTGGTGCTACCTGACCGCGTCCGGCGAGCGCGCCCGCAAGGCCGCCCGCGCCGCGATCTCTCCGATCTACAACGCTGCGAAGCGGAAGTTCTTCATGGATGAACTCGCCGAGACGCTCGTCATCCGCCCCACGGTCGTCCTCGGAGCGCTCCTCGCCTGGACCGACCGCGACGTGGTGGACGGCGTCGTGGACAGCGTGGGCTCGTCGGCTGTGGCCACCGGCGAACTGAGTGCGAAGGCCGACGACTCCGTCGTGGACGGGGCCGTGCATGCGGCGGCCGACGTGGCCTGGGGCGGTGGCTGGCTCTTCAGCCGCGCCCAGACCGGGCGTCTCCGCAACTACTTCTTCGGCGCTGTGGGCACCGTCGCCCTCTTCGCTGTGATCGTGCTCTACCTGACCCGGAGCTGATCCGATGGACTGGACCCTGACACTGATGACGTTCGTGCCCCTCGCGGGCATCCCGTTGCTCTGGGCGAGCAACGAGGCGAAGGTTCAGCGCTGGATCGCAACCATCGTCTCGGCGGTGGCGATGGTGCTCTCCTTCGTGGTCTGGTCGCGCTTCCAGGCGGCCGGCGTGGGGACCGCGCTCGGGAGTTCACCGCTCAAGGTGGACCTCCCGTGGATCTCGGTCGGGAGCTTCAACGTCCGCTACACGATGGACGTGGACGCGATCTCCGTGTTCATGGTCGTGCTCACCGGCATCCTCGGCTTCATCGCCTCGCTCTCGGGCTGGGGCGTGCAGAAGAACCCGCGCGGCTTCTTCGCCATGTACCTGCTGCTCCTCACGGGCATGTTCGGCACGTTCGTCGCGGCCGACCTGTTCCTCTTCTACGTGTTCTGGGAGGTCATGCTCCTCCCGATGTACTTCCTGATCGGCCTCTGGGGCGGTCCGAAGCGCGAGTTCGCGGCGATCAAGTTCTTCATCTACACGTTGGTCGGCTCCGTGCTCATGCTCGGCGCGTTCCTCGCCGTCTACTTCCAGCTCGGCACGTTCTCGATCTCCGAGATCATCCGCCGCCACGCCGAGATCTTCCCCGGCGCGGAGAACGAGAACCTGCGCATGGTTCTCTTCGGCGCGCTGTTCTGCGGGTTCGCGATCAAGGTGCCGGTCTTCCCGTTCCACACGTGGCTGCCGCTCGCCCACGTCGAAGCCCCGACGCCGATCTCGGTCATCCTGGCCGGCGTGCTCCTGAAGATGGGCGGATACGGCATGATGCGCATGGCGTTCCCGTGGTTCCCGGACGAGGTCGTCCGCGCCTGGCCCGTGCTGGCGACGCTCGCGGTCGTGTCGATCATCTACGGCGCGTTCGTCGCGATGGCGCAGACCGACTGGAAGAAGCTCGTCGCGTACTCGTCGGTGAGCCACATGGGCTACGTGCTGCTCGGACTCGCGACGCTCACTCCGGAGGGCGTGAACGGCGCCGTGCTCCAGATGTTCAGCCACGGTCTGCTCGCCGGAATGATGTTCCTCCTGGTCGGCGTGATGTACGACCAGGCGCACCACCGCGAGATGGCCCGCTTCGGCGGACTCGCGACCACGCTGCCGAAGTACACGTTCATCGCGATGGTCGGCTTCTTCGGCTCGCTCGGCCTGCCGGGCCTCTCGGGCTTCGTCTCCGAGATGATGGTCTTCTTCGGCGCGTTCAAGTCCGCCCTGCCGGACGCGAAGCTCTTCACGATCATCGGTACGCTCGGCGTCGTCATGGGCGCCGTCTACATCCTGATCATGATCCAGAAGATCTTCCTCGGCACGGCCAAGGAGGCGCACGCCCACCCGCTCCACGAGCCGTCGGCGCGGGAGTGGATCATGCTCACGCCGCTCGCGGTGCTCTCGCTCTTCCTCGGCATCTATCCGCGGATCGCCCTCGACATGATCGACCCTGCGATCCAGTCGTGGACGAAGGAGTTCACTCCTCACATCGCCGCGCACGCGGAGAAGGGGAAGTAGACCCTTGACCCCCTTCCTCCCCCTGCTCGCCCAGGAGACGGCCAAGCTCGAGATGTCGAGCATGCCGGACCTGTCGCGCATGCTGCCAGGCGGGCTTCTCTGCCTGATGGTGATCGTCATCCTCGTCGTGGACCTCGTCCGCGGCAAGGGCCCGAGCGCCCTCTACCCGAAGCTCTCGATGGGCGCGATCGCGGTCGCGTTCCTGATGGTGCTCTTCGGAACGGTGAAGGCCGGCGCGGTCGGCTACGGCGGCTTCCCCTCGCTCGACCCCGACGCGCTCTCGCGCATCTTCAAGCTCGTGTTCCTCGCGACCGGCTTCGTCACGGTGCTGTTCGTCGAGCGCTCGCGGCAGGCGTTTGGCCGCGAAGCCGAGTTCCACGTCATCCTCTTCGGCGCGCTCGCGGGCATGTGCTACCTGGCTTCCGCGACGGAGATGATCGGCTTCTACCTCGCGTTCGAGACCGTCTCGTACACGGGCTTCCTGCTCGCCGGCTACAAGGCCGACGACCGCCGCGGCGCCGAAGCGGGGACGAAGTTCGTGATGTTCGGCGCGGTCAGTTCCGCGGTGATGCTCTTCGGGCTGAGCCTCGTCTACGGCTTCACCGGCTCGATGCAGTTCGCCGTGATCGCGGAGAAGCTCGCGGCGGCGGGTTCGCAGCCCGCGCTCGTCCTCGCGGCGATCTTCGTCTTCGGCGGGTTCGCGTTCAAGGCGGCCGCCTTCCCGATGCAGTGGTGGTGCCCCGACGTCTACGAGGGATCGCCGGCGCCGGTCGCTGCGTTCCTCGCGGTGGCGTCGAAAGCGGCCGTGTTCGCAGCCGGTCTTCGCGTGCTGACCTACGGTGGCGTCTCGGGCAGCGCGCCCGCTCTGTCGCACCTGATGGGGCACGACTCCTCGATCGTCCAGACGATCTTGATCTGCTCGGCCGTCGCCACGATGACGTGGGGCAACTTCGCGGCACTCCGCCAGTCGAGTCTCCAGCGGATGCTCGCGTACAGCTCGATCGCCCACGCCGGCTACCTGCTGATGACCGCCTCGGTGATCGGCACGGACAAGCTCGGCCAGGAAGCGATGGCCGGCATCGTCTTCTACTTCCTCATCTACCTCGTGATGAACCTCGGCGCGTTCTACGTGGTGACGCTGATGCGTCGCGATGCAGGCACGGCCGACATCTCGGCGCTGCGCGGCATGGGCCGGCGGCACCCCGTGCTCGCCGTGTCGTTCGCGATCATGCTGTTCTCCCTGACGGGTCTGCCTCCGACGGCCGGCTTCGTCGGGAAGCTCCAGCTCTTCTGGCCCGTCGTCGCGAAGGGCTACTACCTGCTCGCCGCAGTGGGCCTGGTGAACGGCGCCGTTTCGCTCTACTTCTACGCGAAGCCGCTGCGCGAGATGTTCCTCGCAGCGGAGGTCGAAGGTGAGGAGACGCGACTTGCGCCGGACGGCGTGGACCTCGCGATCGTCACCGCGTTCGCGGTGCCGCTCGTGATCCTCGGCCTCTTCGGCTGGGGCAACGTGACGCAGATGGCGATGGACGCCGTGGCGAGGGTTCCGTGATGGGCGACGCTCCGACGACCCGTGCGACTCCCGCGAACGCCGACGCCGCGACGCGGGCGCGCGTCATCGAACTCGTGAACGAGGCGCTCTCGGCCGAGTACCACTCGTTCGTCGGCCACGCGCTCGGCTCGAACCCGTACGTCTCGCCGGGCACCGAGAAGGATGTCGCCTTCCTCGAACGCATCCGCGACGACGAGAACGACAACACCCGCGCGCTCCTGATGCAACTCGGCCGCTACCGCGCGGGCCCGACGATCAAGGCGTTCCGCTGGTGGAAGCACGACCTCAACTTCCTCGGCCTCGACTTCCTCGTCATCCGCGCCGCCGAGGTTGCGAAGGCCGAAGTGGCTCGCACCGAGACGCTCTGCGCCGCGCTCCCCGACGACCCCGAGCTCCGCGCGACGTTCCAGTCCGTTCTGACGACGAAGCGCCGCCACGCCGATGAGCTCGCGAAGCTCGCCGCGACGCGGACGAAGGAACGTCAGGCCCGCCGCGACGCCGCCCGCAAGGTCACCGCGATCGTGATCAAGAAGGCCGCCCCGGCCGCGGCCAAGCCCGCGGGTGCCGCGCCGTCCCCCGGCGCGCCGTCTCTCCCGGGCGCGCCGAAAGCTCCCAGCCTGCCCGGCGCGCCCAAGGCGCCGAGCCTGCCCGGAGCACCGAAACCGCCCAGCCTGCCGGGTGCGCCCAAGCCGCCGGCGTTGCCCGGCGCGCCGAAGCCTCCGTCGCCTCCGCTTCCGGGCGGGGGACCGAAGCCGCCCGCGCTTCCAGGCTCGCCGAAGCCTCCGGCTCCGCAACCGCCCGAAGTGCGGTCTGCACCCGAGTCGGCCACACCGGCCGCTGCGCCGGCCGCCGCAAAGCCGAACTGGCCGCCGCTGCCTCCCGGCTTCAAGCTCCCCCCGAAGCCGTAGTCGAGCCTGGCGGGCCCCGCGCGCGCTTTCTCGTCCCCGGACTTCCCGGGGGCACTATCCTCCGATCCCGGTTGCGCCACCCAGAACCCCGAGGAGTCCCTCCGATGTCCACCACTCAGACCGGCACCGAGTTCACCATCACCGAAGCCGCTGTCGCGCAGGTCCGGACGATCATGTCCCAGCAGACGCTTGAGGCCGACGAGCAGAACCTCCGGATCTTCGTCGAAGGCGGCGGTTGCTGCGGCGGCGTGGGCTTCGGACTCGCGTTCGACAAGGCGCAGCCCGAAGACGTGAAGATCGAGCGCAGCGGGCTGACGATCGTGATCGACGCCCAGAGCCTGCCGTACGTGAACGGCGCCACGATCGACTTCGTGAACACCCCCGAGGTGACCGGCTTCAAGGTCTCGGCGCCCCCGATGGCGGGCGGCGGATGCTCGTCGGGCGGATGCGGCCCGGAGTCGGGCGGCGGCGGGTGCGGCAGCGGTGGTGGCGGATGCGGCGGCGGTTCCTGCGGCTCCGGCGGCGGCGCCGAGCACGGTCACGACCACGGCGCGGCGAAGGGCAAGAGCGGCGGCTGCTGCGGCTAGCTGATCGTCGTCAGGACGTGCTGGGAGGCCCGTTCCGCTGCTGCGGAGCGGGCCTCTTTGCGTGTGTGGAACGCCCGGCCCGCTACGTCGGGACGAACGACTCGCCGCACCCGCAGACGTGCTTCGCCATGAGGCCCGCGACGACCACCGCGGGACCGCCCTGGGTCTCCACAAGGGGCGGGCGCAGGACCGTCTCCGGCGGTGTACCGAGCTCCAAGCGGGCGCCGCGGAGGTACGGCGCGCTCGGCGCGTCCACGAGAACCGTCACGCCCTCCGTCACCCGGCGGTGGTCGCCCGGCCGCTGCGTGGCGCCCAGGACGAGGTCCCACGTCAGGCCGGAGCATCCACCGGCGATCACGCGCACGCGGAGCGCCGGCTCGACGCCGCGGGCCTGCGCGAGGCGCATCACGAACTCTGCGGCCTTGACGGTGAGCGGGAGCATGGGATGAACGTCCGAGGGTAACGCGTTGACGGACATGCGCTGCTAGACTCCGCCACGGCTGCGCGTCGGTCCAGGAGGGCCCCCATGAGACTCGAACTCGTCGTCGCTCTCGCTGTTGCGCTCGTTGGTGCGGCGGCCTCTGCGTCACCTCCCGACGTGCGCGTCGCGGCCGGTGAGTCCGCCACGGGCGACATCGTCTTCGACGGCGAAGAAGACCGGGTCGCGGTGGACCTGATCGCGGGGATGAAGCTCACCTTCACCGCGAAGCCGGCCAAGAAGAGCCCTCTGCTGTGCAGCGCCGATCTGCTCGATCCGGCGCAGTCCGTCATCGCCGTGGACCCGAAGCTCCGCAAGGAGTCCAAGGGGAGCGTATCGCTGAAGACGGTTCCGGTCGCGGCGACCGGCACGTACTTCGTCGCGGTGCGCGGGACCGCCGCGGGCCCGCTCGGCGTCTGGGACCTGCTGACGTCCGCGAAGCTGGCGCCGAAGCCGCCGAAGGTCGCCGACACGGTGCCGGCCGCCGGCTCCTACAACCTCCTCGTGGACGCGCTCGCAGGATCGACGTTGAACGTCGCTGTCGCCAGCGCGAAGGGCTCGTCGCTCCGTCCCCGGATCGCGTCGATCACCGGGCCCCACGGCGAGACCGTGGACCTCGCGAGCACAGCGATCAAGCGGCGGGAGACGACGACGCTCGTTTCGCTTTCGCGCGTGCCGCTCGCGGCGTTTGGGACGTGGCGGATCCGGGTCACGGGTGAGGGCGGGTCGGGTGGTGCGTTCAGCGCCACCCGCTCCGTGAGCCCGCCGAAGACGTCTCCGAAGACGAAGCGCGACCTCCGCGGCGCGAGCGGCGGCGAAGCGACCGCTGGCGACCCGGCGTCGATCGAGATCCTCCCGGCCGGACTCGCCGTCGCGGCCGGCGCAACGCAGCAGTGCATCGCGAAGGGAACGTACGCCGACGGGCGTGCTCGCGATCTCACGCGCTCCGTCGAGTGGTCGGTCGGCAACCGCGGTGCTGCGACGTTCTCCGCGACCGCGCCGGGCTTGCTGACCGGAGTCGCCGCGGGCGGCACGACGGCGCAGGCGTGGATCGGTCGGGTCGAGGCCACGGAGTCTCTCGTCCTCGTCGGGGGCGCCACGGTTCAGTCTGTGGACGTCCTGCCCGCCGGTGTGAAGCTCGCGCTCGGCGAGTCCGCCGCGCTCCAGGCCGTCGCCACGCTGTCCGCCGGCGGATCCAACACGGGTTCCGTGGACGTGACGCGCGCCGCCACGTGGGCACAGACCGGCGCCGCGTTGTCGTCAGTCGCACGCGGCCGCGCCGTCGCGACCACGATCGCGACGTCGCAGGTCACGGCGGCCGTCTCCTCCGTGACGAGCGCCGGTCAGGGCGTGCAGGTGACGGGGCGCCGCGTGGTCACCATCGCGCTGTCTCCCACCTACGCCGAACTCACGACGCTCGTCACGACGCGGGCGTTCGCCGCCACCGCGACGTACAGCGATGGCACGACTGCGACCGTCACCGGCGCCTGCACGTTCACCTGCGACAACCTCGCCGCTGCGACGATCAGCGGCAACACGGCCACGCGGGTCGCCAGCGGCACGGCCGGCATCCGCGCCACGCTCGACGGCGTGACGAGTCGGGCGGCGGTCGTGAACGTCGGCCCGGTCGGGTTGTCGTCGGTGGTCGTCGGAGGGGGCACGACGGTCGCCGTGGGCGGCAGGCGGGACCTCTCAGCCACCGGGTCCTTCTCCGACGGCGGCACGCGGGATCTCACCGACGCCGCCGTCTGGTCGTCGAACGCGCCGGGGACCGCGACCGTCTCGACGGCGGCGGGAACGAAGGGCCGCGTCACCGGCGTCGCGCTCAACGCTACGCCTGCCGTGATCACGGCCACGGTCACGGTCGGCGGGGCTCCGCGCGCCGGGACCGGATCGATGACCTGCGGCGCGGCCGCGACGCTGTCGGTCCGGATCGTGCCGTCGATCACGTCCGCGGCGGTCGGCGGTGCGACGGCGTTCCGCGCGTTCGCGGCCAGGTCCGACGGCACGGAGTCCGACGTCACCGCGACCGCAACGTGGGGCACGTCCGACGCGACTGCGGCCACCGTTGCAGCGGGCGTCGTCACGGGCGTCGCCGACGGCGGGGCGGCAGTCTCCGCGACGTTCGACGGTAAGACTGCCCGTGCCGTGGTCCTCTCGGGCACGGGGCGACTCGTCGGGATCGCGCTCTCCGCGCCGCTCGCGGAGGCGACGCTCGGCGAATCGGCCGCGACGTCGGCGGTCGTGACCTTCGCGCCGGCGGGCGCTTCGCAGTCGCTGATCACTGGGATCGAGACCTCGCTCTCCGACGACCCGCTCGCCGTTCCGTTCGCCGGCGGCTCGGCGACGTCACGACGCGCCGGCGCGGCGGAGCTCCGCGCTGCGTTCGGAGGCGTCGTCTCGGCCCCGCTCTCGTTCACTGCCCGAGCGCCGGTGGTCCGCGGGCTCACCACCTTCCCGCAGGCGGGTTTCGTGTCGATCGTCGCCGACGCGCAGATGGCGGCGCAGGCTCGCTGGTCGGACGGGAGCGTCACGGACGTCGCGTCGTCGGCGGCGTGGACCTCACTCTCGCCGTCGTTCATCACGGTGAATGGGACCGGTCTGATCCACGCCGTCGTGAAGGGCACGTCCACGATCCGCTCGCAGATCGCATCGCCCGCCCTCCAGTCCGACGCGTCGATCCAGGTCGCCGGCGACACACCGGTGGTCACGTCGGTGACGCCGACGACGCTGCTCCGTGGCACCCTCGGCGCGACGCTCACGTTGAACGGCACGGCTCTGGACGGCCTCAACCCCTCGGTGTCGGTCTCAGGCACGGGAGTCACGGTGGTCGCCGGACCGAACGTGCTGGGTGGCGGTACGCAGGCGACCGTGACAGTGGATGTCGCGGCCGGCGCGGCGACCGGCTTCCGTGACGTCACCTACACGACGCTCGTCGGTTCATCGACGCTCACGAACGCCTTCCAGATCAACGTTCCGGCGCCGACGGTCACCTCGCTCTCACCGTCGAACGTGGACGTTCCGGGCGCCGGAAGCACGCAGCAACTCCTGACGCTCACGGGAACCGGGTTCGCCGTCGGTGACTCGTTCTCGCTCTCCGCTGCGACGGGCGTGTCGCTCGGCGCGACGACGGTCGTGAACTCAACGACCATGACCGCGACGGTCACGGTGGACAGCGTGGCGACCAAGTCGCGTCTCAACGTCACCGCCGCGCAGTCGCTCGCGAACGGCGGTGCGTCGGCGACGCTGACCAACGCATTCAAGGTCGGCCCCGCGGACCCGACGATCACGTCGGTCGCGCCGGCGTTCGTCTACCCGGGGCAGGGCGCCGCGCAAACAGTCACGGTGACCGGCACGAACTTCCAGTCGGGTGTTCTCATCGAGTTCCCCGACATCTCGGGCACGAACGCGACCGCCACGAGCGTCACGCGCGCGTCCACGACGTCGATCACTTTCCTGTTCACCGTGCCCGCCAACGCGACGCCTGCGTCGCTCGACATCCGGCTGACGAACACCGGCGACATCTCATCGACGTTCAGCGACGTCTTCGCCATCGCGGCCCGGGATCCGACGATCGCCAGCTTCTCGGCGAAGGCGTTCGCGCAGGGAGTGTCGAACGTCGCCGTGACGCTGAAGGGCACGAACTTCCGCAGCGGCGACACGCTCGCCGCGAGCGGTTCGGGTGTGAGCTTCTCGACCGTGACGATCGTGGACCCGGAGACCATCACGGCGAAGGCAGCAGTTCAGGCCGGCGCCGCGATCGGTGCGCGGAGCATCACCGTCGCGCACTCTGCGGCGAACGGCGGCCGCAGCGCGACGCGTCCCGCGGCGTTCAGCGTCGTGGGCGGGTCGCCCACGGTCACGTCCCTCAGCCCGGGCAAAGTCGGCCGCACCGGCAGCGGCGGCGCCACGCGGCGCGTGCCGATCACGATCACCGGGACGAACTTCTCCGAGGGCGCGACGGTCTCGCTCGCCCTGTCGGGCGGGTCCGGCGTGACGGTCGCTGGTGGGACGACTGCGGTGCTCTCCGGCACGTCGATGGCGTTCGCCGCGGATGTCACCGGCACGGCCACGACGGGGCTCTGGGACGTCACCGTCACCAATCCGTCGAGCGTCGGCAACAGCGGTACGACGGGCAACGGGAAGCTCGAGATCGCGCTGGAGACGACGCTCGTCGTGAACCTCGTCAGTCCCGCCGCAGGAAGTGCGTTCGGCGGCGAGCGCGTCACGATCCAAGGTGCGGGCTTCGCGCGCGGGTGCCGCGTGGAGTTCGGCACGGAGAAGGCGCAGGGAGTTCAGTTCCTCGACCAGAACACGCTCGTCGCAACGGTGCCGTCGCCGGCGAGCCCTGCGACGTCCGGGGCGTCGTCGGTGTCCACCACGGTCGCCACATCGGTGGACGTGAAGGTCACGAACAACCCCGGCGGCTCCGCCACGAGTGCGACGCTGACGGGCGGATGGGCGTACGGTGCCGACGCAGGACCCTTCCGAATCCTCGCGAGCGTGCCGATTGAGTCCTCGACCACGTCGCCGCTCAACCTGAAGAGCGTGGCGCTCCGGCTCTCAGCGCCGGCGAACACGAACACCGCCGTGATCGGTGCAACGCGCGGAACCCACTGCTACTGGTTCCTCTCCGGGAGTTTCTCGGTGTCGGGACAGACTGTTGGGTTCGGCGCCGATCCGCGGTTCCTCGTGTT
This sequence comes from Planctomycetota bacterium, assembly GCA_021414065.1. Taxonomy (GTDB): domain Bacteria; phylum Planctomycetota; class JAJSAM01; order JAJSAM01; family JAJVHW01; genus JAIOPE01. Next base: position 22,400 of record JAIOPE010000058.1, read on the forward strand.
CTCGCGGACGTCCGGCGGCAACCTTGGCGCGGCGAGCGCGAACTACGTCATCGAGATCCCGACAGCGCTGAAGTCGTCGTCGGGACGCGCCATGACGCCAACGATCCTCGCGGCGGGCGGGAACTTCGACCAGTGGTTCATCACGCTCAACAGCCTGGGCACGACCGACACCGCCGCGCCGACCGTTGCATCGACGTTCCCAACCGCGAGCGCCACAGGCGTCGGCACCGCGATCGCTCCGTCGGTCACGTTCAACGAGCCGGTCGATCCGCTGACGATCACGTCGAGCAGCGTGCAGTTGAAGCAGGGATCGACGGTCATCAATTGCGTGGTCCGGCTCTCGGACGACATCCAGAGCGTGACGCTCACGCCCACCGAGGAACTCGCGAAGAACACGCAGTACACGATCTCGCTCGGCGGCACGATCGGCGACCTCTGCGGCAACACGCTGACCGCATCCACGCAGACCTTCACCACGCAGGCCACCGACACGACGGCTCCCACGATCGACACCGCGGTCCTCGCGTCGCTTCCCACGAGCGTGGACGGAAGCGGTACCTACGTCAACACGAGCGGCTCCGGCGGCAACGCGTTCGACGCGTATCTGCCGACGTACGGCTGGCCCCTTGCCGTGACGTTCTCGGACGCCGGCGACGGCATCGACGCGAGCACGTTCAGCGCGAAGGCGAACTGCGCGGTCGGATCGCTCTCGGCCAACGCCGAGCTGGCTTCCAAGTTCACCATCACGTCCACCGGCGCGACGTGGACCGTGGGTTCCGCGGATGCATTCGCTGCGCAGGACAACGCCACGCTGACGTTCAGCGTCCGCGACAAGGCGGGCAACACGTCTACGTCCACAGTGCTCACGTTCGACACGATCGGGATCGACTCCACCGCGACGGGCGGGCCGTTCACGTCGGGCGGCGACCACGACCCGTTCGACACGCGCGAGACGTGGGTCCTGCGGTTCGACGTGGACACCTACGCGGCGACGTTCTCGACGACCGGCACGGCGCCCACGGCAACGCAGCAGTGCACGACGACGGGTTCATCCAACGGCACGCCCGACTACGAGGAGGCCCTGCGACTCTGCGGGCTCCAATCCGCGGCCATGACGACGGGCTCGGCGGCCGCAGTCAACGGGAGCACGGTCGGTACGAACGCGATCGTGGCACGTCTCTTCCAGGAGCGCCTGCGCGCGTCGTTGCGGACACGGTTCGGGATCGCGTCCGACGGCACGCGCGACGCCGGGTCCGCGAACATCGAGTTCGTGGTTCCCGGCGAGCTGGGGTCGCTCGCGTCGGCGCCGACCCTGAGTACGACGGTCACCGCCACGTCGTCGAACGCGTACAGCGAGATGGACATCGGCGGCGACACCGGCCCGAACTCGAGTGCGACCGGCACCTACGGAACGCTCGGCATCGCGTACTTCGACCTGCGCAACATGTACCGCGAGGTCAACCTGAACACCGCGCTCCCCGCCGGCAACAACAACGGGATCTTCTGCATCAACATGTTCAAGGCCCTCGCGAACGTGAGCAGGACGGGCACCGACTGGGGCGTCGCCGTCACGGCTCGGTTCCTCACGGCGAAGGGCGGCACGCCGGTCGGCGAGGGCACGAGCGACCACATCGTGCTTGCGGGGTCGTTTGACCGGACGTCGGGTTCGAACACCGTTGCCGAGAACGATCGCTACGACCGGATCATGGATGCGATCGAGCTCGCAGCGATGTCGGTGTCGGGCGTCACCGCGCACGAGATCGGTCACTCGGTCGGCCTCGTGCCGGACGCGTCGCCGAAGACCGGCTTCTTCGGCAACGCCTACTACACGAACACGTTCACGGATGCGACCGTCTCGGCTCCGAACACGACGCATCACCTGAACTTCGTCGGCAACGACGTGATGGGCCCGTCATCGTCCGTCGATGACCGCACCGCGACGGGCACCGACGCGATGCGCTTCAACCCGATGGACATGAACTACCTGCTCCACCGGCAGGTTCACGACGAGGGGAAGTGAGATGCTGAGGCACATCGCAGTCCGCGCGGTCCTCGTTGCGAGCGTAGCGGCGCTCGGCGTCGCCGCAGTTGTCACGCTTGCGCCGGGGAGTCGCGTTGCGTTCGCCGAGACGAAGGAGACCGACGCGATCTCGCTCGGCGCGCTCACCGAGCGTGCCGGGATGGTGGCGCTGGTCCGCGTTCTCGACCGCGTGTCTGCGGGCGGGCCCGAGGGCTCGCCGACCGCCGGCGTCGAAGTGTGGCGCGTTCACGTCGAAGAGGCGCTGCGCGTTGCTGGATCCGCAACGCTCATGGACCCTCCGGGCGGGGGCGATGTGGACGTCGCGATCGCCGTCGGCCGAGCGCCCGTCGCAAAGGGAGGCACGTTCCTCGCCTTCCTGCAACGCACGGAGCGTGGCTGGTCAACCCTCGAGTTGCCGTGGGCGTTCCGCACCACGGCCGAACCCGGCGTCGCGGCTCTCGTCGAGTACACGCGCGGCTATGCGCTTCGACTCGGGCCCGACAATCGCGCTGCCGACGCTGAGGCGATGGCGGCGCATCTGGTCGCGGGCCTCGCGTCGTCGGCGAGCGGCGTCCCGTTTTCCGCGGGCCGCGATCTGCTGCGTCACGACGAGGTCCAGGCAGCGTTGACGCCCGCGCACCGAGCGCAACTCACTGCCGCGCTCGCGGTGCCGCGCAAGTCCGACGACGACTTCGCGTCGATCGTCCTCGCGGCCGGGCGCCTCGGCGGACCGGGGACCGACGATGTGCTGGTCGATCGCCTGATGGACACTGCGTTGCGTCCGCAGCGTCGCAACGTCGTCTCTGCGATGGCGCACCGCGCGTCGTCGTCGCTCGTGTCACTTCTTGCCGCGCGACTCGCTGCGATCCGCACGGCCGACGCTGCGCAGCCCGATCCGTCGGTGCCGTCCGGTGCAATCGTTGCCGCGGCGAACGCTCGACGGGCCAATCGTGCCGACATCGCGAACGCTCTCGGCCGCATCGCGCGACCCGAGTGCGAGTCGCCGCTCCTGGAACTCGTGGCCGACACGGAGCCCGCGGTTCGCGTCGAAGCCGCGCACGGTCTTGGTCTTCTCGCCCGCGCCGTCCGCGAGCCGCAGCCCAGTGCCGCGCCCGGCGCCGCGCCGAACGCCGCGCCGAACACCGCGCCGAACACCGCGCCCGACGCCCCGCGCGCCAAACTCACCGGCGCGCTCGAGCCCCTCGTTGCTCTCGCCACGCGTGCCGCGACCGAGAACGAGCGCCTCGCATCGACATGGGCCCTTGGTCAGATCGACACCCAGCCCGCGTGGGACGCCCTCCGCAAGCTCGCGAAGGACCACCCCGAGCCCCGCGTCCGCGATCTCGCGCGGCAGATCCTCGAGCGGCCGCGTGTTGCTCTGTTGCTCGCGGGCGAGTAGGGCGTCTTCAACTCATGGCACACATCCGACTCGTTCGAGACGACGAGGCCACCGGCCTTCTGAAGCGCCTGTTCGACGAGGCGATCGCCCGCGCCGGCCGCGTGTTCGGCATCGTCCGCCTCATGTCGCCGAACCCGCCCGTCCTCCAGGCGTCGATGGCCCAGTACCGCGCGATCATGTTCGGCCCGTCGCCGCTGACTCGCGCCCAGCGCGAGATGATGGCCGTCGTCGTTTCCCGCGTGAACCACTGCTTCTATTGAGCCGAGGCCCACGAGGTGGACCTCCGGTCGGAGGTCGAGATCGAGCGCGTCGCTGCCGGCATCGACCCCGCGTCCGCAGCCGCAGCCGCGGCTGCGTTCGCCCATGCGGTGAAGACCGACTGGCGTGCTCTCGCCGCGCGAGCCGCTGCCGGTGACCGAGGCGAATCCGCCGGCCTGTCCGCTCCCGACGCCGCCCTCTGCGAGTACGCCGAGGCCCTGACTCGCGCCCCCGGCGCGTGCGGCGCCGCCACCGCCGCCGCGCTCCGCGCCGCCGGTTTCAGCGACACCGCCATCCACGACGCGACCCAGTCGATCGCCTACTTCAACTACATCAACCGGGTCGCGGACGGCCTGGGCGTCGATCTGGAGCCAGAGATGCGGGACTTACGGCGTTCTGCGTGACCTCGCGGCGGGGGCCGCATGGCTAACTCTGTGCCCATCGCGCCCTCCGGAGAGGCCGGTCACGACCCCTCCGCGCGCCGCTTGGCCTGGTTCGCCAGCACGACGCGCAGGGCGCGGCAGTAGCCGCCGAGCGTGCTGAACTGGTCCTCGGTGAGCCGCTTCCAGACCTTGCCGACCGGAAACCCTCGTGCACCGCCGATGAGGATGGCGGCCCGAACGCCGCCGTCGCTCGTCGGATCTGCGATCCACCTGCCGCCCATCGTGCGGAGGACGACCTCGCCGACGTAGCCGCCGAACATCTGCGCGCACGACCACAGCAGCTTCTCGTCCTCGTCCGACTCGGGGGTCCGGGGCGTCTCGCCGATGAACGACTCGCGCCCGAGGAGTTCGTCAACCCCGTTCAGACTGTCCTCGGTGAAGTCGAGCACGACGTCGCGCCGACCGGCGGCGGCGACCGCGTCGGTGGCATTGGCCTTCATCAGTTCGTCCATCTCAGCGTCGGTCATGGCGCCCCGGCTTCTGCGTCGTCGTCAGACGGGTTCGGAGCACGCTGCCATGCCGCTCCGCGCGACGGTCGCCACGCATGCCACCCCGGCGGGAGGTCAGCGAGGTGCAGCACCGTCGGGTCAAGCGCGACCGCTTCGTCGAGTGCCACGATGCACGCATCCGCTTCGTTGGCGTCGGCTAGTCCAAGGAACTGCCACCCGAGGTCGTCGACGTCATGCGTCACGTGCAGGATTGGAGCGCCCTGGAACACGATCGTGCGCAGCGTGATCTTCGCGCAGTTGCGCGGTTGGTCGAAGGGCCAATCAGCGTCGTGCATGTCTAGGCGTCCGATGGTTCCCAAACGCCACGCCGACGACGGAACAGCACGTTCGACACCGGGTGATCCGCCTCGCCGGTCAGCACGCGGTCCACGACGCCGCGCAACCGCTCGGGGACCCCCGGGGACGATGCATCTCCGAACGCGAGGACATCGCGTGTTGGCACTGCCACGAGGAACTCACCGCGGACGTACTTTGCGAGCGACACGTCCCAGACGGTGTCGAGAAGCATCACGCTCGCCTCGAAGCTGCCCTCCATGAAGAGCGCGAACACGTCGCCGTACGGTTGCACACGCAGGTGCTTCTCCGCAAGGCCGTAGAGGTTGTCGATTGCAGCTCGATGCAACTCGTCCTCCGTGACTCCGGCCGCGCGCAGGTGCCGAGTCTGGACGTACGAGAAGCGCTCGCCGGTGTCCACCACGTAACTGACGAGGAGGCCGTTGCCGAGGTTGCGCAGGACGGGGGAGTCCTCCTCGCTGAGCTTCATGACGAGCGCCGTATCCGACTCCGGCACCTCCGGCTTCAGGTAGGCAAGCGCATCCTTCCACGTGGTGTTCATTTCGATCTGTGCCTCGTTCGCCAAGAAGCGCACAACGGTGCTGGATGCGGACGCGACGTCGTGGGAACCGCCACCGGTCGCGAGGCGCTATCCTCGGCGAGAGTATGCGACAGCGCCCCACGACTTACACCCACGGGTCGGGATCGGCTCCGTGACCACGCCGTATCCGTTCCGATTGGCCGAGGAACTCGGCGACCGCCTGCCTGCACCGCGGACCGACGGCCTACGCGACATCGACGTGAAGGTCCACGGGGCCTGGGACGGCATCCTCGTTGTGGACGCGGAACGGCGTTGCATCGGCATCCGCGTACGTCGGCGAGTCGAGGCGTGGCCCCTTCCCTTCGATCCTGCGCAGATCGAGGACGTGCGTCCGGCGTGTCTGTGGAACCGGGTGCTTGCGCAGATTCCGTTCGACCTCTACGACGCGTCGCTGGTCACGGTGCTGATCGCGTCGCCGGTGCTGCTGGTGCTTTCGAAGATGGTGTTCTCGCCGTTGTCTCTTGCGGCGGCGGTGGCCTGCGTGCTCTCGATCTACTTCATGTACCAGGTTCACGGCTCCCCGTTCATCCGACTGCTCGCCGCGCTGGCTGGTCTCGCGCAGGCGGTCGTGGGCATCGCGTGGTTCGTGCGGTGGGTCTCCGCATGAGCGAGGCTGGCAGGCCAAACGTGAGCCCGGGGCGACCTGAGCCGATGCCTTTCGACTACGAGTCGTGGCTGATCGACGCGGCCGAGCCGGTACTCCGACGGGCGGTCGAAGTGGGTGCGCTGGCTCTCACCGACTGGGAGCGAGCGCTCTACTGCCTCTGGGTAGCGGACTACAGCATGCGAAACGCGGGGGACCTCGGGTCGGCGTACGACCTGGCCTCCGACTTCAAGACGGCGGGACTCGCAGCTGCGCGAACGACAGACCTGCGTGCGATGACATCGCTCTTCGCGCTCGACGACGCTGAGTTCGAGCGGCGGTACGCGGGGTCGTTCGATGACGTGTGCCGAGAGTTGTTGGCGAAGCAGTCGTTGCCCTGAGTCCACGTTGATCGCACAAGCATCGGGTCGGAGGACAGCATGACGTCAGACGCAGGGCAGAACGCGCCGAGCCACTCCGTGACGACGTCGGCTCCGACGCCCGACGAAGCGCGGGTCATGAAGGACGAGACGAAGCAGGGCGTGGCGAACTGGGGCTGCCTTGGTGCGTTCTGCGCCGGCCTCGGGTACGCCCTCTGGCTCGGCGGAGGATGGATCGCCGGACTCATCTCGGCCGACGCGACCCGCACTGGGAACGTCGTCGGAGCACTCCTCGGCGTCGTGGTGTTCGCTCGGCTCGCGATCTCGTTCGGACGGTCCTTCCGACGCGAGAGCGAGCGCGCGAAGTCGGCGAAGGACGCGGGTGTCGTCGAGGAGATCCGAGTCCAGCACGCCAGCCGAGCCGTTCAGTGGGAAGGACTCCACAGCTCGATGGACCCCGCGATCTGCATCGACATCGGCGGCGGGCGTCTCCTGCGCCTGCTCGGCCAGTGGATGCACTACCGCGAGAAGGTCTTCCGCGCTCCGACGGGAGCGGTTCCCGAGCAGAGCGATGAGGCCGACGAGAAGTATGTGAACGGCATGCCGCCGCCCTGGTCGTTCCCCTCCACGACGTTCACGATGCGTCGTGTCCCGGAGACGGGCACCGTGCTCTCGGTCCGAGTCGAGGGGGCGCACCTGGAGCCGACGCAGAGCGACTTCGACTTCGAGTCGCTGCGTCTCGACGACATGCCGCGGTCGTCCATCCTCGAGGGCACGCTTGCGGATCTCGGTAGCGCGGTTCGTCGTGGCTCGCCCCCGCTGTTCGTGACCGAGCCCGCTGCGGGATGACGATCGAGCAGTTCGACCGTGTCCGGCTTCTCGTCGATCGGCCAGATCAGGGTCTTCGTCGCGGCATGACCGGCGTCGCCGTGGACGTGTACGAGAAGCCGTCGCGCGGCTACGAGGTGGAGTTCATGGACGCCGAGGGGCGGACGATCGCGCTCTGCGGATTCCACGAGGACGAGGTTGTGTTCGATCCCTGGACCAAGGACGAGATGCTCGACTGGACCAGCCGAGTCGAGGCTCAGGTGGCGGAAGTTCGGCAGCGATTTCCGAGCGACTACGCGCTCGATGCCGGCGATCGCGCGCTGAAGCAGATCCGGACGGACGTCATTGCGCGCTGGCCACACGACGCGCGGTACGCGACGGAGATGGGACTTGGAGTGTTCGCGATCCGGAACCTCGAACCCGACTTCCCCGACCTCGCGAGCCAGGTGATCGCGCTGCAGAGCGCCGTTCGCAAGGCGGCCACGGAGCGAAGTCCGCCCGCACCCCCCGATCGCGGACAGTTGCGGAAGTGAGTTTGTGGGGACCGTCCCCGGGTTGCACTATGGCGCGAGGACAGCGACATGAGCGCGCACGACGGCGAGACACCTACTGCGCCGCCGGTCACGATGGGAGGCGGGTAGCGTGCCGACAGAGCTCGACCGAGCGTTCGACTTCGTGGTCCGCACGACCGCAGATCGGCTCACCGCGCGCGGGTTCAAGCGCCGCGGGTCGATCGTTCGGACGATCCGCGAGAACATGAGCGGGCTACTCCAGTTCCAGCGGAGCACGAAGAGCACGCGGGATCGGATCGTGTTCACGGTCAACGTCGCGGTCATCTGCGGCGACCTGCTGCCCTCCCGCGTTCCGCTCCGGACCGCGGGGAGCATGGACCCCCATGTAGGTGATCGGCTCGGCCACCTGTCGACCGGTAAGTCCAACCATTGGTGGGAGCTCGACGCCTCGACGGACGTCCAGCGCCTGGGGAGCGAGATCGCGGACGCTGCCGAATCCAGCGCGCTTCCCTACATCGAGCAGTACATGACCGCAGACGCACTGATCGCGGCATGGGAAGCCGGACGGCACCTCGGTGCGACGGAGAGTCAGCGACAGGACCGGCTCGCCCGGCTCAAGGCGAAGCGTGACGAGAAGCAGGCATGACCTTCGACCCCGCACGGGTTCGAGCTGACATCGACCGCTTGCGAACGGGACGCTCTCCGCTCCCGCGATAACTCGCGTTCAGCGGCTCGATCCGCCCCATCGGCGCCCGCCGAGCATGCGATCCCACAGCCCGCGTTGCTTGCGCTGGATCCAGAGGCGCTCGGTTCCGTAGCGCGAGAACTGCGAGTCCATGGCGTTGCCGCCGTCGTACGTGAACGCCCGTCCGGGCGGGTCGCGCCGCAGGTCGATCACGCGGTAGTGGTCGGGGAACTTGGAGAGGAACGCGCGCAGCGCCGGGTCCTCGGTCCCGAACTCCGCGATACGCGGCGGCGCGACGATCTCCGGACGCCCATGGGCGAGCGTCTCGAACGGAGTCGGGTCCGTCAGGAAGTGATCTAGGCAGTCGGCGAGGCTGTCGAACCGCAACCAGTGGTACGGACCCTCATGATCGACGAAGAACACCGGCCCCGGCTGGCCATCGGCGACATCCCAGAACAGCAGTTCGTCCATCGATCCGAAGCACAGGGCGCGCGGGTAGACCTCCGGCCACAGGCTTCGTGCGAGGTCGCCGTGGGGGTTGAACGTGAACCGCATGATGTTCGCGCCTTCGTGATCGCCGGTGCCGACGAGGTCCAGGCCCGACGTGACGTCGAGGAGGCACGCGACCGTGTCGTGGACCGCCGGACCGAGCGACTCGCGGACTCGCGCGCGGGTTGCATCGGATGCAGGCGGCGAGAGATCGATCCGCCCTCCGGGAACGCGCGGATCGCGCCGCATGGCGGCGAGGCGCGCGGCTACCTCCCGGAGTTCCGACATTGCGCCGAGGTTACGGTCAGTCGCTGTAGATGCCCAGCGCGCGTTCGAGCTTCTCCATCGACGCCCGGACGAACGCATCCGCGTCCTTCCTGGAACCCGAGAACGACACCACCTCACGCACGCGGCCGTCGGCGCGCACCGCGTTCAGGACGGCATTGAAAGCCTCCGCGAACTGGGGGTCAGGCGCTGCGCGTCGGAGCGTTTCCCCGAGCGTGCGCGACTCGGGGACTTCGCAGATGAGGACGGGATTGAGGTTGAACACGATGCACTTGAAGGTCCGGCCGCGTCCGACGATCGGAACGTGGTTGGATCCCGGCCGGTCCTGAACCGCGGGCAACGTCTTGAAGCCGGCGCCGTTGAGCGCGTTCGCGACGAGGTCGAACAGCCACTTTGCGTCTGGCTGCGATGACTTCCAAGGGCCGTCGGGACCGACGACCTCGGCGACGGGCACCGCGAGTACGAGGGCGTGCTTCATGCTCACGATCTCTCCGAGACGACGAACCGACGGTTGTCGCCACAGCTCATCGCAGAGATGTACGCCTCGTTGTCGAAGCCCGGCAGGCGCTCCCGGACATCCGCGAGGAGGGCGTCGAAGCCGACTCCCCCCTGTGGCACGGCGCAGACCGCAACAACCGCGCTGCGTGTGGCAGTGCGGCGCTCCAGTTCCTCGAGCCACGGGATCACGTCGGTTGTCACGGCGCCGCTCCCGGTCTGTGCTCACTCCGCATCCGGCGCAACCCAGTACGTCTGCTTGTGGCGGCGCTCCTCGAACTCGGAGCAGATGCGCTCTGCCTCGGCGCGCGTGTGCCCCGCGCTGATCAGTGCGCGATGGCCGTTGTCGTCTTGCCTCCAGACCGCCCAACGAGCCTCGTTGGCGGTGCGCGCGGTGTAGGCAGCGGATCGGAGCAGTCCGGCGTGCTCGACTTCGTCGGGCGCGTAGCTGCGATAGACGTTCGTCCCCGGCACCGTCTGTACCCAGAGTCGGCAGCACTTCTCGCACTCCGCGACGCTCAGGAGCGCGCGCGCATCGTGGAGATCGATGATGTCCTTGACGACGTCCTCGTTCGGCAGATCAACCGGGTAGTCGGGCGCGGCCTCAAAGTGCGCCCGGAGCCACTGCTCGCGCCGACCGCCTCGCACGGCTTCGAAGAACGCGTCGATGTCGCGGCAGAACGCCCGCTCCAGGGCCTCGCGGTCCTGGTCACGGAGCAAGAGCCACCCCTCCGTGGGGCAAGGCACGAGGACATCGCTGATCGTTGCGCCGCAGCGGCAGGCCATCTGGCTCATGGGAAGAAGGAAGTCTACTCGGCGTACCGTCGCGAGAGACGTGCGACCAGGCCATCCGAAGGCCGCCGTCCGCCGTGAAGCTGACGTAGACTCAACCGCACGCGGCGACCTCGATCTCAGGGATCTGACGAACCATGGACTGGAACGACGTCGAGCGCCTCGCGCGCGACCTGCATCGCGGCGCGGCACGCCTCATGGTTCTGAGAAGCGCTGAGGAGGCGTGAACTCCAGAAGTGCGCCGCGCGGCAGCAGGTAGCCGTAGAGGTCGCCGTCACGGAAGGTGCGCGCTCGAATCTCCTCGTCGGCCGGCGTCGTCGGCTCCCACCCGATGATGCCGACGCGGATGGGCACGGCGCGATGCACACGCCGACCGAGCTCAGCGAACCACTCGAAGAGTCTGGGTCCGCAGACGCCTTCCTCCGAAGGCGTCGGGTGGTTGACGCCTCGGAGCGCCGTCGCGTTGATCGACAGCTCCAGGAACATGTAGGCGGGCGCGAGCCCGAAGTGGTTCATGCACGGCACGATGAACCGCCCGTGCAGGCGCGCGAGCCCATAGACCGAGGGAACACCCTCGAACGCGACGGAGCCGAATGTTCGGGCGGAATCGACGACGACGGACTTCGGCGAGACCGGCGGGAGCTCGAGCGGCTCGCGCGTGTTGTCGATCCAGCACCCCTGAAGATGTGAGTGCGACCAGAGGGCCTCCGTCGCCGCCGCGAGCGCCTTCGCGTCGGGCGACGCGAAGGCGAGGTTCATGCCGAAGAACTCCTGCGACCACGCGTTCGGTGCCGTGAAGCCGGGCTCGTAGATCCACGGCACGCGCCAGTACTGGGCGTCCAGATCCCCGTTTCTGTAGGGCCACTCGCCCTTCGTCACCTTGCTGATGACGGCCAGGAGCTGCGGGCCCTCGAAACCGTGCTCTTGCTTCGCTCGCGCAAGCTCGTCCGCCGTCAGCTCGAGCACCTCGGCGGAGCGAAGGAGGTCGTCGAGGTCCAGGCAGAAGCCAGTCCACCGATGGCCCTCCGACTTGCAGTACTGCCACCGCTCGTCGTTCGGCTGGCATCGATGAGCGGCGAACCAGTCGAGGAAGTCGTTGCGATGTCCGTTCGACACCCAGACACCGGTCTCGCCGCGGTGGATGAGCGAGCCCATCAGCGTGTCGACCGCTCGGTCAACTCGACGCGATGGCCGTCCGGATCGGCGACCACGGCCCGACGACCCCACGCGCTCTCGCGCGGCTGCGAAACGATCGTTCCCCCTGCTTCAGCGACGGCAGCGACCGCGCCCGCGAGCGATCGAACCGAGAACCCGAGGCGTGTCCCGTCGAGGCGCGTAGTGGGATCGTGGGGATACAGTTCCAGTAGGACGGTGCCCGCGCGGCCGGAGAGATGCTCCGGTCCGTTCCCGTGCTGCTCGCTCGACATCGACGCAGCGAAGGACAACGAGATTGAGAGCCGCTTCGTCTGGTGGCTTGTCCTCGTCGCGGGGCATCGGAGCAGAGTACCCGTCGCCTGTGGGGCGCCTGAAGCGCAACGACATGGCCACCGCCCCGCGCAGCCGATACCAACCACGCCTCCAGCACCCACCGCCGCTCGTCCGGCGTGTCGCGCCCCGACCGTGCCGCGCCCCCGGACCTCGCCACCCAATGGGGGCGACGCTTCTCGGATCGCGGTGCGAGCTTTCGAGTTCCGGCTACGATCTAGCGCAGCCTGCGCGGAGGACGACATGGGGCTGCTCTCTCGCCTGTTCGGTGGCCGACCTCGGCAGCCGCGGCTGTCCATCAACGACCCGGTGCTCGGAGCGGTGGTCCCCGGCAGCGACGTCGACTGGTGGACCGCCACCGTTGTCATCGACGGCAAGCCGATCGAGTTCGACATCGGTGGCGGCGTCGAGCCGCATCCCGCGCTCCTCGCCCGGGCCCGGGAGCTTGCCAGCAGCTTCGAGCCGTTCGCGCGCGAGGTCCGTGAACTCCTCGAGGCGAAGGCGCGCGAGTGCGCCGACCTCCCGCCCGAAGTTGCGGCCGAGTTCCGGAGCTTGCGCATCCGGTCGGTGTCGCACTTCCGGCCGGACCGCCCGCGAGACGGCATGGTCGGATTCCACGAGACGGAGAGCGGCGCGGTCCTCTGGCGCTGCGACGTGAAGGACGGGCACCCCGTCAACCTGGGCGGGGACACGTGACGAACCCGAAGCGACGTTCCGCGGCGTGCTCGTCGATCCGCTGGCACCTGATGTTCCGCGTTGCGAACCGTCGCGCGTTCGCGAAGTGCCTGGCCCGCATCCTCCCGATCCTCGGCGCGGGCAGCGTCGTCGAGGAGGACGGAAAGCCGTACTGGAAGATGCCCGAGCTCTGGGAGTGCACCGTGCTGGGGCCGGGTGCCAAGGGCTCGGCCGCGGAGCAGGCGTACGGGTGCCTCGTCATCGCGCTCGGTCTCGGCGTCGGATGGCAGGTGCTCGGCGCGCTCTCTGCGGATCGGGCGGAGGACTTCTCCGGCGTGTGGGACGTTCGCGGGAACCACAGCTTCGTGCCGGGGCTCGAGTGGGCGTCGTTCGACCTGCTTCCCGAGCGCCCGGATGGCTCCGACACTCGTGCACGACGTCCACGAAAGGGCTCGGCGTAGCGCCACGCATGGCGCGCGACACCCGACCGATCGAGGATCTGCCCGACGCCGATCTGCTCTCCGAGTCGTTGGACCGATCGACGCTGCGCGTTCCTGCCTGGGGCTGCTACTCGGTGTTCTTCGGCTACTTCGTCGTCGTCCTGCTCATCCGTGGCGCGGCGGGGTTCTGGAGCACGATCGCTTCGGCGTTCTGCCCGGCGTCGGTGCTGGCGTTCCTCGTGATGGCGGGCTGCTTCTGGATCACCAACGCCCTCCATCGTGCGAGGTCGGCGCCGTTCCTGCGCGAGTACCTGCGACGCCACGGCGTGAGCGCAGACGCCTCGACACGCGGCCTGCCGGCCGACGGGAAGCAGGAGGTCGTGGTCATCGTGAGTGGCCGCGGTCTCCCGCACGGCGGTGGTCGGGCCGTGTGGGTGGCGTTGTCCCGAGGGGCGACCTGCGAGGGGACGCTCGTCCACGCGAGCACACCGGGCGAGCACGGCAACCACGTCTCCACGAGCGGCGAGGCCGCGCTGTCGCCCACGACTGCCGAGGAGATCGCTGCCGCCATCGACGCTGCGGCGCCCGCGACGAAGCTGCCGGATCTCCGGACGGTGCGCGACGGGTTCCCGTTCAGCGTCACGATCCACCGAGCGGACTCGTCCCGGCCGTTGAGCTTCGACGGCAACCTCTGCGCGAACAACTGGCGCGATCATGCGGGAGCGCGACTCGCCGACGCGATCCTCCGCGCGGCCGACGCGGTCGGCGCTGCGCAGCAGCCGTTCGGTGCATGCGACTCGCGCGGAGACGTCACCCTCGGCGATCGGTGAGTGAGCGCCGATCCTCGCGACTCCATCGCGGGAACACGTAGAGTGCATGCGCCGCTCGCATCGCCGCTTGCCTCAAGGACTGGAGAGTAGGAGGGTCGCACCGGTGACCGACGACAACGACAACGTCACAGCGAATCCGGGTTACGCCGTCGGGCAACTCGCTCGCGCGCTCACGACCGCCTCGACGCACGGCGACCCGAGCATCCGCGAGCGCGCCCGGAAGCGCATCGACGCCTGGGTCCAGGTGTTCTCCGGCATGCTCACCGGCTCGCTGCGCGTCGGGTCGCGGACGCCCGTCGAAGCCGTACCGGCTTGGGCGACGCTGCAGGTCGTCTCCGGCGGATTCGCGACAGGGAACCTGCTCGCAGGGGGGCCGCTGCGACCGCACGAGCTCGCCATCGCCGATCGACTGCGTCTCCCACGCGACGGCGCCGAACGCGCTGCGATCAACGGCTACTACGTCAGCGACACCGGCATCGACGAACTGCGTTCGATGCTGACCAGCGGGGCGTATCGGATCGATGTTCCCGAGGAGGGCGCGCTACTCACCCTGGCGTGGCTCCTCGATCAAGGTCACGCCGACCAGGCGCGCGAGATCCTCGACGTGATCGGCCCGTACTTCTCCCGCCTTCGCTTCTTCCCCAGGCCGAGCCAGCGTTCGGCGGGCCGCGGCGACGCCGTGCATCTGGACACCGCGGGTCGTGTCGCGGATGCGCTCGCCGCGATCCGCGAGCGCGTGGAGATCCTGAAGAACCGCGAAGCGGTCCGCGTGTGGCTCCCCGCGCTCGATCGCATCGTCGGGCTGTTCCTGGAGACAGTGGAGGGTCCTACTCCCGCCACCGAGGTGAACGGAAGTGGCCGCGCCGCCCAAGGGGCCGACGGTCGATGGCAGGTCACCGGCGGATGGCCGTGTCAGAAGTACCCCGATGGCTGGCGGGAACGAGCGAGAGCAGCGCTCGCGGCGGTAGGCGCATCGCGGACAGTCCATCCGCTCTGCAAGCGGCCCGATCGTGCGAAGGGCAACTTCGGTCGGCTCCGCGGCTACCTCGAGCGTTGCGTCAACGATCCCAGGTCGCTCACGGGCCGCGACGTCGGGATGATCCGCGTCATCCTCGCGCACATCGTCTCGAAGCGAGGGGAGCCGACATCTGACCGCTGTGCTGCGCTTCGAGCGACGCAGTGGGAACGCGCGGCTCGTCCGACGCGGAAGGAGTGGGCAGGCGTTGTCGCGAAGCGGCTCCGCACCTTGCCGCCCGAGGAGGGGATCGAGGCCGTCGAGCCCCTGCTCTCCGCTGTGACCGATGCGGAGTCCCGGGAGCTTGGCGTCGCGGCTGGCACCGACGTACCCGGCGTCTTCCGCCCGCGGCTGTTGCGATGCCTCGACGCGTCCATCGAGTGGCTCGTCGCCGAGGGCGTGATCCCCTCTGGCGAAGCGCTGGCGACGGTCATGCCGCAGCGGACCAGCCGCGTCGCGGCCGCGGGCATGCCCGACGAGTCGGCGACGCGGCTGTTCGCCGAGGTGTACGAGGCCTTTCGCCGACGTCGCTCGCTCCTGCTCCTCAACTTGGAGCATCAGGTCCGACTTCGCGAACTGCCGTGGGTGGCGAAGCTCGAGGGCCACCGCGCGAGCGACGAAGCGGCGCGCCAGGCGGCTCACGTCGAGCTCGTGAGGGTCTGCTCGGTGGCGCTCCGTGCGTTCCCGCAGGTCATCCTCCCGAACAAGCTCATCCAGGAGATCGCGGCGCTCTCCGATCGCGCGGGACTTCGCCTGCCACTTGTCGAGGAGGTCGCCGCCGACATCTTCATGGGGACCTTCACAGAGAAGTACCTGCGTGCGGCGCAACGCGCGGGGGAACTGCTCGCGGGCTCCCTTTACGAGACCTACTACGGCATCGACTTCGGTGCGGTTCGACGGATCGACGACGTCGTCGCGCCGCCGAAGGCTGCCGCGACTTCTCCGGCCTTCGCCGCGCTGTGCCATTCGCGGGCAGACGGAGCAACCCGAGACGCTCGTCGTGTGGGTTCCGGAAATCTTGGCCGCTTCGTTCCGGAAAGTGCGGCCGTGCCGTCGTGGTCGGCGGGCTGGTCCGCGCGTGAGGTTGTCGCGGGGTGCGGGGCGGGGTCAGGAGCCACGGACGGGCTGTGGCGCGTGGAA
>JAIOPE010000094.1 GCA_021414065.1 Planctomycetota bacterium
TTCGACCACACCGCCGAAGACGGCCGCCGCGATCCACGACTTCACGGCGAAGCTCCGCCAACCGGCCGTGTTGCCGGGCGTGCTCGATTACGTGAAGTGGCGTCGCCAGGTGGAGGCCGCGCGCAAGGCCGGACGGAACCCGCCCGATGCGCCGCGCATCGCGCCCGTGTCGATCAACCTCGACCTGACGACCGCGTGCAACTACCGCTGCGACCACTGCATCGACTGGGACATCCTGAACACCGCGTTCAAGCACGACGAAGCCGTGTTGCGCTCGTCGATCGAGCAGATGCACGCGAAGGGACTCCGCAGCGTCATCCTCATCGGCGGCGGCGAGCCGACCGTCTACCCGGGGTTCAGCGACTTCGTGCGCTTCCTGAAGTCGTTGAAGATGCAGGTGTCCGTCGTCACCAACGGCTCGGGCAACCGCAAGATCCACGAGATCGCGGACTGCCTCGACGAGCGCGACTGGGTGCGTCTCTCGCTCGATTCCGGCACGAACGACACGTTCATCCGCATGCACAAGCCGGTGAACAAGGAGATCACGCTCGAGTCGATCTGCGAGTGGGTTCCGAAGGTGAAGGCGATCAACCCGCGCTTCAAGTACGGGTTCAGTTTCATCATCGTGTGGAAGGGCGCCGAACGGGAGCACGACGTGAAGATCGTGGAGAACATCCACGAGATCGTGACCGCCGCGAAGCTCGCCCGCGACCACCAGTTCGACTACATCTCGCTGAAGCCCTTCCTCGTCCGCAGTTCCACGGGGTCCGAGGTGATGGACCCGGAGAAGGCCGAAGCGGAACTGCAGGGCGTCGTGAAGCGCATCCGCGACTCGATCAACGAGGCGAAGCTCCTCGAGGACGGCACGTTCAAGGTGCTCGAGTCCACGAACTTGCGCATGCTCGAGCACGGCAACTGGCGCGACTTCACGAACCAGCCGAAGACCTGCCACATGCAGGCGATCCGCCAGGTCCTCACGCCGACCGGTCTCTACAACTGCCCCGCATACCGCGGCGTGGACCGCGCCCGCATCGCCGGGAAGGACGCGTACAAAGACGACGCGACGTTCGCCGAGTCGAACCGCGGCCTCGCGACGATCCTCGACACGTTCGACGCGTCGAAGGAGTGCCGCGAGGTCACCTGCCTCTACAACGACGTCAACTGGTGGCTCGAGGGCCTGGTCAAGGGCGATCAGTTGCTCGACGACGTCGCCGCCGGCGCCGACCGGGTGGACTACTTCCTGTAGCGTCGCGAATTGGCCCCGACCGGGCCCGCGTCCTCACTTCGCGCATCCCAGTGGAGGCAATGGATGAAGGCTCCGCAGTGGTTCATCGTCGTGTCCTTGCTCGGCGCTCCGGGCGTCGTGCTGGGCGCTCTGCCGCAGCCGGCGCCCGCTCGCGCGGCGGATGCCGACTACCAGCCCGGCGACCGGGTGGAGATCCTCTTCGGCGGTACGTGGTACCCGGGCGTGGTCCTGAAGACCGGCGAGAAGGGCTTCTACGTCCACTACGACGGCTACGCCGACAGTTGGGACAGTTGGATGAGCGCGGAGAAGCTGCGCCGCGGCGCGGCGCCCGTCGCGCCGCTCCCGGCGGACAAGCCCGCGGTGGCGCCCGCCGAAAGGCCGGCCGACAAGCCCGCCGGCAAACCGGCTGATCAGCCTGCCGGCAATCCGGCTCCCGCGGTCGGTGACCCCGCCGCTGCCGCCGGCGCGGGGGACCCGGCGGTTGGCGAGCGCTGCGAAGCGTCGTGGAACCAGTCGTGGTACGAGGTGGACATCCTCAAGGTCGAGGGCGCCCGCTACTTCGTCCACTGGCGCGGTTACGGCAGCGACGCCGACGAGTGGCTCACGCGCGACCGGCTCCGCCGCAAGGGCGAGGACAAGGAAGTCCTGCCCCGCGCGGGGCGCGAGGGGAACGGCGGTGGGCTCCCCGCGGAGCAGATGGTCGGCAAGGACGTCGAGGTCTTCTGGCACGGCAAGTGGTGGCCCGCCACGGTGCAGAAGACCGACGGCAATCGGTTCTGGATCCGCTACGCGGGACCGGCCTTCGGCAAGATGGAGGAGTGGGCCGTCCCTGAGCGCGTCCGCGATGTCGGTGGGGCGTCGCGCGTGCGCGTCTCGCCGCAGGACGTGCCCGGGGCGAAGGGCCTCTCGGGGCTCTGGTGGCGCGAGTACATGCTCGCGGGGAAGATGGCGGACCAGCAGTTCACGTTCTTCCCGGACGGTCGGCTCGCCTACAGCTACCTCGTCAAGAACCCCGACGCTCCCGATTTCGAGGCGATCCAGCGCGACCATCCCGAGGCGCTGGGCGCATACGGGATCGAGGGCGGCAAACTGCACATCTCGCTCGGCGGCGACGCCGACGAATGGAAGCCCCTGACCCTTGAGCGAGTGAACGACGACCTGATGAAGCTGAACGGCATCCCGACGATGCGGGCCCGCCGGTTCCCGAGGGGCACGCACATCGAAGGGCGCTACCTGAACATCGACGCCGCGGGGATCTCCGGCCAGAATCGCAGCCAGGCGTGGGAGTGGACGTTCCACGCCGACGGCACGTTCGAGCACACGACGACCGTCACCGCGTTCGACCCCGGGGCGGCGCCGCAGCAGGGCGCGACCGTGCTCACCGGGACGTACGAGTTCTCCGGCAACCACCTCACCTTCCGCACGAAGGACGGGGAGGACACGTACATGGCCTACCCGATGGGCGACGACGCGTCGTATCCGATGCTCTTCCTCGGCTGGATGATCGTGAAGCGCCGGGAGAAGTGAGCGTCTAACCCCCGAGAACCTCGATCGCCTGTGCGATTGTCCAACGCAGTTCGCGGGGCTTCCGGTTCGACGTGTCGGTGATGCGGTCGCGGATCACGCGCAGCCGCGGCAGCGTCTCGACGGCGCCCAGTTCCGCGAGGGCCTGCGCGGCGGCGGCGACGTCGGACTGGTCGAGGTCCGCGGGCGCCGGAGCCGAGTAACCGTGGCGCACGCTCATCGGGTCGTCCTCCTCGATGTCGCGCGACGTGTAGTCGCCGGCGAGCGCGGGGAGGAGAACGTCCACGAGTTCGCGGAGCGGCACCGCGCCGCCCATGCGGCCGATCGCCTCGCAGAAGTCGGCGCGGATCGCCGGGATGTGCGACGGCATCGTCTCCGCGAGGACGTCGAGCAGCGGCGCCGCGCGGCCGCCGAGCGTGACGACTGCCTGCGTCGCTTCGAAGTCGCGCGCCTCGAGACCGAGGCGGATCTTGCGGATCGTGTCGTCGTCCACGCGGTTGGTGATCCGGAGGAGCGCGTGGCGGCACGTGAGTGAGACGCCGATTCCGGTGTCGGTCGCGCGTT
Source organism: Planctomycetota bacterium (assembly GCA_021414065.1). Taxonomy (GTDB): domain Bacteria; phylum Planctomycetota; class JAJSAM01; order JAJSAM01; family JAJVHW01; genus JAIOPE01. The sequence continues at coordinate 3,335 of JAIOPE010000094.1, forward strand.
CGCGGAGTACGCCCACGAGGGGCCAGCCGGCGTCTCCGAGGAACCCCGCGGCGGTGGCGGCGCGTCGGGCCATCGACGGATCGGCCGAGTGAATGCGAGACGCGAGGCCGTCCACGACATCGGCGGCGAACGGCTTCGCGTCGGCGAAGTGGAACATCGCGCCCATCCACACGAACTCCTTCGCGTCGTCGAGCGACTCGAAGGCGTGGGGCACTGTCCAGCGGCCGGGCGTGAACCAGTTCGTCGCCGCCGCGTGGCGGTCGAACTCGTCGGCCGACCGGTGCCAGCCGAGGAGCGCGTCGCGGTAGCGCTCGCCGAAGCGGGCCAGGACCGAGCACCAGAAGCGGCCCGTCGTGCCGTTCGGGATGCGGCCGGCTTCCATGGCTGCGCGCGTCTCATCGACGAGGCGGGCCGCCCGGTCGCGGTCGGGGTCGATGCGGGCGAGTCGTCGGACGACGTGCCACGCTGCGTCGCCGTCGCCCCGGCGGACCGCGGCGCCGAGCGCATCCGCCGCGCGCGCCGCCGACGACTGGACGTTCGCCGCGGGAGCCGCGGCACCTTGCGCGTCCACCAGGTCGTCGCTGAGTTGTGCGATGCGGTCGTCGCTCGCGCCGCTCGTGCGCAGCCACCGTCCGACGTCGTCGGCGCGCCCCAGCTCGACGAGGGCTGTCCCGGCGGCCTGACGCTCGTCGGTGGGCGCATCGGCGGAGGTGAACGTCGCGAGGAGACTCGCGGGGTCGCGGTGGAATCTGGCGTAGGTCATCGCCGGAGTCTCGCCGGGCGCCGTAGCCTGGACAACTCACGAAGGTCCGCGCCTGGCCGAGCCCGCGGGTCGCCCGCTGCGTTGGGACCCTTGCGTGGCGTGACAAAGCCGACGCTGCGGGTCCCGCCTTGCGGCCGACTCCGCGGCTCTCGGCCAGGACGGTGTGTCGTGACCCGAACGTCCTTGGAATCGGCGTGAAGTGCAGGTGCTTCCTAAGATCTGCGCCGTTCTCACGCGAACCCTCGTGAGTTGTCCGGGCTAGGATTGCAACTCGGAGGCAGACGATGGACCGAAGACTTGCGGGACGCACATCCTTCGGCAACCGCCGAACGAGCATCGCGGTCGTCGTCGGCGGCGCGGCGCTCGTCGCGCCCGGTTGCACGGCCACCGTGCTGCACGATCACTACCTGGGCAAGGAGCGCCGTTTCACGACCGACTGGACGGCCGCCGCGGCGTGGCCGGTCAAACCGTTCGCGCTCGTCGGTGGGGTCGCGAGCGACGGACTGCTCGGTGTCGCGAGCATGGCGCTGTGGCCGTTCGACTTGGTCGGGATCGCGGGCACCGTGGGCTGGAACACTTGGCAGGAGGGCTGCGGCGGCGCGTGGTGGGCCGCGCCGGTGTTCCCCGTCGTGACACTGGCCGTGCTGCCATTCGCCGTGTTCGGCGAACGCGAAGGGCCCGCCGTGGTGTGGAAGTGGTTCCCGCCGAAGCGTGATGCGAAGGCGACGCCGGAGGAAGCGCAGCGTCCCGCGCCGATCGATCCTCGAGTCCCCGTCCCGGCGGGGCCGCAGGAGTAGCCGTCTACCGCCGTCGCAGCGCGGCCAGCGGGACGACCTGCGGGCGCTGCTCGACGGCTACGCCGTCGGCGAGGTCGCCCACGGTCACGCCGTCGAGGAACTGGTACATGCGGCGCTGGAGCTCGGACCACACGGGGCGGACGGCGCAGCCCTCGGAGTGGGCGCACACGTCGCGGTTGCCGGTGAAGCTCTCGCACAGGTTGTCGGCGATGGGGCCGTCGAGCGCGCGGAAGAGCGAACCCACCGTGATCTCGCGCGGCGGGATGGCGAGGCGGAACCCGCCGCGCACGCCGCGCGTGGACGTGACGAGCCCGGCGCGGCGCAACTCGGCGAGGATCTGGCTCACGTACTCGATCGTGAGGCCCTCGCGCTCAGCGATCTGCCGCGCGGAGAGCGTGGTCGGTTCGGCTGCGGCGGGGGCGTGAGAAACACCGTTACCGTTACCGTTACCGTTGCCGTTCCCCGGTACGTTCCCGCCGACGTCGATCAGGTCGCTCACCGATCCGGCGAGTTCGATCGCCACGGTCCGCGTCTTCGCGCCCGAGCCCACCAGGGGGATCGGCACCGCGCCGGCCCGCGCGAGTTGCACGAGACAGCGCAGGCCGTACTCCTCGAGGGCGGAAATCTTCACGCGGGCGTCTACCAGATCCCCAGTGTGTCTTTCGCTTCGTCGCTCGCGTGGATCACGGGGTTCCACGGCGGGTCCCAGACGAGCTGGACGTCGGGTTCCTTCACGCCGGGGATGCGCGCCACGGTGTTGTGGACCGCCGCGAGGATCTGCGGACCGACGGGGCAGCCGGGCCCGGTGAGCGTCATGCGGACGATCACCTTCGACTGGTCCTCGGTGACGTCCACGCCGTAGATGAGCCCCAGATCCACGATGGAGATGAGGATCTCCGGGTCCTGGATGGGCCGCAGGGCTTCGAGGACGTGCTGCGGCTGGAGCTTCTCGTCCGCCTTCAGAACGACGTCTGCGCCCTCGCGCACCGTGAGGTCCATCGGCGCGCCGGGAATGCCCGGGTAGGAGCCGTGGGGGTCGAAACCGTCGCTCATGACTGCTTCCCTTCGTTCGTCGCCGGTGCGCTTGTCGCCGGTGCGTCCGCGCGCGACTCCAGGTCCCGGAGCGCTTCGTCGAGCGTCGTCCAGGGGAGCAGCGCACACTTGATCCGGACCGGGAACTTCTTCACGCCTTCGAGCGCGTCGAAGTCGCCGAGGTTGGGCTCCGCCGGCAGGTCGCCGCCGTGGAGGACGGCCTTCACCGCGGCCAGGATCCGCCGGGCTTCCGTGGGCGTGGTGCCGATGATCAGGTCGTAGAGGATCGACCCGGACGACACCGAGATCGCGCACCCGCGGCTGTCGAGGTGGACGCCTTCGATGCGTCCGTCGGGCGAGACGGCGAGGTGGACGTCCACTTCGTCGCCGCAGATCGGGTTCATGCCGTCGGCCCGGCCGTCGATGCGGGCGAGCTTCGCCTTCCCGTGCGGGGCGCGGTAGTGATCGAGGATCACGTCGCGGTAGAGCGCGTCGAAGGCGGGTTCCGGGGCGGATGAGGAGTTCACCGGCGGAAGTACTCCATGGCAGCCGCGAGGCCCTCGGCGAGCGCGCGGACTTCGTCTTCGGTGTTGTAGAGGTAGAAGCTCGCGCGCGTCGTCGCCTGCACGCCGAAGCGTCGCATGAGCGGTTGCGCGCAGTGGTGCCCCGCGCGGACGGCGATCCCGCGCCCGTCGAGGAGCGTGGCGACGTCGTGCGGGTGGACGTCGGGAACGTCGAACGCGACGATGCCCGCGCGCTGCGCCGGGTCGTCGGTGCCGAGGATGCGGAGACCCATCGGCCGCAGGAGATCGAGAGCGAGCGCGGTGAGCCGCACCTCGTGCTCGTGGATCGCAACGGGGTCCAGTGCTTCGAGATAGTCGAGCGCGGCGGCAAACGCGATCGCGTCGGCGGCCGACGGCGTGCCGGCTTCGAAGCGGAGCGGGGGATCGGCGTAGGTGCTGTCTTCGAGGCGGACGCGGCGGATCATCTCGCCGCCGCCCTGCCACGGGTCCATCCGCTCGTAGAGCGCCGGGCGGCCGACCACGAGGCAGCCGACGCCCATCGGACCCAGCGCCTTGTGGGCCGAGAATGCGAGGAAGTCGCAACCGAGCGCCGCGACGTCCACCGGTCCGTGCGGCAGCGACTGCGCGCCGTCCACGACCGTGACGATTCCCGCGGCGTGCGCCCGTCGGCAGAGATCGGCCACCGGGTTCTCGGTGCCGAGCACGTTCGACTTCGCCGTGAATGCGAAGAGCTTCGGGCGGTCCGGTCCGTCGTCGGCGAGCCGGGCGTGCGCGAACTCGAGGTCGAGCTTGCCGTCGTCGAGCACCGGGACGAACTGCAGCTTCACGCCGCGTCGCTTCGCGAGCAGATGCCACGGGACCAGGTTCGCGTGGTGGTCCATTTCGGTCAGCAGCACGACGTCGCCCGCGGCCAGATTGCGGTCGCCCCAGGCGTTCGCGACGAGGTTGATCGACTCGGTGGTGCCGCGCGTCCAGATGATCTGCTCGGGCGTCGCGACGTTGACGAAGCGGGCCACGCGGGCCCGGGCGCCTTCGAACTTGTTCGTGGCGCGCTCTGCGAGGTGGTGGACCGAGCGGTGTACGTTCGCGCACGACGTCGAGTAGAAGTCGGTGAGCGCGTCGATCACCTGCCGCGGCTTCTGCGACGTCGCCGCGCTGTCGAGGTAGACGAGCGGGCGGCCGTTGACCTCAGTCGAGAGGATCGGGAAATCGCGGCGGATCGCCGCGACGTCGAGCGGCCGGGCCGACACGGTCGTCACCCGTCGTCCCCGGGGACGTCCACCCAGACCGATTCGCCGTCGATCTTCGCGTCGAATGTCTCGATGGGGGAGATGGACGGCATGCGGGTCGCGCGGCCGGTCGCGAGGTCGAAGCGTCCGCCGTGGCGAGGGCACTCGATCTCGGCCGCGCCGGGCGTGGCGAGGTTGCCGGTGGCGAGGTCGCCGGACGCGACGAGGCGCCCCTGCCCGAGTGGGCCGTCGTCGTGGCTGCATCGATTCTCGAGAACGAACACCCGCATGCCGGCGCGCGCCGCGGCGAGCGAGAAGCCGCCGACATCGAACGTCTTCGCCGCGCCCTCTGGGAGGTCGGCCACGGCGCAGAGCTTCGTCCAGGTCATCGAGCCGACCCCTGCGCGCCGACGACGGCGGCCAGTCGTTTCTCGAGCGCGGCGCGCACGCGCGCGAGCAGCAGGTCGCCCGGGATCTGCGCGACCGTCGGCTCGAGGAAGCCGAGCACGATCGCGCTGCGCGCTTCGTCGGGCGAGAACCCACGGCTCTCGCAGAAGAACACCTGCTCCTCGTCGATCGGCGCCACGGCGGCGGCGTGCGAGCACGAGACGTCGTCGGCCAGGATCTCGAGTTCCGGGATCGTGTCGGCCCGGGCGTCGTCGGACAGGACGAGGTTGTGGTTGCGCTGGCGGGCCTCGCTCTTCAGCGCGCCGGGCCGGATGCGCAGGCGGCCGGTGTAGGCCGAGCGCGCGCGGCCGCCGACCACCGTGCGGTAGTCGAGGTTGCTCGTCGTGCTCGGCGCCAGGTGGTCCTGGAACGTGTGATGGTCGAAGTGACGGCGGCCGTCGCCGAAGACGATGCCGAGCACGTTCGCCTTCGCGCCGGTCTCCGCGAGCTCCGACGCGAGCAGTGCCTTCACCGTGCCACCGCCGAGGGCGACCGACACCGACTCGAGGAGGCCGTCGTGGGCCACGCGCGCGCGGACCGCCGGCGCGTGGATGACCTTCGGTCCGAGCGTCTGAACGAAGACGATCCGCAGTCGCGCGGAGGCGCCGACGAACACCTCGGTCGTCTCGTGGAACATGGTGGCAGCGTCTTCGGAGCCCTCGGCCGACGCGAGGTCCACGACGATCGTGGCCTGAGCGCCCGGCTCGACGATGAACACGGAGCGTGCCGCGAGCACGCCGCTTCCGCCGATGCGGCTCGAGATGCGGATCGGCCGCTCGAGCGTGACTCCGCGGGGGATGTGGACGAACGCGCCGCCGGTGAATGCGGCCGCGGTGAGGTGGTCGAACTTGGCCCCGATGCCGTCGCACGCGCCCCGGAGCGCGCCGAGGTGCGGCTCGAGGAGCTTCCGCTTCGTCATCGCAGCCGAGTGCAGGTCCTCGACGACCACGCCGAGGTCCGCCACCATCGAATCGACGGCGCAGCGGAGCAGTACGCCGTCGCGGCAGACCGCGTAGGCCGCGGCCTTTTCGAACATCGCGTCGGCGAAGTCGGACGGCAGGTCGCCGAACCGCCCGTCGGGCGACGTGAACTCGCGGGCCCCGGGCAGGATGCGTTCGGGCCCGGTGTAGCGCCAGAGGTGCTCCACGCGATCCGGGAGCGGCTCCGCGTTCCATCGCTCGAGGGCGGCGGCGCGGAACTTACGGACCCAGTCCGGGTCGGTCGCGTCGGCGCGGTGCGTCGCGGAAGCGATGTGGGCGGCTTCGACGAGGGTGTCGGTCATGGTCGCGGTCGGTCCGGCTTCAGCCGACCGACCCCTCCATCTCGAGCTGGATCAGGCGGTTCAGCTCCACCGCGTACTCCATCGGGAGTTCCTTCGTGAAGGGCTCGATGAACCCGTTCACGATGAGGAGCGTGGCCTCCTCGGCCGAGAGCCCGCGGCTCTGCAGATAGAAGAGCTGTTCCTCGCCGACCTTCGAGACGGTCGCTTCGTGCTCGATGGCGACGCGCCGCTCGTCCACCTCCATCGTGGGGTAGGTGTCGGAGCGCGAGCGGTCGTCGAGGATCAGAGCGTCGCACTTCACGTTGACCTTCGCGCCCGTCGCACCCTTGTGGACCTTCACGAGCCCGCGGTAGCTCCCGCGCCCGCCGTCCTTCGAGATCGACTTCGACGTGATGACCGACGTCGTGTTCGGCGCGGCGTGGACGACCTTGCTGCCGGCGTCCTGGTGCTGCCCGGCGCCGGAGAACGCCACGGAGACGATCTCCGCGTGGGCTCGCTCGCCCACGAGGTAGACCGCCGGGTACTTCATCGTGAGCTTGCTGCCGAGGTTCCCGTCGATCCACTCGACGCGCGAGTCGGCGTGCGCGACGGCTCGCTTCGTGACGAGGTTGTAGACGTTCTTCGACCAGTTCTGGATCGTCGTGTACCGGATCTTGCTGCCCGGCATCGCGATCAGTTCGACCACCGCGGAGTGCAGAGAGTCGCTGGAGTACGTCGGGGCGGTGCAACCCTCGACGTAGTGCACCTGGCTGCCTTCGTCGGCGATGATGAGCGTGCGCTCGAACTGGCCCATGTTCTCGGTGTTGATGCGGAAGTAGGCCTGGAGCGGGATCTCGACCTTCACGCCCTTCGGGACGTAGACGAACGATCCGCCGGACCACACCGCGGAGTTGAGCGCCGCGAACTTGTTGTCTTCCGGCGGGATGACCGACGCGAAGTGGCGGTGGACGACTTCTTCGTGCTCGCGGAGCGCGGTGTCCATGTCCGTGAACTGCACGCCGAGCTTCTCGAGGTCCGCGCGAATCGAGTGGTAGACGACCTCGGACTCGTACTGGGCGGTCACGCCCGAGAGGAGCGACTTGCGCTCGGCTTCCGGCACGCCCAGGCGGTCGTAGGTCTTCTTGATCTGGGGATCGAGGTCGTCCCAGTTGGCGACCTGGCGGTCCGACGCGCGGACGTAGTAGTGGATGTTGTCGAAGTCGATGTCGCCGAGGAGCTTCGTGCTGCCCCACTTCGGCATGGGCTTCGAAAGGAAGATCTCGAGCGACCGGTGGCGGAACTCGCGCATCCACGCGGGCTCCTTTTTGTACCGGGAGATCATCTCCACGATGTCGTGGTCGAGTCCCTTCTTCGACTTGAAGTCGTAGGTGCTTTCGTCGTCGTGGAACCCGTACTTCGCGTCGAAGTCGGCGCCGATGTCGCGCGTGGGCGACTCGGGCGCCCGCGTCTCGGAGGTCGCTACTGCGGAGGTCGCGTCGGGGTGATCGTCCATGGGGTTCATCACGGCTTACGCCGCCTCCTGCTCGAGCCAGTCGTAGCCCTTCACTTCGAGTTCGCGAGCGAGGTCGGCCCCGCCGCTCTTCACGATGCGCCCGGAGAGCAGCACGTGCACGTGATCCGGCACGACGAGATCGAGGATCCGCTGGTAGTGCGTCACGAGGAGCACGCCGCGGTCCTTCGACCGGAGGCGGTTGATCCCTTCGGCGACGACCTTCAGCGCGTCGATGTCGAGGCCCGAGTCCGTCTCGTCGAGGATCGCGAGCGACGGCTCGAGAAGCAGCATGTGGAGGATCTCCATCCGCTTCTTCTCGCCGCCCGAGAAGCCGTCGTTCACGTAGCGCGTCATGAACGCCTGCGGGATGCCGAGCGTCTCGAGGTGCTTCTTCACCAGCGGCCGGAACTCCTTCGTCGGGACGTCGCCGCGCACGGCCTTGACCGACTGACGGAGGAAGTTCGAGACCTGCACGCCGGGGAGCGCGAGCGGGTACTGGAAGCAGAGGAAGACGCCCTTGCGCGCGCGTTCGTGGACGGGGATCGTCGTGAGATCCTCGCCCTTGTAGCGAATGGTCCCCGCCGTGACCTTGTAGCGGGGGTGTCCCATGAGCGTCGCGGAGAGCGTGCTCTTGCCGGAGCCGTTGCGGCCCATGAGCGCGTGGACCTCGCCTGCCCCGACCGTCAGGGTGAGACCCTTCAGGATCTCCTTCCCGTCCACGGCGACGTGCAGGTCCCGGATGTCGAGGAGCGGGGTGGCGTCAGTCATCCGGGCGAGCATAGGGGAAAGCGTACAACGTTGTACGGATTTCCGAGCCTCTTGGCGGCGGTGCCGGGAGGACCCGGCCAACACGCTGGACGGGGCGTGCGCTAGACCGCGGCGAAGTCGAACTGGCGGAGCGCGTCGAGCAGGCCGGCCTGGCCGAGGAGCGCGAGGCTTCCGCGGCAGAACTCGAGCAGGCGGCGGTCCATCAGGCTGTCGGCACCTTCGGGGAGTCGGCGGCGTCGCACGAGGGCGAACGGCTCCTTCTCGAAGAACTCGAAGGGCTCGGGGCTGGCGATCGGGTTGAGCGTCGTGTAGGCGACCTGGAAGAAGCTCTCTTCGCCGTGGACGAGCGACTTGCGCACGGCGGACTTCACGGGCTTCACGTAGGCCTGGACGATCGCCTCGGGCGCGTGGACGCGCGTGAGGTGCGGAAACGGAGTGGCGTCGAGCAGCAGCCCCGCGAACACGCCGATCTCCGGCTTGCGAGGCCCACCGCTGCGGTGCAGGTACACCCCGGAGAGGAATCCGTCGTTGCCCGACCGGACGGAGAATCCCTCCGCGAACGGCGCGATCGCGCGCTCAAGGGGGAGGAACTCGCTCTGTTCCTTGGCCATGTAGGGTTCGAGGGTTCCGTGGGAAACGGTCGTCTCAGCACGCGGAGGCAGCCGAAACGGCAAGGATACCGGCACTTCCGTCGATCGGGCAGGATTCGCTTCCCCGCTCGGAGAACGGGCGGGGTGGCCTCTCTTCGCACCGCGTTCTTCGCACCGCGTTCTTCCCACCCGTTGAGCGACATGGGATTTCGCGCGCCGCGGGCTACGCTCGCGTCACGCTGCGCAAGATCCCCTGGCCGGAAGTCGCCGTGCTCGCCATCACGCTCGCGTGGGGGCTGTCGTTCGTCGTCGTGAAGGACGCCCTGCTCGTCTGCGGGCCCTACACGCTCACCGCGCTCCGCGCCGGCACGGGGTTCGTCGCGGCGATCGTGCTCCTCCGCCCGCGATTGCTGACGGCGACACGTCTCGAATGGAGCGCCGGCGTCCTCGGCGGCGTTCTGCTCGCGGGCGGGTACCTGCTCCAGACGATCGGTCTCGAGACCGCCGACGCCGGGACGAGTGCGTTCCTCACGGCGGGGTACATCCCGCTGGTGCCGATCCTGCAGGCGGCGATCCTGCGGCGCCCGCCCGGCCGCCGCGAGCTCATCGCCGTGGTCGTCGCGACCACGGGCCTCGCCCTGATCTGCCTTCGGCCGGGGACGCTCCGTCTCGGCGCCGGCGAGGTGCTGGTCGGGATCTGCGGCGTCTTCTGGGCCGCGCAGATCGTCGTGTGCGGGCGCGTCGCGGAGCGCGTCCATGTGCCCACGTTCGCGGCCATCCAGATCGGCGTGGTCTGCCTGCTGACGGGCGCCGCGCTTCCGTTCACAACGGAGGCGCCGGTCGTGTGGAGCGGCGAGCTCGTGGCGACCGTGTTCTTCCTCGGGTATGTCACCTGCGCGCTGGCCTTCGCCGTGCAGGGCTGGGCGCAGAGGAAGTTCGCGCCCACGAAGATCGCCATCCTGTTCAGTCCGGAGCCCGTGTTCGCCGCGCTCGCCGGGTGGTGGTTCAAGGACGAGGAGTTCCCGCCGCGGAAGTTCGTCGGCGCCGCCATCGTGTTGCTGGCGGTCCTGCTCGTACTCCTGCCCCAAGGCCGTCGCGCAGGGGGCACGGGTGCGGTAAGCTGAGAGCGATGCGGAACCGACTCTCGCTCGCACTCCTCGCGTTGCTGCCGCTGGCGCTCTCCGGTTGCATCCTGCTGCAGCTCATCTTGCTCCCGTTCAAGCTGCTCTTCGGCGCGGCGGGGAGCGTCGGCAGCACCGTCGCCGATGCCCGCGTCGAGCCGATCCACGGGCCCGCGCCGACCCTCACGCAGATGTCCGACGGCCGCTGGCTCGTCGAAGCGCCGACGGAACCCGCCCAGTTCCGTGTGACGCTTTCGACGCCCGCCGGCGCGACGCAGTCCTGGGTCTGGCCCGACGACTTCCGCGACGTGCAGCCGGGTGCCGACGGCATTGCCGAGATCCCGTTCCTCGTCGCGGCGCGATGAGGTCGTCTGCGGGTCGATTGACGTCGGTTGCGGCGTGCGTCGCCGCAGTGTTCTTCGTCGCAGCCGGTCCGGCCTCGGCGGGGCCGAAAGACGCCAGGGAGAAGGACTCCGGGTTCACCGCCGTACTCCTCGCGTCGGAAGCGGGCCCAGACGACGCGATCGCCGCGGAGTTCGCGGTCGGGCTGAACGCCGCCCTCGGCGCGGGCGCCGCGGGCGACCCGGTCGTCACGCTCCGGCGCGAGGCACTCCCCGCTGCCGGTAAGGTGGCCGAGGCCTTCGCCGCGTGGAAGAAGACGCCGCCGGCCGTTGTCCTCGTCTGGGCACCCGACGGGCGCACACGCGACGTCGAGGACACCGCCGACAAACTTCGCGTGCCGACGTTGTTCCTCTCGCCGGAAGCGATTCGCACGTCGGCCGACCCGAAACGCACGGTGCTCTGGGCCGGCGGCGGCGCGCCCGGCGACGAAGCCCTCCAGGCGATGGACTTCCTGCTGCTCCCGCTCGGCGCGCATCGGCCGGCGATCCTGCACGACGGGAGCCCCCGCGCGGCCGACGTCGCCGCGCGCTGCATGCGTCTGCACCACGTGAGCCAGGACCCGGCCGCGCCGGCGACGGTGACCGACGCGTTCGATGCCGCCGCAGCCACCGCCATCACGGCCGGCGGGGCCGACGGGATCGTGTACTTCGGCCGCGCCGAACTCGCCGAGCGCGTCGTCGCGTCGGTCGGCGCAGCAGGGCTGAAGGTCCCGATCCTGCTGGGACAGGGGCTCGCGAACGGTGCCGTGCCCACGTTCTCCTCGGGCAAGTGCCCGACCGGGTGGGCGCTCGGCGCGGAGTGGTTCGAGGACTACGGCCAGGTCGCGGCGGCGGACAAGGCGGTGATCGATGCCGCGGCGAAGGCCGCGAACGGACTCGTCACGGCGGAGGTCGTACGCGGCTACCGGACCGGCCGGTGGACGTTGGAAGCACTGCGCACCGCGGGCTCTTCGGATGCGGCAAAGGTCGTCGCCGCGTTCCGCGGTCTCGAGCGGGGCGAAGCGCGGAAGAAACGCGTGTTCGACGACTTCGGCCGCGCGCAACTCGTTCGCTTCGGACCGTGGAGGTCGCCCGCGGAGCGCGACGGTCCGGCGTGCCGCCGCGTGCGGCCGACGCTCATGCCGATGCAGGGCATCCCCCAGGTCGGCACGTTCCACCCGTCGAAGTTCGAGTGGCACGAGGGCACGCTCCACGTGCAGTGTTCGTTCGGCGAAGGCGCCGTCCGCACGATCGAGAAAGACCTGCAGGCGCTGGGGCTGAACACCGGCGGCTACGAGAGCGATCTCGAGTCGCGCATCCTGGACGACCTCATGGGACGGTTCATCTCGCGCATGAACCGGCTGTACCTGCGCAACCCCGACGGGACAGCGATCCCCGGCGTTTCGTACAAGGTGAGTTTCGTGACCACGCCTCCGCCGAAAGGTGCGAAGGGCGTGAAGCTGAAAGCGTTCCTCGCAGGCGACAACCCGGACACCGGCGGCGTGGCGTCGGGCGTCACCGCGACGATCTTCACCACCTTCATCCAGCGCACGATCTACCTGCCGCAGAAGCTGAACCCCGCGATCGCAGCGACGGACCGTCCGTATCTCTCGGGCACGTACAGGTGGGGCACGAGCGTCGCTGAGAACCTCCGCTGCGACAGCTTGCGCGCGCTGGTGGACGGCTACTCGCAGGGCCTCTCCCTCACCGGCGCCCACGAGGTCGGCCACCTCTGCGGCCTCGGTCACGACACCGAGTCGCCGCGGAGCCTGATGAACGTGGTCGAAGCCGTCGGGCTTGACTTCGACTGGGCGGAGTGGATCCCGTCGAACGCGAAGACGCTGGACACGTTCCTCGGCCGGGAATGACTCCCACCGCCGCGGGCGCCGTCGGCGATCCCGCGATCAGCCGCGGAGGGCGACGCTCGGCGGCACGCGTGACGCGCGGATCGCCGGCAGCAGGCCCGAGACGATGCCGACGAACGTCGAGAAGGTCACTGCGAGCACGACCACGTCGGGGGTGATCCGGAACGCGAACGCCTGCTCGGTGAACGTCTTCCAGTTCATCGTGCCCGTGGCGACGCCGTTCACCGGAAGGGCGAGCAGGACGCCGAGGATGCCGCCCGCGAGGCCGAGCGCCGTTGCCTCGCAGAGGAACCCGAGGACGACGTGGTGGGGGCGGAACCCGAGCGCCAGCAGCGTGCCGATCTCGCGGCGCCGCTCGGCGAGTGAGGCGAGCAACGTCACGGCCGTGCCGAACGCCGCCCCGATCGCCATGATCCCCGCGATGAACACTGCGACGAACTTCAGGGCCGTGCCGAGCGGTCCCGACTGCTCGCGGAAGTAACCGCGCTCGGTGAAGGTCTTCGCGTCGAGGCGCAGGTCGTTCTCGAGCATCTCGCGCAGCGGGTCCGGGCCTTCGGCGGGCGCCGGCGTCGCGCGGCGGAGGATCACGTTGCCGTAGACCTGCCGCTTGAAGACCTGCATGAAGACCTCGACGTCGCACCAGATCTCGGAGTCGAACGCGGCGCCGCCGCCGTCGATCACGCCGACCACCGGCCACATCACGCCCCCGGTGTCGAGTGCGCCTCCGAGGCTGCAACCGGCGAGGCGCCCGAGCAGTGCCTTGCCGACGACGACCTCGTTCGTGCCCGGCGTGAATTCGCGGCCGGCGACGAGCTTCGCGGTGTCGCGCACCCGGAACGTGGCCGGCATGACTCCGCGCAGCGGGAAGTTCGCGGTGCCGCCGTCGGCCTTGTTCAGGTTCATCGCAGCGTAGATCTCGGCCGACGCGAGCGGGTCGCCCGACGCGTCCACTGCCACGCCCGGGTAGGTCTGGAGGGCGCGCCACTTGGGGCGGGTGACGCCGCTCTCGCCCTCGCTCGAAGCGCCCTGGCGCAGGACCAGGATGTTGTCCTCCCGGCCCGTGTCCACGAGCGAGAGCTCAAAGCCCCGCGCCAGCGACAGCACGAGCACGAGGATGCCGACCGCCATTCCGATCGAGAACACGGAGAGCGACGTGCCGACGCGCCGCACCCACAGGCTCATCAGGTGGTAGCGGAGGATGCCGATCATCCGAACCTCGAGAGCGCGTCGATCACGCGGATGCGGGCGAGGATGACCGCCGGGACGATCCCGGCGACGAGTCCGACGATCACCGACGTGCCGACGGCGAACGCGAATGTCTCGTCCGTGATGATGAACGACGGGAAGAAGCGGCCGAGGGCGTCCACGCCGATGTGATTGAAGATGAACCAGCCGGCGAATGCCCCCGCAGCGCCGCCGATGGTGCACACGACGATGCCCTCCGACACGTTCAGCAGGAAGATCGCGCGGTCGGGATAGCCGAGCGCCTTCAGCACCCCCGTCTCGCTCCGGCGGTCGCGGGCGTTCAAGAGCATGGTGTTCAGCGCGATCATGAACGCGGCGAAGAGGACGGCGCCGCCGATCATCCCGAGCAACGCGGGGACGTTGCCCCACATCGAGACGAACGACTGGTTGAACGCCGCCTCCGTCTGCGTGCGCGTGCGGTTCTCGCTCGACTCGAACAGCGCGTCGATCTCGTTCGTGATCCGCCCGGCGTCGAACTCCGGGTCGAGTTCCGCCACGAAGATGCTCACGACGCTCCGGCGGCCGACCGTCTCGTCGAGGTACTTCCAGTGGAAGAACATCGTGGACTCGTCGATCTGCGGCGAGCCGCGGCTGTAGACGCCGCAGACGGTGAACTCGTAGTCGCCGGGCCAGATGTTCCCCTTGAGCGGGATGCGGTCGCCGACCTTGAACCCGAACTGCCGCGCGAGCGCCGCTCCGACGATGCAGCCGCGGCGGTCCGACTCGAAGGCCTCCCACTCGGGCGTGGAGAGGACGATCTCCTTCTTCGCGCTCAGGTCGCCGTAGACGCGGCGCATCGTGGGCGGGTCCACCGCGAAGCGCGCGAACATGTTCTTGTCGTCGATGTAGACGCCGCCGAACCAGGTCCAGTGCGTGACCGCGACCACGCCCGGGACGCCTTCGATGCCCTGGTGAAGCTTTTCCGGGAGGTTCACGAAGAGCGACACCGCGCTCGTGGTGATGAGCCGGCTCCGCCCCGCGTACTTCACGCCCGACTGCAACTCCGTGATGACCGTCTGGAGCAGCACGAGCAGGAAGATCGCGAGTGCCACGCCCGCCGCAGTGAGCGTGGTGCGAAACCACGACCGCCGCAGGTGCGCGAACAGGAGGCGCCAGGGGACCGGTTGCTTCATGTGTCGGCGACGATGACGCCCTTCTCCAGGTGGACCAGACGGTCCGCGCGCTCGGCGCAGTGCGGGTCGTGGGTCACCATCACGATCGCCTTCTTGAACCGCGTGTGCAGGTCCTGGAGCAGGTTGAGCACGTCTTCCGCGCTCTTCCGGTCGAGGTCGCCGGTCGGCTCGTCGGCGAGCAGGAACGCGGGGTCCGCCACGATGGCCCGGGCGATCGCGACGCGCTGGTTCTGACCGCCGGAGAGTTGCGCGGGGTAGTGGTCGATCCGGTCCGACAGCCCGACGAGGTCGAGCGCCGTCATCACGTGTTCCCGCCGCTCCTTCCGCGAGAGGTTCGTGAGCAGGAGCGGCATCTCGACGTTCTGGAACGCGTCGAGCACGGGCAGCAGGTTGTAGAGCTGGAAGATGTAGCCGACGTTCCTCGATCGCCACGCCGCGAGTTCCGCGTTGGTGCGTCCGACCATCTCGTCGTCGTTGACGCAGATCGACCCGGAGTCCGGCACGTCCAGCCCGCCGATCAGGTTGAGCAGCGTCGTCTTCCCCGAGCCCGACGGGCCCATGAGCGAGACCCACTCGCCGGCATCCACGTCGAGGTCCACGCCGTCGAGCACCAGAACGGTCTCGGAGCCCTTGACGTAGCTCTTCACGACACCGCGCACCTGGATCAGCATCGGGTCCATGATCCGCGAACCGCGCCGCGGGGCGCAGTGGTTCCGCCGCGCGGCAGATCGCGGACGAGCGTCACTGCACGACGCGGACGAGCTTGCCCGGGTTGAGGTTGGCGGGGGGCGAGACGATCACCTCTTCGCCGCCGGCGAGGCCTTCGGCGACGTCGGCTTCGCCGGGGGCGGATGCGGCGCCGTCGGCCTTGCGGGCGGCGAGCCACTCGGCCCGGCCGTCGCGGAGGATCCACACGCCCGGCTTGCCGTCGCGCTCGACGAATGCGGCGGCGGGGGCGATGACGCGGTCCTTGCCGAGAGCGGAGTCGGCGCGCGCCGGGTCGAGGAACTCGACGCGGCCGCCCATCTCGGGGAGCACGAACGCATCGACGTCCTTGAATGCGACCTTCACCTGCACGGTGCTCGTGGCCCGGTCGGCGGTGGGCACCTTTTGGCGGACGACGCCGGCGTAGGGGTGGTCGCGGCGCGCGTCGAGGACGATCCGGCACGGGGCGCCGTCCACGACCTTGGAGATGTCGCGCTCGATGACGTCCACCTCCATCTCGAGCGAAGCGAAGTCCACGAGCGTGACGATGGCGCCGCGCGTGGTGGAACCCGACCCGTTGACCGGCGAGACCATCTCGCCGACCTCCGCTTCCTTGCGAACGACCACGCCGGCGAACGGCGCCACGATGAACGCGTCGGCTCGCACCGCGCGCGCATAGGCGACGGCTGCCTCCGACGCGGCGAGCCCGGCCTTCGCCGCCATGATTCCGGCCGCCGCAGACGCGAGGTCGGCCTCGGCGCGGGCGACGTCGGCCTTCGACGACTCGACCCCGGCCCGGCCGCGCGACACCTGCTCCGCCATCACCGAGCGCTGCATCTTCGCCGAATCCAACGTGTCGCGGATGCCTGCGCCGCCCGCCACCAGCTTCTCCTGCAACGCAACGGTGCGCTCGGCGTCCACGAGGCGGGCGTCCATCTCGGCGACGCGGGTCGTCTGGGAGCGCACGGTGGCGTCGGCCGCAGCGTGCTGCGCCTCGGCGGTCGCGATGTTGCGGCGCCGGACTTCGATGTCCGCCTCGGCCTGCGCCACCGACGCGTCGAGATCAGCGTGGCCAAGTTCGCCGAGCATCTGCCCCGCGACGACGCGGTCGCCCACGTCCACCTGGATCTTCTCGAGGCGGCCGGACATCTTGCTCGAGATGGCGGCACGCGTTCGCGCCACCACGTAGCCGGAAGCGCTCGTGCGGACGGCACCCTCGGTGGCCGTGATCCGGCGGACCTTCGCCGTGCGGACCTCCGGCGCGGAGAGACTCTCGCGCTTCGAGTAGGCGACGCCGCCGATCACCAGCAGAAGCACGCCGACCCAGATCCACGGGGCCTTCGAGCGTCGGCGGCTGCCGGGTGTCGGCGGGGTTCGGTCGATCCGCAGGCGGTCGAGGCCGTCGCCGACCGGCACAGGGGGCGGCGCGTTGCGGTCGGTCACTTCGGCGGCACCTCGCCCGGCGGCTCGGACTCGATCGTCGTGTTCGTGTCCTCGTCGCCGGTGCCGACGTGGATCGTCACGTTCTGGCCGTTCGTGCCGTCGAACAGCGCGGACTTGGCCGGTGCCTTGACGCCCGTGCGCGCCTCGACATCGGCGACGCTGATCATGTTCTTCCGCCACTTGCGGACGGGGTTCTTGCCAGCGTCGGCGGCTTCCGCCGCCTCGCCGATCGCGACCGCGGACACGGGCATGCCGCCGTCCTTGTACGAGTCGCAGTACGCGCGCCAGGCGGTGTCCTGGACCTTCGCCAGTTCGGCCGCTTCGGGCGCGGGCTTCACTCCCACGAGGAGGACGAGGCCCTCGTCGTCGGACGGCGCGAACGTCATGACGGTGCTCGGTCCGAGATCCGCTTGAAGTCGTTGGGCGAACGCCGCAGACGACATCCCGAAGTTCATCCCCGCGGCGATCTTGTCGCGCATGAGGAAGCCGCCGACGGCGCAGCACACGGCCCCGAGCACCACCAACGAGACGACCACGATCAGGACGATTTTGCCGGCGCCCATGCCGGCCGGCTTCTCACCTTCGGACACGTGTCACCTCGTTCGCGCACGCAGGGGCGCATCTCTTTGCGGATCGCAGGGCGGGACTTCTCGCAGGCCCTACGTGGCTTGCGAGGTCTTCCCACGGTACTCGATCCACTCCACGAGGAGGAGGGAGAGAACGAGGGCGACGAACCACACGAGCACGAACGTCAGCACCGCGGTGGATGTCGCCGTGGGCTCGATCACGTGGAGCAGTTTCTCGGCGCGCATGCGCGAGGTGACCGGCACGGCCGGGTGAATCATCGAGCGAACATAGTGGATGAGCGTGCCGCGCACGATGTTCGACGGCACGATCGACATGAAGTTCTCGATCAGGATGAAGAACACGCCGACCGCGAGTCCGCGGCGCGAGAACGTGGCGATCATCCAGAAGAACGCGAGGTAGGCGGGGTAGGCGAGCAGCGTGGCGGAGACCGCGGTCACGGCCACCGACTGGAGTTCCGCAGCGGGGGCCGAGTCGAGGGGGAGCGCGATCGCGACGACCGAGAGCGGAAGCACGACCGCACCGACCACCCAGCCGGCGACGAAGCGCCCGAGGTGGACCGCCCAGCGGCGCACCGGCGACGTGAACCAGTACGTGAGGGTGCCCTCCTCGGCTTCCGGCCAGGGGAACGCCGTGGCGAACACGAGCGCCACCGCGGGGACCGCGATCCCGAAGTGGTAGAAGCTCAGCATGGAGTAGAAGAACTCCTCCTGCTGGCGCAGTTCGGAGTAGTGGGCGACCGGCAACGACGCCGTCAGCGGAAGCAGCACGAGCACGAGGGCCACGACGATGCGCCCGCCGCGGAACGAGCGGCGGAGCGCCAGGGCGGCCGTCTGGTAGATGGTCTCGAACGCATCGAGGCGGCGCGGGCGCTCGCGGCCGGGGAAGACGGGATCGCTCATCGCTTCCACACCAGGGTTTCGAACAGGGCCTGCAGGCTGTCGTCGGGCGAGACGAGGCCCTCGACCGGAAGATCGCCCTCGGCCGACTCGATCGTGAGCCGGGAGTAGAACGCCTCGGGCTTCGGCGTGGTCACGCGCAGCCCGGTCGGCGTCACGGTGATGCTCTCCACGACGTCCCACTGGAGGAGTCGGACGCCGACCTCTCGCGGCTTCGACGTCTCGAGGATCACGCGGTGCGGGTACGTGTCGATGAGCGCGCGGATCTCGCGGGCGTCGCCTTGGGCGACGACGCGTCCGCGATTGAGGAGCAGCACCTGGCGCGTCGCTTCCTCGACTTCGTGGAGTACGTGCGAGCTGAACAGGACGCACGCGCCGGCGGCGGCGGCCTCGTGGATCGACGTCTGCACGCGGTGGCGCCAGAGCGGGTCGAGGCCCGTGAGCGGTTCGTCGAGGAAGATGACGTCCGGGTCGTGGGCGAACGTGGTGGCGAGCTTCGTGCGCTGGCGCATGCCCTTGCTGTAGCCACCGGTCTTCCGGTGCATCGCATCGGCGAGTCCGAGGCGGTCGAGCCATTCGCCCGCGCGCTTGGCGGCTTCGGGCGGGTCCCAGCCCCGCATTCGCAGCATGAACGAGACGAACTGAAAGCCCGTCAGATCCTCGAAGAGCGAGTCCTGCTCGGGGGCGATGCCGATCCGGTGATAGAGGTCCGGGTTGCCGAAGGGCGTCATCCCCAGCACTTCGACGGTGCCGAGGGAAGGCCGCAGTTCGCCGGTCAGGATCTTCAGCAGCGTGGACTTGCCGGCGCCGTTCGGCCCGAGGAGTCCGACGATCGCGCCCGGCACGTCGAAGCTCACTTCGTTCAGCGCCACGACGGGGCCGAAGGAACGGGTGAGGTTCGAGACGTGGAGGATCGGCGGCGTCACGTGACGACCTCGACCGCCCGGATGCGCCGGATGACGATCAGGAAGCACAGCGCCGGGAACCCGAACGCCGTGAGTACGCAGTAGTGCATCGGCAGCCAGTCGGGCGTGCGCAGCCCGAAGAGGGGCGCGGTCACGGCGCCGATTGCGTAGTGCGGAACGATGGCGAACCACGACTTGTCCACCGCGCGGCCGAGCACCTCGCCGAAGCCGAGCATGAACAGGTAGACGAAGATCACGACCGCCCCGATGAGCACCGGTCGCGACATGAGCGACGACGCGAGCAGCACGAGCCCGGCCGCCCAGACCGTGTAGACGAGCGACGCCCCGACGATCGAGAACGGCACCCACCACGTGGCCTTCAGCCAGTCCACGCCTGGCTGCAGCGCGGAGCACTCCGCCCAGAGGGCGAGCGTGGGGATCGCAAGCAGGAGCGAGCTGAACGCGGCGACCGCGAGCAGTTTCCCGAACAGGTAGTCCATCCGTGAGACGGGCCGCGCGAAGTAGATCTGCAGCGCGTGCGTGTTGCGGTCGGCGGCGAGGATGCCGGCGCACGCGATGGCGGGGAGCACGATCGGGCCCGTGGCCGAGAACGCGATGTTCAGGATGTCCCAGAACCCGCGGCCGTCGTTCGTCATCATGCCGGCCAGATACATAGCGCCGGGCTGCGAGCGCATGCCTTCGAACACGACGTCGGGCATGGGAAGGCCCTTGCCCATCTTGATCCCCATGAAGAGGACCATGTACGTCATGCCGCCGAAGATGAGGTGGGGCATCCAGAGGAACCCGAACAGCAGCAGCCAGACCCACCAGCGCATGCGCGGTCGGATCGACTCCCACGCGATGGCGAGGGCCCGCGAGCCGCGGTTCACGGGGCCGGTGTAGGCGCGGTAGCCCTGGGCGAAGATGGGCATCAGCGGGCCGTGCCTTTCGCGGTTGCTGCGGCGGCCGCAGCGTCGCCGTCCGCCATCGCGCGGAGGAACGCGCCTTCGAGGTTGCGCTCCATCGTCGAGAGCTCGCGGACGACGACTTTCGACGCCGCCGCCGCGCGGAAGACGAGCTTCGCGTCGGCGCCGTCGGGCACGCGGATCGAAAGCGTCTCGCCGGTGCGGTCCACCACGGCGGCGCCCTCGCGTTCGATGGCCCCGATGAACGCGTCGCGGTCGCCGAGAACGCGCACGCGGTACGTTCCGCGCTCGAGCTTCTTCACGTCGGCGATCGTGCCCTGCAGGGCGACCTGGCCGGAGCGCAGGACCACGACGTTGTCGCAGACGGACTCGACGTCGAAGAGCAGGTGCGAGCACAGGATCACCGACTTGCGGTGCTTGCGCGTGAGGTCGCGGATGAGCTCGAGGATCTCGTCGCGGCCGGCGGGGTCGAGGCCGTTCGTCGGCTCGTCGAGGAAAACGAGCTGCGGATCGTGGACCAGGGCCTGCGCGAGTCGCAGTCGCTGGCGCATACCCGTCGAGTACTGCTCCGCGCGGCGGAACCGGGCCTCGCCGAGGCCGACGTAGTAGAGGATCTCGTGGGCCCGGCGCTGAGCGTGCCCGGCCGGGAGTCCGCACATCACACCGGCAAAGCGCACGGCCTCCGCGCCCGTCAGGCCGGGCAGGAAGGCGTCCATCTCGGGCATGTATCCGACGAGGCGGCGGACCTCCGTGGGGTCGGCCGTGACGTCGAGGCCGAGGACCTGGGCGGTGCCCGAATCGGGCGTGAGAAGGCCGAGGAGCACCTTCAGCAGCGTGGACTTGCCTGCGCCGTTCGGGCCGAGGAGGCCGACGGGCCCCTCGGGGAACTCCACGTTCAGTCCGCGCAACGCGCGGACTGTCCCGAAGGTCTTCTCGATCCCGCTGACGGTGACGGTGTTCATGGAACGCGGCGTGCGAGCATAGCGGCATGAACCGCGGGATGCAGCTTCGCCGCACCACGCGCCTCGGTGGATTCGCGCTTCTCGCGGCCGCGGGGGGCGCTTTGTGCGTGACGATCGGTGCGTGCGGCGACGGCCCAGTCGCACCGACCCCAGAGACCGTCGCTTGGGCCGCCGACGACGCGCCGCCGGCACGACGCCACGCGGTGGTCCTGTGGGCGTACGACGAGGACGCTGCCCGTCCGCAGTTCGCAGCGGCCGCGAAGGCGCTCGGTGTGACGGGCGTGCAATGCACGGCCGACCGCGACCCGGCGCCGTTCGTCGCCGCAGGCCTCGACTGGTACGAGGACCACTCGGCCGGGAAGGGAACGCTCGAACTCCGTGAGAAGGACAGCAAGCCCGTGTGGGATCGCGCCTGGGCCGCCCGCAAGGACGCCTGGCCCGCCGCCGACGCCAGGTCGCGGCCCGTCTGCCTGCGGGACCCGGCGGTCGTGGCTGCGATGGAGGAGCGGGTCCGCGCGGCGGCTCGACGGGCGAAGCGGGGCGAGGGGGGGCGCGGCGCACTGTGGATCTCTCTCGCCGACGAAGCCGGGATGTCCGTCCGCGCGAACCCGGGCGACTGGTGCCTGTGCGAGCGGTGCATCGCGGCGTTCCGCGAGAGCGTCTCGTTCGGGAACACCTCGGCCGGATCGCCGATCCACGAGCAGTTCAACGCCGCGTGCGGCACCGACTACGCGAACCGCGCGGCCATCGTTCCCTGGACGACGTCCGGCATCCGCCAGCGCGAGATCGCGAACGATCCGTCGAAGTGGAATCTCGCGCCGTGGATGCTCACGCGGAGGTTCCAAGACGAGACGTTCGCGTCGGCCGTGCGGCATCTCGCCGACGTGGCCCGCGCCGAAGCGCCCGGCGTGGCGGTGGGGCTCTGCGGAACGCAGGCGCCGTCGGCGTTCGGCGGTTACGACTACGCGCGGTTCCTTCCGGGGATCTCGTTCGTCGAGCCGTACGACATCGGCTTGTCGCTGCCGATCTGCCGCGACCTCGCGCCGCGGGGTACGGTCATCGCACAGACGGTCTTCCCCGACACCGGCGACGCCCGGCTGACGCGCTGGAAACTCTGGCGCGGACTGGCGCGCGGTGCCGACTGCACGATCCTCTGGTCGTCCCGCGACATGATGACGGCGACCGATGCGGGAGCGTTCCAACCGACCGCGTGGGGCGCGGCGCTCGCGGCCGATCTGCGCGTGCTCTCGGCGCCGGGCGGCCTCGGCGACCGGCTTGCATCGACGTCGCCGGTGCGCGAGGGAATGGTCGTCGTGCTCTCGCAGGACTCCGTGCGGGCGCGGTGGATGCTCGATTCTGTCGAGGACGGCGACACGTGGATGCGGCGGTTCGGCTCGTACGAATCGACCCACTCGACAGCGATCGCGAGTCGCGAAGCGGCCTGGCGCGCGCTGTCGCAGCGGGGCGTGGAGTTCCGCGACGTCGCGGAGTTCGAACGGAAGCTCGTGGGACCCGCGCCGCGCGTCGTCGTCCTGCCCGACGCGGTCGCGCTCGACGACGCGGCCGTTGGCGGACTTGCGCTGCTCGCGCGGGGCGGCACGTTGGTGATTGCGGACACGCAGCCGGCGCGTTTCGACGGACTCGGCCGCGCGCGTGCCACGCCCGGCGTTCCGGGGTGCGAGATCGACGCCGAGTTCGACGGTCTCGCGAAGCGCGTGGAGCGGGCCGCTGGGCCGCCGGTCCTACGGGCGACCGCGAAGCGCGCCGACGGCGGATCGTCCCCCGCGGTCGAGATCGGACTCCGCGAGGGCGGTGGCGTTCGCTACGCGGTGTGCGTCCCCACGTGGGACGTCGCTTCGTCCGACGACGGGTCGTCCACGGGGGACATCCCGAAGACCGCGGTCGCCGTCACGTATGCCTTCGGCGACGGAAAGGCCCGCGCCGTCCGCGACGAACGCGCCGGGCGCGACCTCGGCGCGGTCGCGACGTGGACCGTGACGACCGATGCGGCCGAGGCGTCGGTGTTCTCGTGGTCCGCACGGTGACGTCCGGCGGTTGAGTTCGTGCTGAATCGAGAAGGCCGCCCGGCGCGGAGCCGGGCGGCCTTCGGTGCGGTCGCTTTCGCGGCTACTTCGGCGCGGACTTGTTCTCGGTCAGCGCCTTCATGAGGATGGCGCAGTTGTCGAGCCAGTCCTTCTTCTCGGCCGTGGCGGCGTCGAACGTCGCGTGCGCCATCCAGGTCGTGTTCGCCGTCTGCCAGACGTACCACTCGTGACGCTCGCGCTTGTGGCTGTCCGGGTCGTCGCCGGTGAAGCTGACGAACCAGTCGGCGGGGCCCATGCCCTTCGCCTTCTGCACCTTCTCGGTCTTCGACTCGACGATGTTCCCGGCCTTCTTCTTCCACTGCTCCGAGAACCCGGTGATGACCTTCTCGAGTTCGGCGACCTTGCACGTCATCCCGACCTCGTCGAAGTTGAACGAGCCCACGGTGTTCTTGGCCGAGTTCGACTGCTCCCACTTCTGGATGAGCAGCCCGATGCCGCGCGATCCGGGCTTGCTCTCCCAGTTCGCGTTGGCCTGCAGGCCCTCCTCGTAGGTGGACTGCGGGCTCGGCGGATCCGCCCACGACCATCGCGAGTCGAGCTTCGTGGAGTCCACCGTGTAGCTGAGGTCGAACGTGAACCACTTCTTCGCGGCGCGGAGCTTGGTCTTGGCGTCCTCGCGTTCCTTCTTGATCGCCTCGAGCTTCTTCGCGGCCTTCGCCGCATCCGCCTTGTCGTCTTTGGCGTATGCGGTGCCGCTCGCTCCGGCGGTCGGTCCGCACGCAGGGCCGAGGATCGCGGCGCCGAAGATCGCGGCGGTGGCTACGAGCAGAGTGGTGCGCGTTCGGGGCATGACATCGACCTCCAGAAGAGACCTCCAGAAGAACCTGAAGCAGTGTACCGCAGGAGTGCGGGGATTGCTTCCCTTCTGACGCAAGCCGCGGACCGCAGGTTTCCTCAGCGACCGCCCGGCTCGCCGGGGGGAACCCACGAGATGCCCCGGCGGTGCTGCATGTGCCAGGCGGCGTCCTCCCAGACGGTCCCCTGGACAGGCTGGAGCGGGGGGTGATCCGCGGTGCTCGAGCCCGGGCCGGGCGCGGGCGCGCCGGATCGGGCGAACCACCTGCGCCGCCCGCCGCGTTCCACGAGGACCGGCCTCGCGTCGGCCCCCGCGGTGTCCCACTGGAAGGACAGCGTGCGTCCCCCCACGCGCCGGTCGAACGCGAAACCGGTCGCCGCGGCCGGGTCCTTCAGAACCACCACGGGCGTCCCGCCCACGTCGTCCTCGGCGATTCCGTCGGGCAGCGTCGCGAACGAGAAGAAACGAGACACACCGCCCGCCGGCGAGTCCACGTCGATGCCGTAGCCGAACGAGACGGTCCGGTTGCGTGCGGCGTACGGATCGGTGCCCATGCTCCGCGTGTCGCGGGCCGGGTCGGGCTTCGCAAGAACGAGCGTCTCCGGGTGCTCGGCCCGCCAGGCGGCGAACGTCATCATCTGCGTCGGCAGACTGCGCAGTTGGGTTCCCTTGCGAGGGCCGGAGAGCGCCGTGCCCCAGAGGTGGTGCCAGAGGCTCCCCGTCTCCTCGTCGTACAGCAGGTAGGCGTTGAACCACAGCCAGCCCGAGTGGCCGAACCGCGCGGGCTTCCCGTCGATCTCGCGGACGTGGACCACGCCCGTTCTGCAGAGGGGTCACCAGCAGGCGAGGAGCTCGAGCCCGGCCATCCGGTGCTCCACGATCTCGTGCCAGTTGAGGTACAGCGTCGGATAGCAGACCTGCGCCGTGCCGAGGTCGAGGCCGAGGACCATCTCCCCGTCGGCAACGCCAATTGCATCGGCCGCGGGGACGAACGGCGGATCGCGAAGCGGAAGGAAGCAGTCCTTCACTCCGCGCGTACGGTCGATCTGAGCGAGGAACGTAGTCTCGTCGGGAAGAGCGGGGGCGGCGACGGCCGCGTCAAGTGCCGACGGACTCGCCGGCGCCGTCGGCGACGCGTTCCGCGACGGCGCGCGGTCGCAGGTCGTCAGGCAGGCGAGCAGTGCGAAGAGCACGAACCAGCCGAACGCGCCCCGGGCGATCCGAGGGCGGCCGCCGCTCAATCGATGAAGCGTACGACGCCTGTGTCGAGGTCGTGGACTCCAGCGACGATCTTGACGTGCCCAGTTGCGACGGCCTCCTTCAGGATCGCGCTCCGTTGCGTGAGTGAGGCTGCCGTGTTGCGGGCGTTCCCTTCGATCGCCGCGTGGACGAGCGCGTCGCCGTTGAGCGTGGTGCGGAGCGGCGCGACCGACGGCTCGATCGCGGCGACGAGCGCGCGCAGGCTCTCGCTGCCGGGGTCCCCGCCGCCGACGGCCGCTTTCACGGCGCCGCAGTGCTCGTGTCCGAGAACCACGATGACCCGAGTCTTCAGATGAGCGACCGCGTACTCGAGACTGGCGATTCCGAGGGAGTCCGCGACGTTCCCCGCCACGCGCACGACGAAGAGCCGACCGGGGCGCTGCTCGAACACCCACTCGGGCGCGCACCGACTGTCGGCGCACGCGAGCACGGCGACCGGCGGTTCCTGCGAGCGGGAGAGAGCGTCGCGTTCGCTGGCGACCAGGCGGTCCGGACTCGACGCGAACGCCGCGTTGCCCGCCGTGAGCGATGCGATCAGGGCGGATGGTTCGCTGGTGACGTGCAGGACGTCGGCGTGCGGGGCGCCGTCGAAGGACCCGGTCGTGCCGCAGGCCGCGAGTGCGGCGCAGACGGTGACGGCCAGAAGCGAATGGGCGAGTCGGTTTGTGAGCATGGGCGCGGAAGATACCCGAGGCGCGCGGTTCGCGCTGTCGGCAAAAGCGCAGGATGTAGACTCCGGGCCATGTCCCGCAGGCCCCGGCGACTCGCAGTCGCGATCCTCACCGCCCTCGCCGCACTGGGTTCGGCCCTCCCGGCGTGCGGTCCGACGTTGCCCGACGCCGACGCGGTCGAGGCCGCGTACGCGGACGT
Organism: Planctomycetota bacterium; assembly: GCA_021414065.1. Lineage (GTDB taxonomy): Bacteria > Planctomycetota > JAJSAM01 > JAJSAM01 > JAJVHW01 > JAIOPE01. Next base: position 29,459 of record JAIOPE010000094.1, read on the forward strand.
GCGGCGCATCGCAGTCGAGGCGCAGGGCGACTACGAGTCCGGCCGGTGGGCCGACGCCGCCGATGGGTATCGCCGCCAGATCGAGGCGACCGGTAGCGCCGAGCGACTCGCCGGGTGGCGCGACCAGGCGGCCTACAACCTGGCGTGCGTCGAAGCGCGTGCGGGGCGCCGGTCCGAGGCCGCGAAGGCGTTCGCGCAGTCCGTCGCGCACGGCCTTCGGCCGGTGCAGGTGCCGGTCGCGGAGGGCCGGTGGACGCCCCTCGACACGGGGCTGTCGATCCCGCACATCCTCGCCGACCCGGACCTCGACGCAATCCGCGAGGAACCTGCGTACATCGAGGCCATGAAGGCGTACGTCGCCGTCGGCGAGCCGATCGTTGACTTCGATCACGGCGTCCCGGGCGGGCCGGTTCCGTTCCTCTTCTGGCTGAGGGGCGACTCGAAGGTGGAGTGGCCACAGTGGCGTTTTGGAACGCGCGGCGCGGCCCTCGCGTACCAGCACGGAACGATCGCGTTGCAGGGCTCCGCGACGACGCCGTACGACTGGCACTGGCTCCTCGCCGACGGCGACACACGCTGGGCCGTCGCGTCCGTGCGCCGCACGCTCGATGTGCTCCCCACGGTCACGCCCGCGGCCGTCGGGGGCAACTGGGTGTTCGACGGACCGCGGATCTACGACCTCGACAGCGTCTACCTCGTGGCGTTCGAACCGGAGGCTGCCACGGCTGCGCTCGCTGCGGCGCTGGAGATGCCGGAGCGCATCGCTGGGTTCGTCGCAATCGGCGCGAAACAGTCGGTTCCGACGATCGCCGACGCCCTCGCTGCGGTCGCGACGAAGCGCGCCGGGAAGCCCGCGTGGAAGGTCATCGTGGGCGAGTCCGACGATGCGCTCGCCGCATCACTCACTGCCGCCGGAGCGACGGTCGTTCGGGCCAAGCACGACGCTGCATCGCAGGCCGCCATTGACCTCTGGCTACAATGACGTCGATCCCCGTCAGGCCGACGCGACGTTGCCGTCGTAGCCCTCGACCCACTCCTCGCCGTCGGTGAAACGCTCGCGCTTCCAGATCGGCACGCGACGTTTGATCTCGTCGATCACGTAACGGCACGCGTCGAACGCGGGGCCGCGGTGGGGGGCCGAGACGGCGATCGCGACCGACGCCTGGCCGACGGGGACCTCGCCCGTGCGGTGGACGACGGCGACAGCGGTGACGTCGAAATCCCACTCCGCCTGCTCGACGATCTCGTGAAGTTTCCGGATCGCCATTGGCCCATAGGCCTCGTACCAGAGCGTCTGCACGGGCCGTTCGACCTTCTTTGCGTCGTGCGATGTCGCGCGCGATGTGCCGAGAAACGTCGTGATCGCGCCGGCCTCGTTCGCGCTCACCGTGGCGACGAGCGCCATCAGGTCGATCGGGCCGTCGGTCAGAGAAATGCGTTCCATCCGCGGCATCGGCTCAACCTCCGGACACAGGCGGAAGCACCGCGAGCGTTGCGCCGTCGCGGAGCGGAGACGTGCGTTTCGCGAACTCCTCGTCGATCGCGGCGACGCACGATGGCAGCACGGCGGCGAGGCGGGGGTGGATCGTCTGCAATCGAGCGAACGCGTCGGTCACGGTCGCGCCGTCCGCGAGTTCGAGGGACGTCTGCGGCGTCGCGGCGGCCTCGCGCGCTGCTGCGAAGAAGAGGACGCGGACCCTCACGCCGGCGATCCGCTGGAAGCTCCCGCGACGACGCGGAACAGGCCGTCGCGCAGCACGGGCGAGCGGCGCGCCTCGACGATCCATTTCCGTGCGCGGTCGGGGTTGATCGGCCGCGGCCCGTCGTCGGTGGGCGTGGCCCAGAGCGCCGCGGCTTGCGTGCCGATCACGTCGTCGGCGCCGCACGCGAGCATCGTCGCGCCGAGCTTGTGACCGACGACGTGCCAGTCCACGCTGATCTTCCCGACGATGTCCCCGAACGCGAGACGCGCCAGCGCACACGCCGTCCAGTCCTCGGTGCCGGACGTTCCGACGAGGGGACTCGCCCCGTCGGTCCGGTCCGGAAGGACCATTGCGGCGAGGAAGCCGCGCGCGTCGCGGGCGAGGTCCACCCACGCATCGAGACGGTCGAGGAACGACCGGTCCACGCGACCGTGCGTCGTGCCGACCGTTGCGATCGTGCGCACTCCGGCCGCGTGTGCGGCGCGATGGACCGTCAACTCTGCGGCCGTGCCCCCGCACCCCGGGCGCCACGTCAACGTCGAGAGCCCGGCGCCCTGGAGCGTCGAGAGAATCTCGCCGAGAGGGCGACACTCGACGGTCGCGAGCGCGTCGATCTCGCGGGCGGTGAGGGCGCGCAGCGTCAGGTCGGGCCGCGACGCGGCGACGGAGCGGACGAGTTCCACCGCGAGCGCGAGTGGCGTGTCGCGGGGCAGGTCGCCGAGCATCTCGATCTCGGTCGCAGGGATGGCGGCGACGTCCGAGATCGAGTGCGACACCTTCGTGGCATCTTCGAGCCCGTGGATGAACCCCGGTGCGCGGACGCGGAGCGTCCAGGCGTGAGTGACATCGACTCCCGATGCGGCGGCGCGTCCGCGGTCGGCGAGCGACGCGGCGGCGAGCGGGTTGCCGGCAGCGAGCACGCGCTCCAGCGCGGCTCGCGGGAACGGCGTCCGCGCTGCGGCGACGTCGGCGAGGTCGCCGAGACCGAGCGCCTCGAGCATCTGGTCGCGGATCGTCATCGGCGGCGCGCTCCGTTCGAGATCGGAGTGGAGACGGGCGCTGGCCGGACCTGCGCGAACGCTTCGT
>JAIOPE010000063.1 GCA_021414065.1 Planctomycetota bacterium
CTGTCCCGTTCGCGACTCGGGCCTACCTCGTCGGGGACGTCGCCACGAGCGCCCGGTCACCTGCTCCTCGGTCCGGCCCGGCCGCGATGGGCGCTGATGCTCGACGCGGAGGGCGAACGTGCGTCGAGCCGTCCCCCCCCCGTGCCCCGGCACACGCCTTGCGCCCTGTCGCCGTACCATGAAGCGACACACCTTCCTCTCCAGTCTCCTCCTGGCCTCCGGCGCGCTCGCGTTGGGCTCGGTCCAGGCTCCCGCGCAGGCCGGCGCCGCCGGTTCCGCGCCTGCCGCTGACGCCGCGAAGGGGCACGGGGTGACCTACCACGTGGCCACTCGCGAGGTCCGGACGCGGATGGCCCCGCGGGCGGCGAAGGTCGCCGCAGCGCCGGCCGTCCGCGCACGGCCCGGCTTCCTTCCGCCCGCGCTCCGCGACCTGAACGAGGAGACCTTCCGCCCGCGCAAGGTGTTCGGGACCGACGACCGCTACCCCGTCTCCGACCCGACCGCGTACCCGTGGTCCACCGTCTGCAAGGTGTTCGCGCGGTTCCCCGACGGCACCCACGTCGAGGGCAGCGCGGTGCTCATCGGCGACGGCTTCGCGCTCACCGCGGGCCACGTCGTCCACGACGCCGACTACGGCGGCTTCGCCGAGACGGTCGAGATCGTCCCGGCCTACGACTTCGGCGACGAACCGTTCGGCACACTCACCGCGACCGACGTGACCAGCTTCAACGGCTGGACCAGCGACCAGGACTACGACTACGACCTCGCGCTGCTCACGCTCGACGCGAAGTCGGGCGACCAGACCGGATGGCTCGGCCTCGGCGCCTACGCCGACACCTACCTCGCGGGGCTCACCGTCAACACCGGCGGCTACCCCTCCGACCTCGACTCCGGCGACGCGATGTACGGCGCGACCGGCACCGTCGAGCGCGTGCTGCCGGGCCAACTCCAGATGCGCGGGTCGATGGACGCCGCGCAGGGCCAGAGCGGCAGCGGCGTGTGGGTCCGGCGGGACGACGGACGCTACGTCGTCGGCGTCGTCTCCACCGAGACCAGCACCTACAACCAGGCGGCGCGCATCACCGGCACCGTCTACGACGCGCTCGCGTCGTGGATGGACGCGGCGGTCGGCGCCGACTTCACCGTGACCGCGCTCGCGGCGCCGATCCCGGCCGAGTTCCAGGCGCCGTACACCGGCTCCGCGTCCGTCACCGTCGCCAACGACGGTGCGGACGGCGACACCGTCGAAGTCTCGCTCGTCGCCCGCGACCTGCTCGGCGCGCGGACACTCGTCTCCCGTCGCGACGTCTACGTCGCCGGCGGCGACGAGCTCTCCGTGTCGCTGCCGATCGTGATCGGCGCGGGCTTCCGCGCGGGCAGTTTCGTCCTCGAGGCCGAGGTGAACGGCGACCGCGCGATCGCCGAGACCGACTACGACAACGACGTCCGCGTGGGCCCGAGCTTCGTCGTCCTCCCGGCGTTCGACGACCGCGCGTTCGGGCGCACCGCATACGACACCCTCGGCCCCGGGGGCGTCGCTCGCCACCGGATCGTCGTGCCGTCGGGGTTCCGTAACCTGAAGATGCTCCTCTCCGCTCCGGCCGGCGGCTACGCCGTCGTCACCCGGCCCGACGGAGTCCGGTCCACGGTCTCCGCGGGGCGGACCGTGCGAGTCGCCTCACAGGCCGGCACATGGCTCGTGGACATCCGCGCGCCGTCGAACCTGCGCCGCGAGCGGAGCTTCCAGTTCCGCATGTCGGACAGGTGACGTTGCACGATCGGTGACGGTCCCCCGGGCGGCGGGGTAGCGTGACGCAGATGCGCACGCACCTCGCCGCCTTCGTCGTTTCGCTCGTCGCCCTGCCGCTGACCGGGTGCGCGTCCGCCCACGTGGCGCCGTCGTCCGACCTCGCCGAAGTCGTCGGGCGGATGGCCGGCACGTTCTCCAGCCGCGCGCAGCACGACGCCGCGCCGGACGACTACTTCGACATCCGCCTGGTGATGGTCCCCGTGTGGACGGACCGCGACGACGGGCCGTGGCTCTACGTCGAGCAGGCGATCGCGCAGAACGTCGCGAAACCGTACCGCCAGCGCGTCTACCACCTTCGCAGCGAGGGCGCGGGCCGTGTGGTGAGCGACGTGTTCACGCTCCCCGGGGACCCGCTCCAGTTCAAGGCGACGTGGCTCGAGGAGAAGGCCCTCTGCTGCATCAAGCCCGAGGATCTGACGCCGCGCGCCGGGTGCTCGATCCACATGACCCGCCGCGAGGACTCCGCCTGGGTCGGCTCGACCGACGGCAAGGGCTGCGCCAGCGACCTCCGCGGGGCGTCGTACGCCGAGTCGCGCGTCACCCTGACGGACGGTCTTCTCGATGCGTGGGACCAGGGCTTCGACGCCACCGGCGGCCAGGTCTGGGGCCCGACGAAGGGGCCGTACCACTTCGTTCGGGTGTCGCCCGCGCCGCCCGCCGCCGAGCCTGCGCAGGCTCCGCGCGAGTGAATCCGAACAACTTGTCGCAGCGTCAGGCTCGAAAGTCGTATCTGCGGTGCGGTTCGAGGAACGGTACAATATGAGGCTGGACACGGAGGGCGTTCGATCCCTCCCCTCAGCTTCGTCACGCCGTTCGTGACCGTGCGATCGAACCCGTATCTTGAGGACACACCCATGACCAAGCACACTCCCCTCTGGCTCACGCTCGGCGCCGTCGCCACGGCGTTCGCCGCCTTTGCGCTCGTCGCCGCCGACACGGCCGACGCCGGCCGCGGGCGCGTGAAGGGCCGCGGACGTCGCCACCGCTTCTTCTCGGCGCAAGCGCCGTCGAAGGGCCGCACGCCGGCGACCGACGCGAATGGCGCAGCGGCAGGCGCTTCGCGCGACGTCGCGGGCGCGGCCGTCGAAGGGCCGGGGCGGAAGAACACGCTCGAGGGCGGCACGGCCATCGTGCTCTCGGCCACGCGTGCGCTCGTCGCCAACCCGTACCGCGGGCTTGCGATCGTGGACGTCACGAACCCGGACGCGCCGTCGGTGATCGGCTCCGTCGTGCTCGACGGTTCCGCCGACCGCGTGTTCGTCTCCGGCACGACGGCGCTCGTCGTCTCGCGATCGACCGACGCTGCGGGCGGCACGACGAGGGTCATCGCGGTTGATCTGTCCGACGAGGCGGCTCCCGAGGTGACCGGCGACGTCTCCGTCGCGGGCGACCTGCTCGACGTCTCGCAGTCGGGCGGCGAGCTCGTGCTCGTCACGACGTCGTTCAGCTACGCGATGTACGCCGACGCGCCGACGGCCGGCCCCGGTGCCGACGCTGGCGGCAACCCCGGCGGCGCGAACGGCGGCACGCCCGCCGGCGACTACGTGAACGCGGCCGACAACGGCATGGTCCCGCCGGGCGCGCCGCGCAAGTCGGCCCGCGGGGCGCAGCAGGGCGACATGCTCCCCGGCTTCTGGTTCCCGTGGGGCGGCGACGGCAAGGTCCGCGTCGCGCGGATCGGCCAGGACGGAACCGGCGCCCCGGTCGTGCACGGCGAGGCCGCGTACGACGGGACGGTACTCGCTCAGGCGATCTCCGGCGACACCGCGGTGCTCGTCCTCGACCGCCGCGCAACGTACTACCCCGGCGGCCCCGTCTACATCATGGGCAACACGCCGGGCGCGTCCGGCGGCGATCCGACGAACCCCGGCGTGCCGTTCAGCGCGGGCACGATCGACCTCGTCGTGGTGGACGCGAGCGCGGCGCCGGCCGAGGCGGGCCGCACCGCGATGAACGACATCTCCGGCGTCGGGCGTCTCGACGTCACGGGCGGCGTCGCGCGTCTCCTCGCCTGGGCGAACGACGGATCGTCGGTCCTCAAGACGTTCTCGCTCGCGGGCGGCGTGCCCTCGGCGCTCGGCTCCGCGGCCCTCGCCGCGTGGCCCGAGTCCACCGCGTTCACGGCCGACCGCCTCGCCTTCACGACGACCACGTGGAACTACACCGGCGATCCGACGAACCCCGACGGCACGAAGGGCAACACGCTCCCGGCCGGCGGCGTCCGCGCCGAGCCGACCGTCTCGACGACGCTCACGGTGGTCGATCTCGCCGACGCGTCGAACCCCGTCGTGGGCGGCGCGGCCGACCTCGCCCCGGGCTGGGTCGTCTCGCTCGTCCCCGCGAGTGCGGACGTCGTCGCCACGACCTCGGAGTGGGCGAACGAGACGCAGACGACGCACCTCGAGCGCGTGAACCTCACCGACGCATCGGCCCCGGCCGTCACGGCCTCGGCGTCGTTCGACGGCTCCTGGTATGCGTCGCCGAACCCCGCTTCATCGACGGGCGACCTGCTCCTCCTCCAGGGCGGTGCCGTCAACGCCGACGGCGCGTGGAATCCCCAGGCGCTTCCGGTTTCACTCGCTGACGGCGGCGTCGCAGTGGGCGCCCCCTTCGACGCGACGTGGATCGCCGCCTCCGCCTGGAGCGCGCCGATCCTCGCCCTCGGCTCGGCCGACACGCTGAAGCTCGTGGACCTCACGGACCTGCAGAACCCTGTGCAGCGCGGCTCCGTGCGCCTCGCGGTGAACGTTGCCGACCTCGCGGTCGTGAGCGACTCCGCCGCCGCGTGCCTCGTCACCGACTGGGTCGGCGGAACGATCGAGATCCGCACGGTCTCGCTTCCCGAGGCCGACGCTCTGAAACCGCTCGACACCGTCACGCTCGGCACGGGCGACGCCCGCCTCTTCCGCGACGGCTCGATGCTCTACGTGCTCTCGACGAACTGGTCCACCGGCCGAGGCGACCTCACGGTCGTCGATGCGTCGGACCCGTCGCACCTCGCCGTGCGCGGGTCGCTCGACCTCGCGAGCTACCCGGGCCAGGCGTTCGTCGTGAACGGCGCGATGGTCCTCGTCCGCGAGGCGTGGAGCCTCGTCGAGACGAACGAAACGACCGGCAAGCGCAACGCGATCTCCGACCCGTTCGGCCGTTGCCACACCGGCTGGCTCCGTGACGAGCTCTCGGCCGTGATCGACATCGTGGACCTGTCGAACCCCGATGCACCCCGCGCCGCCCGTCGCAAGCGCGTTCGCTGGGACGCGTCCGGTGAAGCCATGCTCCGCGGCAACAGCCTCTACGTGCCGTCGTACCAGTGGGGCCCGCCGTCGCCCGACGGCTACGATCAGGTCGCCTACGGCATCCGGGAGATCGACCTCACCGATCCGCTCGCGGCGCGCGTTGGGCCGCTCAGGGAAGTTCCTGGTTCGCTCGCTGCGGCGACGGACGAAGCCGGCCGCGTGCTCACCGTCTCCTACGGATACGACGACACGACCGGCGTGTTCGACGCGACGCTCCAACTCGTGGATCTCCGCTCCACCGACTGGCGCACGCGCGTCGTCGCGGGACGCCGCCTCTCCGGCACGCCGGGCGCGGTCGTCGCGGGCGATGGCCAGGCGTACGTTGCCACGGAGTCGTGGAACCAGGCCACCGGGTCGTCGGAGTTCGAGCTCGCGGCGCTCTCGCTCGCGGACCTGAACGTGTCGTCCACGCAGGACCGCACGCGGTCCGGGTGGGGCGGCACGATCTCCGGCAACCACCTGTTCCTCCGGAGCTGGGGCTGGACCGGCTCGATCGACGCGTACAGCCTGGCTGACGCTGCGCACCCGGCGCTCGCGGCCACGGCGGAGGTTGACGGCGTCGGCACGTCGATCGGCGTGGCGGGCGGCAAGGCGTTCGTGCCGGCCGGTTACCGCGGCGTCCTGAGCTTCGACCTGATCACCCGGTAAGACGTTCGGATCATCGGTACACCGCGGTGCGGGGCCCACGCCCCGCACCGCGGTCTCGTTTTGGTCGCTTCCAGCGAGCCCGGATCGCGCGCGTGGGTTCGGCGCGGTGGGGAGTCACCGGGCGACGCACTTGAGAGCACGCGACGACGACACGCGTCGGCAGCGTCTGCGAAGGACCGGACGCGGCGCACCCGCCTCCCTCAAGTCCCGCCTGTCCGGTTCCCGATCCGGAACTCGACGGACATGGACGGTCCATGGCCGAGACCGGAGCGGACTCATGGTGAACTGCGCGGCTTGCGGACGCTGGGGCGGTCGGGCGGGTGAGCCTTGTCCGCACTGCGGCGCGTCGCCGCGGCGGAAGGCGCCGAACGCCCCGCCGGTCCCGTCGCCCAAGTCCGACCCGCTCGGGTTCGTTGACGAGCTTCTCACCGACGACCCGGCCCCGGCTGCTCCGATCCTCGCTCCGATGGACCAGTCGCAGCGCACGCCGTCCACGCAGGAGTTCGAACGCTGGTACTCAGCGCTCGACGCCTCGCCGGTGTTCTCCGGTGAGCAGGGCGTGATGCCCCAGCGTCCGCCGGTCGTTGCGCGGACGGCCACCTCGGCGCCGCTCGACGCGTTGGACACCGAAGGCGTCGGCGAACTCTCGGGGATCCCGACGGTGGCGCCGATCGTCGCTCCTGTCGTCACGCCGATGCACGCGCCGATCGTCGAACCGATCTCCGGACCGGTCACGCTGAACCCGATCGGCGGCCACGACGAGTTGCGCGCTCGCGACGACCGCGGCCTCGACATCGTCGCATCGTTCGAGGTGCCTTCGGCGCCGTGCGACGACGAACCGATGGTCAACCTGCTCGTCACGATCGAGCCGTCGGGCTCGTCGCCGCTCGACGCCGCAGCCGGCCCGGTCGCGCACGTGATCCTGGCCCTCGACGTCTCGGCCAGCATGAACCGGACCGACAAGTACCCGCTCCTCACCGAGGCGCTCGCGGGGATGCTCTACGACCTGAAGCGCCCCGGTGCCCCGGACGTCCTGCTCTCCGTCGTCCTCTACGCCTACGGCGCGGAGACGATCTTCCGCGACCGCCCGGCGTCGCAGATCGACCCGCGCGAGGTGCTGCGCGACATCGACCGATCGAAGCTCCGCTTCGGCCGCTACACCGACATGGTGGGGGCGCTGCAGCGCGCGGGACGCATCGCGTACGACCAGGTGCAGCGCAACAAGGCCATGCCCGTGCGCGTCTGCATCCTGACCGACGGCCGACCGCAGGACATGGCGGGGACGATGAAGATCGTCCAGACCCTCCGCAAGCTCCCGGTGGACATCGACGCGCTGGCCTTCGGCAAGGACGCTGACGTTCCGGCGATGCAGGAACTCGTCCAGGGCGGCCGTGGCGGCACGGTCAAGCAGGTTCGCTCCGACACGATCGGCGAGGCGTTCGGCCGGATCGCGGAGACCGCTGCGCACGTGATCACGAACCGGGCGATGTTCGAGTTCGAACTGCGCCAGGGTGTGGTGGGCGGGTCGGCGTTCCGGTACCGCCCCGCGCGGCACCGCTACGGCGACACTGCGTTCGACGCCGACGGCGTCTTCCGCACCGACCTGGGCACGCTCGAGGCCGGGCGTCGCTACTCGCTCTTCTTCCAGCTCCGGCTCCCGTCGGACCGCGGCCTCGAGACCGAGGTCGGTCGCATCACGGTGCGTCTGCCCGGACACGGCGGGGCCGTGCCGTTCGAGTCGTTCGTGTCGATCCCGCGACACCACGGACACCACGCGTTCGCTCCGGACCGCGAGGTCCAGGCCGCGCGCGACGTTCTCGCGGCGCTCGGCGCCGCCGACCCTAAGGACCAGCTCCGGGCGTTGCGCACGCGGCGGAAGATGTACGAGGACGAGCGCCGCGACCCGGCGCTCCTCGACGCGATCGACCGCGCCATCGACGAACTCGAGTCGCACGGCAATCTCGACGGACTCCCCCGCGACACGCAGGCGGCGATCCTCTCGCACACCTGCACCGTCGGCGGCCTCCGCCGCTGAAACTCCGAGACGGAAGCGCGGAGCGCTGCCGTCTCGGAGTTTCAGGTGTGGAGGGCAGCCAGTGGGCGCGCTTGTGCGCGCCACCTCGTCGGGCGGCCCGAAGGCCCTTGTGGGCCTCCGTTCAGTGCGCGCGCCGCGGCGGGTCCTCGTCCTTCTCGCGCCCCGGGGACGGTCCCCACAAGCTCACAAACTCCGATCCGCAGCGACGCGATGGGACGTCCCGCGTACGATGCGCTCCACCGTCTGCTCCATGCGAAGGACGACGACCCGATCGTGAACCGGACCTGCGACAGCCTCAGCCGGGTGCTCACGGAAGTCCACGAGCCCCGATCCGTCGTCGGTGCCGAGGGTGGGAGGCGCCGAACGTGGGCGTGATCGGAGTGGGACGTCCTCACGCGGCCGCGGGCGCCTGGACCCGGTGGCTGGTGTTGGCGGCCCTCGGAGTGTTGGTCGTCGGCGCGGTGGTGCAGAGCCGTTGCCCCGGGCCGAGCGTCCCGCCGTCCGAGTTCTGGATTCGCGAGGGTGACAGCCGACTTCACGATCGCCCGGCGGGCGAGGTGATCTGCAGCGACTGGGTAGTCGCCCTCGTGCGTTCCGACACGATCGGCGACACGATCGGGATCTTGTCCAGCGCTCGCACGATGACGACGCTGGTTTGGGACGCACGATATCGCCTGGGTCTGTACCGCCGGGGCGAGCTCCGCGACGAGGAGGTCCACGGCACGGTCAGGTACCGGTTGGTGCGGAGAGAGCTGCACGACGGCGTGGCGTGGACACTGTGTCGATGAGTTCCAGCCGACGGCGCGCAGGCCGCGTTCCCGGCCGGGAGACGGGGCCCTGGCGCGGCGGTGCGGCGGGGCGGAGAACTGCTCGAGTCAGCCTGACCCAGGAGGCGGCGTGAGAAGCCGGAGACTCACGGCAGTCACGGCAAGTGCCACGACCGCGGTCCTTCTTCTCGTCGCGGCAGCGACTTGCAGGCACCGTGGTGATTCAGTGCCCCTACGGTCACTCTACGACGTCACGTCGCGCTCTCTTCGAGCCTGCGATGGGAGCCCAATGGGTGGTGTGACGGTTGTGCGCCAAGAGGAAATCGACGACTGCATTGGCGTGGCGTACTTCCCGTCAACCGTCGAGTACTACTGGCACAGACTCACCCGCCGCAGGGCTGAGTGTTACGGGTTCTTCGAGATCGACAACGGTCGGCTCGTCCCCGGAACGGTCATGGTGGAGCAGGACGGTCAGTTCAGTTCGGTCTCGGACTTTCGCGTTCGCTAACCCACCCCCTGGAACGGCGACCCAGGGGCCGCGAGGGCACACGAGGCATGGAGCCTCGCGACGCGCATCCGCGGAGCAGAGCGGCCGCGCCCGTCCGAGGAGCCGGAGACGCGGCACTCGCAGCGGCGTTCCCGGCGCCCGGCGGCCCGCGTGAGCGGGCGCCGGTCGCGATCGCGACACCGTTCGGGCGGCGCTGCTCAGCCGCGCGCGAGGGCGGCGACGCGGGCGTCGATCTCGTTCTCGCGGCCGCGCAGCACGTCGTCCACGATGCGGGCGACCTCGCGGAAGTCGTTCTCGTCGAGACCGCGCGTGGTCATCGCGGGCGTTCCGAGGCGGATGCCGCTCGGCTTGTTGGCGGGGCGCGTGTCCCACGGGATCAGGTTCTTGTTGGCGAAGATGCGGCGCTTCGCGAGGCGGTCCTGCGCCTCCGCGCCGTCGATCACGCCACCGAGATCCACGAGCATCAGGTGGTTGTCGGTCCCGTCGGTGACGAGACGCCAGCCGCGCCCCTTCAGCTCGTCGGCCAGTGCCCGGGCGTTGGTGAGCACGCGACCCTGGTACTCCTTGAACGCCGGCTGGAGCCCCTCGCCGAACGCGACGGCCTTGCCTGCGATCTCGTGCTCGAGCGGGCCGCCCTGCATGCCCGGGAACACCGACGAATCCACCGCCTTCTGGAACTCGGGCTTGCAGAACACGAGTCCGCCGCGCGGCCCGCGCAGTGTCTTGTGCGTGGTGGTCGTCACGAAGTCCGCGTGCCCGAACGGCGTCGGGTGCAGGCCCGCCGCGACGAGGCCGGCGATGTGCGCGATGTCTGCGTGGAACAGAGCGCCGACCGACTTTGCGATCTCGCCGAACCGCGCGAAGTCGATGAGGCGCGGGTACGCCGAGGCCCCGGCGAGGATGAGCTTCGGCTTGACCTCCGCGGCGACGCGCGCGATCGAGTCGTAGTCGAGCCGATCCGTGTCCTTCGACAGCGTGTAGAAGTGCGCCTCGTAGAGCTTGCCCGACTGGTTCAGCTTGAATCCATGGGAGAGGTGGCCGCCCTGGTTCAGGTCGAGTCCGAGGATGCGGTCGCCCGGCTTCATGCACGCCTGGTAGACGGCCAGGTTCGCCTGGGTCCCGGCGTGCGGCTGCACGTTCACGTGGTAGTCGGTCGAGAAGAGTTGCTTGGCGCGGCTCTGCGCCAGCGCCTCGACTTCGTCGGCGACCTCGCAGCCCGAGTAGTACCGCTTGCCGGGCGTGCCCTCGGCGTACTTGTTCGTCAGCACCGAGCCGACGGCTTCGCGGACGGCGCCCGAGGCGATGTTCTCCGACGCGATGAGTTGCAGTCCGGTTGTCTGCCGGTCGTCTTCGAGACCGATCAGGCGCCACACGTCGGCGTCCGCTTCGGCGAGTCGTCGCGTCGCCCGGGAACGACCTTCTTCGCGCGCCTTCGACGGGATGGATCCGTGCATCGAGCACCTCCGCAGCCGGTCGCCCGTGGATCGGGCGACGATCCGACCGATGGTACTGCCGTCGCTGCGACCGCCCTTGCACCGCCCGGGCAGCGGCGTGACTCACGTCGCACAGCGGGCCATGCGTCCCGCCCGAACGACCGCACGCGGGGGTTCTCTCAAGTCGAGACGCCGCTGGGCTCGATGTGAAGGACGCGACCATCCCCGGAGAGCGCGTGCCCACACTCCAAGCGTCTTCGCTCCGAGCTCACGAACGCCGTGTCTGCCGCACCCTCGATGCCCGCGGCCAGCCGGGCCTCGGCGAGGCGCTCGTCAGGCTCGACGGAACCGTGTTCGGAGGGAACCTGCGCCTCGACTCGCTCTACGCCGTCGGCGGCGAGGGCGTCGTGTTCCTCTGCAACGACCTCAGCGACCCGACGGCACGGCTCGTCGCGAAGCTCCCGCTCGTCCCGTTTCACAAGCCGATTGAGCTGTCGTCGAACTTCCTCCGCCGCCGTCGTGAACAGCTTCGTGAGGAGAGCCGTAATCTCGAGGCGAGTCGCAGCGCGTTCCTGCCCGTGTCGCGCGGACTTCACGATCTTCCGAACACACTCCTCGACTCCGCGCGCGGCGGCGAGTTCGCGCTGCCCGACCCGGTTCTCGTCATGGAGTGGATGCCGGGCTTCGACCTCGACGTCTGGCTCGCCCGCGTACACCGGAGCGACGTGCCGGTCGCGCTCCTGCGCCGGAACCTCGATCGAGTGGCGGTCGTGCTGCTGAAGTCGCTCGTGGACCTCGAGGACCGCGGCTTCCACTATGCGGACCTCCGCCCCGGAAACCTGCGCATGATGGGGCGGCCCGAGCGCCGCATTCGTCTCCTCGACGCGGGAAGCCTGGTCGAGCGCGGCGACGAGAGCGGTCGTTTCCCGCACGTCCCGGCGTACCTCCCGCCCGATCTTTTCCGGCGTCGCCAGGAGTCCGGCGAGTCGATCTTCCCCACCGCGACGACGCAGGCCGTGATGGCGGGCCGCACGCTGTACGAAGTCGCTACCGGCCGCGTTCCGCTTCCCGGCAAGGAGATCGACCGCGACGCGCTCAAGGAGAGCAACGTCTCCGCGCCGGTCGGCGACGTGATCGACGGCCTGGCGACGGGCAGCTTCACAGACGTCCGGCCGGCGCTTCGCTACCTCGAGAAGCGCGCGCTGAAACGTGTCGCCCTCCCGGCTCCGACCGCGCGACCGGTCGTGTCCACAGCATCCGTGTCCGCAACCGTCCCGACTGCGGCTGCCTCACTGCGCCCCGCGCGCACGCCGACACCCATCGTCCCCCTCACGATCGAGACCGCCGCCCCGGCAGCCGTGTCGTCGCCGTCAGCGCCGTCAGCGCCGTCAGCACCGTCAGCACCGCCAGCGCCGTCGCGTGACGAACCCCCGAACGACGACATCCTCCCGCCCTCGCCAAAGCGCCCGTGGTGGAAGCGCCTCCTCGGCGGTTGAATACGGAGGCGGGACAATCTTTTGTCCCGCGCAATTCGTTCACCGGACGGCGGTGGACCTCACGCCGTCAGACGTCGCGCCCGCCGCCGGCGCAGCGCCCACACCGCGGCGAACAGGCCGAGGAATGCAAGCCCCGCCGCGATGCGTCGGCCTGTCCCCGGAGTGCGCGTCGAGATCGTCACGACGGCCGCCGAGTCGAGCTTCCGGAAGGCGTACGCGCGGCCTTGCTCAACGAGCGGCGGAGCAAGAGAGATGAGGCCTTGGACGGACGGCGCGGGGGTCGCCCTGCCGCCGCCCGGACCTCCGCCGTTCCCGCCCAGCCTCGCGCCACCACCACCGCCGCCGCCGCCGAAGTACCCGGAGAAGTCCCGACCGGCCGCCTGCACGAGCGGTCGCGCGGCACCCGCCGCGGTGGGATCGCTACCCCACGAGCCGGCGGTGCCCTCCTGTCCGGGATCGCTCCCCGGCCGCGCAGCCCCGAACAGCGCATTGCTGCTCGGGCCCCAGCCCATCGAACGCACGAGGTCCGACTCGAGCCCATCACGACGGTAGACGGACTTCAGCTTGTCCCCGGAGACGACGAACGCGTCGAAACTGCCGTGCGTCACGAGCGCCACGTCCACTTCGCTCCCGTCGCCGCCGCGGTCCCCGCCCGCGGTCTGCGGGCCCTCGGCAACGAACCGCGACTTCGACCTCGCCCCGCCCGGTGACTGGCCGGCCTGCGGCGGCGCGCCGGGCTTGCTCGGTGCGCTGTTCGGTGGGATCACACGGTTGCTCAGCCACGTCTTCTCGGACTGCGCCTCCTTCGTCGCGTAACGCGCGTGGTCGTCGGACTGCTTCTGCGCTTCGTTCATGTCGTCGATGTTCGTGAGCGCGCCTGTCGGGTCGAGGTTGACGTCGTCGCCGCGGACCGTGCCTGGGCCCGTGTTCCGGCGGACGTCGCCGAGCGCCTGCTCGATCTCCGACGCGAGGTCCTTCGCCTTGCGGCGGCCCTCGGCGAGCCGCGCGCGGTCCACGCGTCCTTCCGACGCCGCTCGCTCCAGATCGGCCATGCGCGACTGCGCGAGGTCGAGCGACTCCTGCAACTCGCGCGTGTTCTCGACGAGGTTCTGCGCGGCCACGATCTGCTGCTGCCGCGAGCCCTTCTCCAGCACCGTGCGCAGACGCGAGACGTCCGACGCGTAGGCCTCGGCGCGCGAGATCGCGACCTCCATCTCCTCGATGGAGTCCATGTTCCCGGAGAACGAGTAGTTGCGATCTTCGGGAAGGACGAGCCGCCAGGTCGTCGCATCCACGGGCACTCCGGGGAACTCGGGCAGCCGCGGCTCGAGCGTGCTGAAGCGCGCGCCCGGCGCAGTCGCCGCCGACCGGAACGTGAGGGAGACGACCTGACTCTCCTCACCGAGCGACTGCACGCGCACCGGCACCTGCACCACGCCCGGCTCAGCGGGCCGCGTCACCGGCCGCACCGGCGCGCCGCCGACGAGCACCGACTCGAGGTCCGCGTCGGCGGGGAGCTTCACCGGGAGGAACGACCGTGCGCGGTTGAAGAGCCGAACGGTCACCCGCGTGCGCGACGACCCGTCGCGATCGGCCACGGTCGTCGCGTCCACGAGGTGGATGCGGGCCTCGGGCAGATCCCCGAGTTGATGAGCGACGAGCCGCAACGGGAGCCGCCACGCGGTGTCGCGGGCGCGGAGGAACCGGAGCACCCGCAACGGGTCGAGGCCCTGCGGGATGAGCGGGAGGTCGGAGACGTCGCACGTCTCGAGTCCGGGCGCGGCGGCGATCTGCACTTCCGACTCGCCGAGCGCGCGGAGCAGCAGGAACGCACGGGCGCCCTCGCCGCCGACGGGCTCGGGGCCCGCCACGACGATCGACCCGTCCGCGGGGACCGCGAGGTCGTAGAGGACCCGGAACGACACGGATCCGGTGGCTGCGGCCTGCATCGTCACTGTGAGCCGCTGCCGGTCCCCGACCATCTCGCGACGCACCTCGCGGAGCCCGTCGCCGAGGACCCACGCATCGGTCACGCCCGGCGGGGCGTCCACGCGGAACACGCGCTCGCCGCCGCCGCGAACGTCCCACTCAACCAGCGCATCGACGATCACGCGGTCGTCGAGCACGGTCAGGTCGGCGACCACCGTCGGGCGAACGATCGGCTGCAGGACGTCGCGTCGGATCGAGACCGCGCCGTCGCCGCGGGCGTCGTGCCACGCCAACGTGCGCGACTCGGCGACGTCGAGAGCGGGCCAACCGGCGAACTGCTCCGCCGGGACCGACTCCAATCCGGTGGCGCCAACGGCCGCAGCTGCGAACCCGGGCGACGTCGAGACGAGCAGATCCGCGGTTTCGCGGGTGGCACCGACGACGCGAAGCACCGGGAACGGCAGCGCTTCGCCGCCGGCGACAGGTCCGCGCAGTCGCAGCGTGACACTCCGTGCTTCGCGGGGCGCGCCCTTGAAGACGAGTCGCACCGAGCCGGGCTCGGCGAACGACGTCGCGCCGATGGCCTCGTCCAGCGACCAGCCCGCGGGCACGGCCACGCCGGCCTCAAAGAGACCGCGCGGCCCCGGCGCGAAGTCGAACTCGGCGCGCAGTCGCGACGCCTCGGAACCAAGATGCAGGTGCTGCCGCGACGCGACGGTGAGGTCCGCCGCGACCGCCTCGACGCGCACCACGAGCCGGGACGGAGCCCGCACCCGGCGGAACGTCAGCACGCCGGGTTGCGCGCCCGCGGCGTTGTCCGTCCGCTCCACGCCAGCCGTCTCGATGACCGCGAGGCGGCCTTCCTCGGCGGAGACGGACACACGACTGCGATCGACCGCGGCACCGCGGACCAGAAACTCCGGGACGACGACCGAGTCGCCTCCGCCCGCGAGGTGGACGAGTCCGGTGAGCGCGATCTTCGACTCACCGGGTCCTGCGCCGAGCAGTCGCACGCGGAGCGTTCCGCGATCGACCACCGTCCACGACGCGACGGCCGCGCCGCCGACCGACCGCATCTCGAGACCCGCCGGAAGCACGGCGTCGAACTCCTGCACCGTGCCGGCCAGCACGCGCAGCACGACGTCGGCCGACCACTCGAGCAGGCCGGGACGAAGGCGCGCCGTGGCTTCCGTGTCGATCTCGAATCGCGTGAGGCCGCCCGCGGCGTCGGCGCCGCGCGGTTGCCACGCGACATCGAGCGTGTCGATGGGGCCGAGATTCGCAACGACGCGCGTGCCGCCGCCTTCGGGCGACGTGGACCAACCGCCAGCCGACGCGAGCGTCACGACTGCGTCGGCGACCGGCACGTCGAGGACAAGCGAGGTCCGCGGCGCGCGGGGGATCGGCGTGCGAAGGACGCCTCCCGGCAGGTCGCCCGCCACGGCCCAACGCAGCGTCGCCTGCAGCACAGTGCGCGCGGCCGCCGTCGCCCCACGCGGAACGGACACGAGCGTGGCGCCGCCTGCTGCGGACGACATCGCCGATGCCGGGCGGCCGTCCAGCGTCGCGCCTTCGACGGATGCGCCCGGCGGCAGTGCAACGACGCCGCCGTCGACGGGGTCGATCTCGTACTTCGCCGTGACCAGGAACGTGCGGCCATCGACGCGGCCCTCGTACGTCGCGGAGACGACGACCGGCGGCGTCGCGGACTCGATCAGGTCCTCGGGGTGCGCGTCGTTCCAGAGCGCGCGGTACCGTGCGTACGGCAGGAACACGCGCTCCGGCGAACGCAGCGTCTCCGGGCGCTTGGGGTCGTAGGGCACGTACACGCGGCCCGGCGAAACCGGCTCCGGCGGCACCTTGTCCGCGGCGCGCGCGGCGCCCGCCGACAACACGACGACGGCGAGAGCAACCGCGGCTGCCGTCCGTCGCGGAGCGAACCGGGCGGCACGTCCGACGACGCCCCGAACGACCACCTGCACGAAGGCGAGGAGCGCGTAGAGCAGCGTCGCGGCCGCTGCGGCGTCCCACGGGCCCGTGTCCACCGCGCCGAGAACGATCGGCCCCGCTGTGAACAGCGCGAGGGCGAGTACGGTCCACGTCGGAGCGCCGACGCCGCGGCGCCGCGCGAACAGCGCCGCGATGAACGCCGCCAGTGCGATCAGAACTTTCACGGTTGCCGCCCCGGCGGCCGAGCGCCACCGCACATCGAGTCCGCCCGTGGGACCGAGGCGCGTTGTCGTCATCGACGGTCCCGCGGCGAGGAGGCGGATGTCCATGCCGAAGAGCCCGCGCTGCGCGGCACGGGCGGCAATGCGCTCCTGCGGCGGGGGCGTGACCGTCGGCGCCGCAAGCGTCTCCGCCAGCAGTGGCGTGGCCGGGTCAGGCACCGACTGCGGCTCTTCCATCTCCGGCGTGGCGCCGTTCGCCAAATCGACTCTTGGCGCGGGCCCGGCGACGCCCTTGCCGAACGTGACGTCGCCGTCCTCCGGGAAGGCGCCCATCGTGACTCCGCCTGCCATGTCCGCCAACAGTCGGAGACACATCGGGACGCCCGGCCGCGCGACGCGCATCGAGAACTCGCCGCTCGCATCGACGGGGATCGATCCCTCGGGGAAGTACACCGTCCAGATCGCGCGGGACCCGGGGACGCCCAGATCGGGCGCTTGGAGCGACGCCGCGTTCGCGCCCGCGTTCACCGCTTCCTCGTAGATGATCGCAACGTCGAAGGGCTCCGCCGAGGGGACGATCGGGACGAGCAGTACGCCCGCCGAAGTCCGCACCGGCCGCACCGCTTCGCCTGCGACGCGGGCCGACGAGAGTCGCGCGCCCGCGGGCAGCGTGACGTCGAGCGCCTGCCGGTCGGCGTTGCGCACGCGCGCGTCGAGTCGCGTCCGGGCGATGCCGTCCATGCCGAGCACCGTCGTCAGCGTCACGGAGTCGGCGAACGCCGACGGGAGCGGCGACGCCGCGAGACGAACCACCCGCACGGTGAGCGTCGCCGTCGCGTCGCGTTCGCCTTTCCAAGCGCGGAGCAGGCCGACCGCGCGCGACCCGAAGACCGGCGCGAGGTCCGCGGGGTCGGCACTGCGCAGCCCGGTGGACTCCGTCTTGACGTCGAGTTCGCCGCCGGCCGCGACGCCGACCATCATCTCGAACCGCGTCGTGCCTTCGACCGAGATCGCAGGCACCGCGGCGGCGCCGTCCTTCAGCGGAAGCTCCGCGGCGAGTCGCAACATCGTGCCGTCGCGCACGAGGCGCCCGAACCGCACGATCCACACGTCGTGACCGTCCACGGTCGTGCGGCGCTTCTCGGCGACGTCCGGGCAGTCGATGCGCAGCAGGTCGCCGAGTGCGGGAACGACCGCCAGCCGCACCTCGCGGATGCCCGACCGCTGCACGGTCACGACTGCCGAGCCTTCGAGTGTCAGGTGATCCTCCGACGGCGTGACGAGCAGTGCGACCGCGCCCGTCACCGACGCCGCGGGCCGCGTGACGCGCAACCGACCGCCGGGGGCGCTGCCGCGGAACCGCCATCCGAGGGCCAGTCCCTCCGCCGTGTATCCGGCGCGGTCGCGAAGTTCCGAGACGGCGACCGGCACGAGTCCGGTCGTGTCCTCTTCGCGCGCCTCGTTGCCCGGCGGCACGACGACGCCGAGCCAGCCCTCGACGTCGATCGCGGTCTCGCTTCCGGAGCCCGCGGCGTTCACGGTGCTGCCCGCGTCGAGACGCGGCAGCGGTGCGGTGCGCTCCACGGCGTCTTCGACGCTCCATCCCGCGACGGGCCACCGCCCTCGCACGACGACCGTCACGGCGCCGCCCGGCGCGACGCCACCCGGGAACACGAGCGACAGCCGGCCGTCGGACGTCGTGCCGCGGAGGAACGCGCGGTCGCCGCTCACGGTCACCGTCTCGGGAAGGAAGCCGGACGGCAGCAGCGGGTCCACGCCGTAGAGGCGGTCGCCGCGCGGCAGATAGAGGAACGACGCCGCGAGCCACGGGCCGTCGTCGGCGAGGTCGAGCAACGCGCGCACGTCGGCACGGACGAGCACCGACGGCCGCTCGGACCGCGCGCGTGGAGTTGCATCGGCCGAGACCGTGTCGAGGCGGAGAAGTGCGTCCACAGCGCCGTCCTCGGAGAGCGCCGGGTCGAGACGGGTCGCGCCCGAGCCGGGTTCGACGAACCCGCGGAGGCCGTCCTTGAACCGCACCGCCAGCACGCGATCGACCGTCTCCGCGTTTCGCATGTCCGCCACGGGCAGATTCGACGTCCCGGCGCCGCTGAGCGTCCGCGACGTGCGCATCACGACCGTCCGCACGCCGGTGAAGGGCTCGGCGAACTTCAGTGTGTACGCGGCGCGGTCCGGGTCGGACTTGGCGGCGTCCTGCGGGACGAGCGACGCACCCTCGCCGTCCACCCCGACGACCGTGACGTCGGCGGGGAGCGTCACGTCGAACGCGTCGCGCGGACTCCGCCAGCACTCGATGCGCAGCAGCACGACCGCGTCGAGCGAGCGCTCGCCGACCTCGGCGAGCGTTCGGAACTGCGCGCGAACCATCGGCGGCAGATCCGTCCCCTGGTCCCCCTCGTGCCACGTGGCGATCAGGGCCGACGTCGCACCGAAGGCGACGAGGCGCGTGCGGTCGGGCGCGGACAAACGCTCGGCCCGCCACAGTCCTTCGCCCGCCGACGCCGTGACTCGGCCCGGGATCTCGAGCGTCCACTTGGCCGCCGCGGCGGCCGGGAGATCGATTCGGACCGAGCGGGCGCCCTTCGTTCGCACGACGGGTGCGACGACCTCAATGACGGCCTCGTGCGGCCCGTCGCCACGGACGGCGAGCGTGAGGTTGCCTTTCGCGTCCGCGCCGAGCGTCGCCGCTGCGCCGTCGAGCGTGGCCGACGTGACCGAGCCGCCGAGGTGCAGCGGGAGCACTTCGCGCCCCGCGCCCCGCGACGTCACGGAGAGCTTCATGCGAATCCGCGCCTGGTCGCCGGCCACGACACCTTCCGCCTCGCAGCGCACGAGGCGCGCCGCAGGACCCGGCAGACCTTCGGACGCGCCGCCGCGCGCCGCGCGGGCCCGGCGGTACAGGTCGAGGTACGTCGCGCGGTCGAGCAGTGCCCCGCGCGGGTCGCGTTCGAGCAGGACAGAGAGCCCCGACTCGGGGAGGAAGACGACCTCTTCCCAAGGGCCCGGATCGGCCGCGCCGCCGGAGTCGTCGTCTGCGCTCGCGGCAGGCGGGCCGTCGTCTGCACGGGCGGGCAGAGTCGAGACGAGCGCAGAGACGAGTCCAATCGCCGTGACGACGACGCCGACAAGCGTCAGCGCGGGGGACGACATCCAGGACCTGCGTGCGCGCTTCATGGCTGCCTCTCCGACGGCGCGGGAGTCGCCGCCGCTGGGGCGACTGCGGCGTCGGCCGTGGCCCCGACGCGGCGTGCGTCGCAGCGCTTTCGCCATGCCGAGCGCAGCCCACAGAACGCGGCGAGCAGGACCGCAGCCATCGCGACGGCCGCGAGCGCCGGGCGCATGCCCGGAGCAGCCGACGGGTAGAGAGCGACGGCGACAGCGAACGTGGCGAGCGCCGTGAGCGCAGGCGCGACGCCACGTCGAGTGAGCATCCACCCGAGCGCGAGGACGGCGACTCCGCAGACGACTGCGATCGCGCCCGTCGCGAGGTCAGGGACGAACCGCGCCTCGAGGCGCGCGTCGTCGCCAGTCCGCTGGAACGAAAACGCGACGCGCCCTGCGACCGACAACGTCACCTGCGGCGGCAGAGCGCCGCTGCGCACCGTCGGGCGGCCATCCTTCTGGGACTGGCCGTACGCCTGACTGAGCGACGTGAGCACCGCGTCGAACACGCCCCACGACGCTGCCGGCCGCAGGTTGCCGCCGCCGGAGAAGAGCGTTGCGTCCGGCGGGACCCACGTCGTCCATGCGGTGGCCTGCATCAGGGCGTCGGGCACGCGCGGCGCGATCAGGTTCACGTTGAACCAGCGGCCCGCGGCGTCCGGCGCGTCCTCGCGGTAGACGAGGCGCACGCCGAAGCGGTCGTCGCGGCTCTTCCCCGGCGGGCAGGGGAGGAGCAGCGCGTTCTTCTCGATCCGCGGCGACACCGGGCGCCCGTCCACCTCGGCGCTCTCCACCTGCGCCCCGGCGGGGAGTTCGACGCGCAGGAACTGGAGACCGTTCACCTGCACGTCCATCCGCACCTCGGTGAGCGCCACAGTGCCGCCGCCGACGAGCGTGTCCAGTGCGAGTGCGTTCACGACCGCTTGCAGGATCGGCACCGCCTGGTGCTTCGCGACCTGGAGCGTGAGCCCGTGCGGTTGGCTCAGACGCCGCCACGCGAGGAATGCGTCGGCCGACCGCGCCCACGCCGGGATCTCCCGCGCGTCGGCGTAGATGAGCCCCTTGCCGGTGCCTTCCACGCTGAGCGCCGGGTCGCGTGTGACCTCGTACCAGCCCTGCTCGCGTTCGACGCCGAGCACTTGCAGCGCGGGAACTTCGAGTTGCCGCGCGCCACCGACGGCGAGCGGTTCCTGCGGCAGGTCGTACTCGACGCGCAGCACGGTCTCGCCGAGCACGGGCGACTGGAACACCACCGTGTGGACGACGCGATCGGCGTCGGTCGTGTCCGGGGCGCGGGTGTGCTCTTTGACGGCGCCGCCGTCGAGCCGCACTCGATCGGCGACCGATTTCGGAAGCGCGAACCGGAACGTGTCCACGCCTGCGTAGCGCACGACGAACCGGATCGAGTGCCGCACGTGGAGGCGGTCCTCTTCCACGCCGGCGAGCGTGACCGCCTCGGCCACGACGAGCGGCTTCCTCCGGACGATCGTGAGCGTTCCCGAGCGGGCCTCGCCCGCGTGGCGGAACCCGAAGAGCACCGCCCGCGGCTGCGCGGGGTCGGCGGGGAGGTTGGCCGCGGCGAGCACCGCGGGTTCCGCCGGGACGAAGCCCGTCAGGGCGCCCGTCCGCACGTCGAACGCCTCGTCGGCGGCGACCGCGAACACGCCCCGCGACCGCGCGACGCCGTCCACGATGAGCACTGGCAGCGCGAGCGTCTGCCCCGCGTCTCCTGCGGGTCCGTCCGTCCCGATCACAAGCGCCCGACGCAGCACGAGGAAGATCGGCACGGCCCCTTGGCGGCGGGCACCGAGGTCGAGCAGAACGTGCCGCGCTGCGCCCTCGCCCTCGACGCGAGCGTCAACGGCGCGCATCGTCGCGCCGTCCTGCACCTGAGCGGACTGCAACTCCCAGCCTTCGGGCATCGAGACGCGCGCCTGGAAGAGCCCCGCCCGTTCGACGACGAGGTCGAGCGCTGCGCGCAGCACCGCCGCGCCCGACGTGATGTCGAGCACCGTGCGCTCGCCAACCGAGATCTCCGGTGCGACTGTTTCGACGGAGACCGACAGCCGCCGCGCCGCGCCCGCGTAGCGCCACGCGAGCACGGTGACGCCGGGCGTCAGCGGCTTGGCCGCTCGCATCCACTCGCTCGTCTCGTCGGTCGGCACCCGATACAGCCCCTCCACGGTCGCGGGCCGCACCGCGACCGGCGGGAGCACCTGCACCGCGATCGTCCCGGCCTCGCGCGATGTCCCCGGGAAGGTCAGCGTCGGCAGTTCGGCGACCGTGTCGCCCGCGGTGCGGGGCCGTTCGAAGAGGACGCTCAGGTCGTAGGACCCTTCGGCGTCGTTGTGCAGTTCCACGCGCAACTCGCGGCCACTTGCGCCGTTGACGACAGCATCCGACTCCTCCCACGACCGGATCCCCGCGCCTTCGACCTGCAGCACCCGCTCGGTCGCCGGGAAGGCGACGCGGAATGCCCGCGCTCCGCCCCGCAACATCCAGAACCGGACGAACAGCCGCGTCTCGACCGTCTGCTCGCCGACGCGGTGGAGGACCTCGCTCTGCGCCTGGACGATCGCGGCCGCTCCGGCCTGCTCCACCGGCTTCGGGCGCCACGTGAGCCGCACCTCCGGCGCCGCGCCGACGTACGCCATCACCCGCGTGACGCCGCTGCCTTCGTCGGTGCGCGTCGTCGCGAGGTTCGGCTCGACGGTGACGCGCACGCCCTCGCCGGGCACCGCGAACGACAGACGCGAAACCGGCGCGCCCGCCGACGGGAAGGCCACCGTGCGGTCGCCGTCCTTCGGGAGCACGGCCGCGACGAGTGTCACCTTCAGCGTGTGCGGGCCTTTGCCACGCACGACGACCCGGCGCCCCTTCTTGTCGGAGACGATCACCGCCGGCTTCCCGTCGAGCGTCGCGCTGCCGATCGTCGCGCCCGCGAGACCGACCGGCACCGCGGACTCGCCGTCGGAGCCCGACTGCACCTCAAGCGTGGCCTCGACGACCGCGAGGTCCCCGTCCACCGTGCCTTCGTACAGCGCCGACGACACGCCCGACGGCGGCGCCGTGTCGGGCCCGCGGTCCATCGCCTTGCGCCAGAGATCGCGGAACTCCGCGTACGGCACGAACACGCCCTTGCCTTCCTGTTCGAACACCTTCTTCAGGTCTTCGAACGGGATGTACACGCGCGACGGCGGCGGCACGTCGTCGTCGGTGCGCGCCGGTGCCGGGCGGGGTCCGCCGTCCTGGGCGCGGACGTCGCTCGGCGCAGGGCCGACCAGCGTTGCGACCGCGGCGGCGAGAAGGAGGGCGAACGCACCGCCGATGCGACGCGTGAGAGACGTGCGGCTGGCCATGGACGGGAACCCTCCGGAGCGGGCGGCGGCCGAGCCGTCGCGATGTCGAACGCGTTGCGCCCACCGAGCATCGCGGGACGCAGGTTGTCAGACGTTCAGACGCCTCCGGATGTTAGGAGTTCCTGCCAGCTTGGGATGCACAAGCCTGCGAAACCCGCGCGCTTCGAGCGCGGGGTCATCGGCTCCTCGGTCCGGGCCGTCGCGACGTCCGTCGCCTGGTCCGTATCCGGTGACGCGAGTCACAGCGCTCCGCGCGTGAACCGGGTCGTCTAGGCGCCCATGAAGCCGATTCCGATTCACGACTCCTCGCACCGCCTCGTCGCCTGTCCGCGCGAGGTCTCCGTCTGCATGCAGCCCTCGGGCGTGCTCGATTCCATCGGCAACACGCCGATGATCCGGCTCAAGGCCGCGAGCGAGGCCACGGGCTGCCGCATCCTCGGCAAGTGCGAGTACATGAACCCCGGCGGCAGCATCAAGGATCGCATTGCGAAGGCCATCATCGAGCGCGCCGAGGAGCGCGGCACCCTGCGTCAGGGCATGACGATCCTCGAGGTCACGAGCGGCAACACCGGCATCGCCTTCTCGATGGTCGGCGCCGTGAAGGGCTACCGCGTCGTCATCATGATGCCGAAGACCGTGAGCGAGGAGCGGCGGCAGATGATCCGTTCTCTCGGCGCCGAACTCGAGCTGATCTCCGAGATCAACCGCATCCAGCAGGCCGTTGCCGACTCCAAGCTCCGTGCCGTCGAGGACCCGACGCTGTTCCTCCCGAGCCAGTTCGCGAACCCCGACAACCCGTGGGCCCACGAGACCACCACCGGCCCCGAGATCCTGGCGCAGACCCAGGGCAACCTGGACGCGTTCGTGATGGGCGTGGGCACGGGCGGCACCGTGATGGGCGTCGGCCGCGCCATCCGACGCGCCGGCTCCAAGGCGAAAGTCATCGCCGTCGAACCCGACGAGTCCGCCGTCATGTCCGGCGACAAGCCCGGCCGCCACGGCATTCAGGGCCTCGCCGACGGTTTCATTCCCGAGATCGTCCAACTTCCCGAGCTCGACGGTATTCAGCGCGTCCGCACCGACGACGCGAAGCACATGGCCGCGCGCCTCTCCCGCGAGGAGGGCCTCCTCGTCGGCATCTCGTCCGGCGCCAACGTCATCGCCGCCACCGAGATCGCCCGCCGCCTCGGCCCCGGCCACACGGTCGTCACCATGCTCTGCGACCGCGGCGAGCGGTACCTGTCACTCGGGCTGGAGCCGTAGGCGAGGGGGAGGCTTGACGCACGCATTCCCTTGCGACGCGCCTCCGCGGAGCAGAGCGGCCGGGCCGCACCGAGGAGAACGCGACCCGGCGCTCGTGGCGGCGTTCCCGACGAGGTAGGCACGAGCCGCGAACGGTACGGAGGGGCGCGAGTTTTTGAGTTTTTGGGGACCGTCCCCGCGGGCGCAAGGGAGTCGGACGCGCCGAACGAGGCCGCTGGCTACCGACGGTCGTTCTCGGCCTGTGGATGCATGCTCTTCTGGATCTGCGCCTCGATCACCGCCGAGTGTTCCCACCAGCCGATCGTGTTGAAACCCGTCTTGTGGTCGTTGCCGAGAACGATCACTCGTGATCCGACCTTCGCGGGTGCGCCGCCGGGCAGATCGCAAAGGAGGGTGCCGCTGCGTGGGCCTCGGATGGCCTGCGAGATCGAGAGGCGCCACGGCGTGCGGCGGTCTCCCTCCCCCTCTGGTGCGGCCGAGACGGTGCAGACGTAGATCTGGTGGACCTGCAGGTACTGCTCGAAGCCACTCCTCCAGTGGAGTGGGCTACCGACGTGCGCCGATTCGCGGAGCTCTGCGAGGCCGAGCGATGTGCCGCGTGCGGACTGCTCGTCGATGTCGCGCCGCGCGGCCTCGTCCGCTTCGACGCGCGGGCGCACGCCGGCCCACCAATCGATCGCGTAGCGCGAGGCGCGACCGAACACGTGCTCGGGTCCGCTCGGCCCGGAGAACCGTCCCTTGAGCACGTCCTGCGCCGGTGCATACGTGACGTGCTGCTCGACCGTCGAGCCGTCCGCTTGGCGCCGAGAGGTAATCGTCACGCGGAGCGTGGCGACATCGAACGTCCACGTGGCCGGGCAGACGGCCTCCGAGACGACGTGCGCAGTGCCGTCAGCACGCAGGTCGAGCATCGTATTCTCCCCGCTGAGCCCATCGTCCCAAAGGCCGACAAGCGCCGCCATCGACGGCTCGGCGACCGGATGCGCCTCGACGGTCGGAGCCTCAGCGGCGTCACGCGACGATGACGCCGTCCCGTCGCACGCTACGACGCACGACGCCACGATCCAGAGGAAGCAGGTCCGTCTTAGCATGCACACCTCGCCGCAGGAAAGCGCACTCGTCACGCGAGGTCGAAACGGTCCAGGTTCATCACCTTGCTCCACGCCGCGACGAAGTCATGCACGAACTTCTTCTGCGCTCCGTCGCACGCGTAGACCTCCGCGATGGCCCGCAACTGCGAGTTCGCGCCGAACACGAGGTCCACCCGCGTGGCCGTCCACCGGAGCTTGCCCGTCGTGCGGTCGTGACCCTGGAATGCGTCGCGCGCGTTGGCCGCCGCCTCCCAGGCCGTCCGCATGTCGAGGAGATGGACGAAGAAGTCGTTGGTGAGCGCGCCCGGGCGCTTCGTGAAGACCCCGTGACGCGAACGGTCGTGGTTTGCGCCGAGGACGCGCAGCCCGCCGATCAGTGCGGTCATCTCGGGCGCGGTCAGAGTCAGAAGTTGGGCGCGATCGACGAGCATCGCCTCGGCCGAGCCGCCGAGTCCTGGCCGGAGGTAGTTGCGGAAACCGTCCGCCACCGGTTCGAGCACCTTGAACGACTCGATGTCGGTCTCTTCCTGCAACGCATCGGCCCGGCCGGGCGTGAACGGGACTTTCACGTCGATGCCGGCCGCCTTCGCCGCCTTCTCCACGGCGGCGCAGCCGCCGAGAACGATCAGGTCGGCGAGTGAGAGACGCTTGCGTCCGGTCTGCGCGGCGTTGAACTCGCTTCGCACGCGCTCGAGGACCTTGAGTACCTTCGCGAGCCGACGCGGCTCGTTGACCGCCCAGTCCTTCTGCGGCGCCAGGCGGATGCGCGCCCCGTTCGCGCCGCCGCGCTTGTCCGAGCCGCGGAACGTCGATGCCGACGCCCACGCGGTCGCGACGAGTTCCGACACGCTCAGGCCCGACGCGAGGACGTTGGCCTTGAGGGCTGCGACGTCCTTCGCGCTGACGAGCGGGTGATCTGCGACCGGGACCGGGTCCTGCCACGCGAACTGCTCTGTCGGAACCTCGGGCCCGAGGTAGCGCGACCTCGGCCCCATGTCGCGGTGGGTCAGCTTGAACCATGCTCGCGCGAACGCTGCCGCGAACTCGTCCGGGTGTTCGTGGAAGCGTCGCGAGATGCGCTCGTACGCGGGGTCCATGCGCAGCGCCATGTCCGCCGTCGTCATCATCGGGGGGTGACGTTTCGCTGGATCGTGCGCGTCCGCCACGAGCGTCGCCGCGGCCGGATCGCTCGGCGTCCACTGCCACGCGCCGGCGGGGCTCTTCCCGAGCTTCCACTCGTATCCGAACAGCATGTCGAAGGAGCCGTTGTCCCACTTGGTCGGATTGGGCTTCCACGCGCCCTCGATCCCGCTCGTCGTCGTGTGCGCGCCCTTGCCGCTGCCGAACGCGTTCTTCCAGCCGAGGCCCATCTCCTCGATGGGTGCGCCTTCGGGCTCGCGACCGACCAGCTTCGGGTCGCCGGCGCCATGCGCCTTGCCGAACGTGTGTCCGCCGGCGACGAGCGCCACGGTTTCCTCGTCGTTCATCGCCATGCGGGCGAACGTCTCGCGGATGTCCCGGCCCGACGCGACCGGGTCGGGCTTGCCGTTCGGGCCTTCCGGGTTCACGTAGATCAGGCCCATCTGCACGGCGGCGAGCGGATTCGCCAGCTCCCGGTCTCCCGAGTAACGCTCGTCGCCGAGCCACGTGCACTCGGTGCCCCAGTTGACGTCCGCGTCCGGCTCCCACACGTCTGCGCGTCCGCCCGCGAAGCCGAGGGTCTTGAAGCCCATCGACTCCAGTGCGCAGTTGCCTGCGAGGATCATCAGGTCGGCCCAGGAGATCCGGTCGCCGTACTTGCGCTTGATGGGCCAGAGGAGACGCCTGGCCTTGTCGAGGTTGCCGTTGTCCGGCCAACTGTTGAGCGGCGCGAAGCGCTGCGTGCCGTTCCCCGCTCCGCCGCGTCCGTCGCCGACACGGTACGTGCCCGCGCTGTGCCACGCCATGCGGATGAAGAGCGGCCCGTAGTGGCCGTAGTCGGCCGGCCACCAGCCCTGCGAGTCCGTCATGAGCGCGAAGAGGTCCTTCTTGAGCGCCGGGTAGTCGAGCTTCTTGAAGTGCTCGGCGTACCGGAACTCCGCACCCATGGGGTCGGACCGCTCCGAGTGCTGATGGAGCATCCCGAGGTTCAACTGGTGCGGCCACCAGTCGCGGTTCGACCGGGCCGCGTCGGTCGCGTTCGACGGGGCCCCGTGCATCACAGGGCACTTGCCGGACTTCTGCTCGGTCATGGAGTTCTCCTCAGGTTGGTTGCGGGCTTCGCACTGCGCGTGTTCGTCGTCTCTCGCTGTCGTTCTTCGATCTCGTTCCGCACGGCCGTTCCTCACGGAGTGTGGCACTAGGCACAGGGTACCCGCACCGCGACCTGCGGGTCTGTGACGCTGGCCCCCCGGGGACGGTCCCCAAAAACTCAAAATCTCCGCTACGCGGCGGGATCGCGGCTGCGGACGTGCACCACTGCGGCGGTCGGGTTCTGCGCAGCGAGGATCGTCCAGTCGACGCACGTCGCGCCGGTCTCCGCGTACGAGCGCCGCGCGCGATCGCCGACGAACGCTCGGTCCCATCGATCGCGAGGATCGGACCGCCGCCGCGCGCGGGCGCCACGATGTGGTGGATCGCGTGTGGCTCCCATCGGCGGGAGACGCGCCCCGTGCTCGATGCGCTCGACCGGCCAGGGGCCGAAGGCGACCGCCGACGTCGCGAGTCTTGTGAGTTCGTGGGGACCGTCCCCGCCGAACCGCCACAGCGTCGAATCGCTTGGCTCCGGCTGATCCTCGCGTCCGGAAGTTCGGGCTCCGCCGCCGACGGCCTATCCTCGGCCCCTCGCAACGGTTGTGTCCCCGTAGCTCAGCTGGATAGAGCACCGGTTTCCTAATCGCGCAAAGTGAGCCCGGATAGAGACTTAGATGCGGCTTCGCAGCGCGATTCCGAGTCAGGGAGTCTCCTGACATCCCCTCGTACATGCGCTGGTTGCCCCAAGGGTTGCCCCATGTGGACGGGCGACTTGCGGCGCGCCAAGATCACATCACGGACGCAACGGGCCTGCACCGCACGGGCTGTCGGAGCGGAGGCGAGCGTCGGTGATGGGCCTCGAGTCTCGGGGTGGCCGTCGCGGGCCCGGCCGCGGGAATGTAGCGCCTCGTCGCTCGCCGTTGGCTCCTCGACGCCGACGGTCCGCGCGATCTCCATTCTCGGCTTCCGCGAGATGCCGGCGTCCGAATCCAGTGCTTGACCGGCGCTCACTCGGTCCTGCATCCTCTCAGCACGATCGACTCCGCATTCGTTGCCCGAGGGTCCGGGCGCCGCGCAGGCGGTTGGCGTGGTCGGTCGCAGGAGACTGCATGACCCTCGCGTTCACCGCTCCCAGGCGCGCCCCTGCGACGCCTGCCGATTCGCTCCGACAACTCCCGCGCCGCGGGATTGGAGACGGTCAACGCCCCGACCCATGCGGGGCCAACGGCCCCCGGGAGCAATGATGTTGATCGGGGACTTCCAGAGGAAGCGAACGCGGCGGCGGCACGCCCGACGCCCTGAATCGAACAGCGCGGGCTGCATACTGACTGTGGATTTGCGGCGAGCGAAGGCCGCAGACTGGTCGGCCAACAGTGCGCGAAGTCGATGCGCCTGCATCGCTGCCGTTGCGGTTCGCGCCTCTCGGCGGAGTCGTTCGTAGCCCCCGCGGCCACGAACGCGATCGCCATGCGGATCCTCCACGTCATCCACGGATACCCGATGCGCTTCAACGCCGGGTCCGAGGTCTATACGCAGTCGCTCTGTCACGCGCTCGCCGCGCGGCACGAGGTCCACATCTTCACTCGCGACGAGGACCCTTTCGCACCGGCGCACTCCCCGCGGCTGGAGCAGGACCGGGACGACCCGCGCATCACGCTCCACCTCGTGAACATGGCCGGATCGCGCGACCGCTACCGCCACGAGGCCGTCGATCGGCGCTTCGGCGAGGTGATCGACCGGACCCGGGCGGAGTTGGTCCACATCGGACACCTGAACCACCTGTCGACCTCGCTGGTCGCCGAAGCTGCCCGGCGCGGACTCCCCGTCGTCTTCACTCTCCACGACTACTGGTTGATGTGCCCGCGCGGCCAGTTCATGCAACTCTCGCCCGAGGACGCAAACGATACATGGACCGTCTGCGACGGCCAAGAGCATGAGAAGTGTGCGCGCCGCTGCTACAGCCGCTACTTCTCCGGCGCGCCCAATGAGGAGTCGTCGGACGTCGCCGCCTGGACCGACTGGGTCGCCCGTCGCATGGCCCACGTCCGCGAGGTCTGCGAACTCGTCGACCTATTCCTCGTGCCGTCCGAGGTGATGGTGGACCGCTTCCACCGCGAATTCGGGCTGCCCCTCGCGAAGCTGAAGTACCTCGACTACGGCTTCGATCGTCAGCTTCTCTCGCAACGACGACGCACGCCGGGCGAGCCGTTCACGTTCGGGTACATCGGGACGCACACGCCGGCCAAGGGCATCCACGTTCTCATTGACGCGTTCGGTCGGGTGCGGGGCGCGGCCCAGTTGCGCATTTACGGCCGTCCACGAAGCCCGGAGACAGCCGCGCTGCATTCGCGCGCCCGGGCGCTCCCGAACGGAGCCGGGGACCGAGTCCAGTGGCTCCCGGAGTACCAGAACGGGGACATCGTCCGCGAGGTGTTCGACCGCGTCGATGCCATCGTCGTCCCTTCCATCTGGGTCGAGAACTCCCCGCTCGTCATCCACGAGGCCCAAGCCGTCCGCGTTCCAGTGATCAGCGGCGACGTCGGCGGGATGGCGGAACTCGTTCGCCACGAGGAGAACGGACTCCTGTTCCGCCATCGCGACGCGGCCGATCTCGCGCGGCAAATGCAGCGACTCGCCGACGATCGGGCGCTCGCGCGCCGCCTCGGCGCGCGCGGCTACGTCCGAGATCCGGAGGGCCGGGTCCCCGACCTCGCGGACCATGCCGCGGCGATTGAGACGACCTACGGTGAGCTGATCGAGCGACGCCGGACCGCGCGCGTCGACGCCCTGCCGGGTCCGTGGCGCATCACGTTCGACACCAACCCCGACGACTGCAATCTCCACTGCGTGATGTGCGAGGAGCACAGCCCGCACAGTCCGCTCCAGGCCGCGCGGCGCGCCGCGGGTCACCCGCCGCGACGCATGCCGATTGCGCTGATCCGACAGGTCATCGCCGAGGCAGCGTCCCGCGGACTCCGCGAGGTCATTCCGTCCACGATGGGCGAGCCACTCCTCTTCGCCGAGTTCGAGGAGATCCTCGCCCTGTGCCGCGATCACAGTGTGAAGCTCAATCTCACGACGAACGGGACGTTCCCGCGACTCGGCGCGCGCGCGTGGGCAGAGAAGATCGTCCCGGTCACATCCGACGTGAAGATCTCGTGGAACGGCGCCACGAAGGCAACGCACGAGGCCGTCATGCTCGGCGCGCGGTGGGAGCAGATGCTTGGCAACGTCCGCGAGTTCGTGGCCGTGCGTGACGAGCACGCCGCCGTGGGTGCCGATCGCTGCCGCGTGACCTTCCAGCTCACGTTCCTCGAGACGAACGTCGCAGAGATCCCCGACGTGGTGCGTCTCGCTGCGGAACTCGGCATCGATCGCGTAAAGGGCCACCATCTCTGGGCGCACTTCGACGGGATCAAGTCGGAGTCGATGCGTCGAAGCCCGGAGTCGATCGCGCACTGGAACGCCGTCGTGCGGGCGGCGCGCGAAGCGGCCGAGCGGCATCGTCTCCCGGACGGGCGCCGCGTGCTGCTGGAGAACATCTTCCCCCTCGACTCCGATGCGCCCGAGGACCTGGCGCGCGGAGGGCCCTGCCCGTTTCTCGGCCAAGAGGCGTGGATCAGCGCCGAGGGCCGCTTCAACCCCTGCTGCGCGCCCGACGCGCAGCGCCGCACCCTCGGCGAGTTCGGGAACCTGAACCAGACCGTCCTCGCAGAGGTCTGGAACGGGGATGCGTATCGGCAGCTCGTCGCGGGCTACGCGAGCCGTGATCTCTGCCGCGGATGCAACATGCGCAGGCCGGTGACACCATGACCGACTGGCGCATCACCAAGGTGGCGCAGGACGGCACCCACCATTTGTTCGAAGGCCGGCCGATCTATGCGGCGCGCTTCCGCGAGGTCCTGAAGTTCCACGCGCCCGGTCTCGCCGCGGTCCTCGGGGACGACGGCGCGTGGCACATCGACGTCGACGGATGCTCGGCCTACTCGGAGCGGCACGTGCGCACGTTCGGCTTCTACGAGGACCGGGCCGCCGTTGAAGGCGCGGACGGTTGGTTCCACGTTCTCCCCGACGGCTCGCCGCTCCAAGCCGACCGGTACTCATGGTGCGGGAACTTCCAGGAGGGCCGCTGCGTCGTTCGCGACGCGGGCGGCCGATACTTCCATGTCGCGCTCAACGGCGGGGACGCGTACGCGGAGCGGCATCTCTATGCCGGTGACTTTCGTGACGACGCGGCAGTCGTGCGGCACCGGGCGGACGGCCTCTGCGGGCACATCGATCCAAGCGGGCACCAGATCCACGGGACGCGGCTCCTCGACCTCGACGTCTATCACAAGGGGTACGCACGCGCGCGCGACCCGGCGGGCTGGTTCCATGTCGATCGCGCGGGTCGCCCGGCGTACGCCCGCCGATTCTTCGGCGTCGAGCCCTTCTACAATGGCACCGCCCTCGCCTGGACGACCGCCGGGACGCGCGTCCTCATCGACCAGCGCGGCGAGACCCGCCACGAGATCGCCGATTTCCGAGGACGTTTGTCCGCGTCTTCGGCTCAGCCCAAGGTGCTGGTCCTTGGGAACGTCGGCGCGGGCAAGTCGACGCTCGTCTCGGCCCTCGCGGCACGAAGGGAGTGGCGCAGCGCCTCGATCGACGCATCCCGCCGCACGCACGGAGACGGCAGCGCCGACGGAGAACTTCGGGCGTGGGCCGCCTTCGTCTCTGCCGCGAGGTCCGCCGGACCACTGCTGCTTGAATGCACCGGCGTCGGCCCCCAGATCCCGCTGCTTCGCCTTGCGTTGCGGAGCTCCGGCGACAAGATCGGCGTCCTGTGGCTCCGCGCGCCCATCGATGTCTGCCGGACACGCGTGACCGGCCGGCCCTCACCGCCGCCGTACCCGGACTTCGGCGTCGCCATCGGCCAGGTCGTCGCCGACTTGGAGCAACACCTCTCCGCCGCCATGGCGCCTAACGGTACGTGGCACAGGGACCTGATCGACGAACTAGACGGGACCGCACCGCTCGACGCACTGGTCGCACGCGCCGACAGCCTCATCGACGCCTGGGAAAGGAGTGAGCCACATGCGCCATCTGACGCAGCTCGCGGATGACGTTCGCCGCTGGGCGGAAGGCGAGGACGCCGTGCGGGCGGTCCTTTGGTACGGAACCCTGGCGCTTGGGAGGTCGAGCCCCCACTCGGACGTTGATGCGGCCGTGGTCCATCGGGGTACGGCCTCCGACGTGGTCGCGTCCCTCCAGAGATTCCTCGGCGACCGAGTCCGCGAGGTCGCGTTCATCGCGTCCCGCGGCGAGGCAGCCATCTGGGTCGACGAAGCGCTGACCAAGATCGACCTCCGCACGGCTGGTTCGCCGGACGATCTTGTGTCGATGGCGACGAGCCCCGACGTCCCTGCTCCCCGGTTCGTGGTCGTGCTCGACAAGGACGGGAGCTGCGGAGAAATCGCTGAAGCGGCCGCGGCGCAGCTTCCCCGGGATCTCGGCGCGCTCGTCAACGAGGAGATCGAGAAGTTCCTGGTCGCCTTCGAGGCGGCGTCCAACGCGCACCGCCGCAGCGACGGCTACCGGTTCTACTTCGAGTACAACCTCGCGCTGCACCGGCTCGCGCGCCTCGTCGAACTCGCCCGCGGCGGCGACGCGTACTTGTTCCTCCCGCGGATGCTGCTCTCGGGACGCATGCGCCGTGACGAGCAGGAGCGGTTCCGGGCGCTGCACGGCGAGTTGTACCTGCCCGAAGCAGCGGCGCTGAAGCAGCGACTCGTCGACGCGTTCCTGGATGCGATCGATGAAGTCGCGCGCCGCTTCGCTGTTCGCCGCGACCGGGACTCGCTTCGAAGGTTCCTGAACTCCGTCCTCGAGCGCGATCTCTTCTACAACCTCCGGGACTTCGCCGACGCCTTCGACGGCCGGGTCAGGAGGGGCGTGCTCTTCCGCGGTTCGACGCTCAGTCGCTGGACCGGTACGCCCGAACTCAACGCGTGGCTCTCCGCGAGGAACGTCCGCAGGGTCCTCGACTTCCGGGACGCCGACGAGGCGAAGGCGAAGCACGCATACCCCGCGGATTGGACGCTGCGCCTCGACGTGCGGGCGTTGCCGCTCTCAGCGAAACCCGGCGCGAGGGGCGCTCCGAGCGGGCGCCCAATCGGCGAGGGCTACTACCGGACCTTCCTCGCCCATCTTTCGAACGTCGCGGGTGCCCTTCGCATGATCGCGGATCCGGTCGACGGCGCCGTCGTCGTCCACTGCTACGCAGGGAAGGACCGCACCGGGTGGTTCTGTGCGGCGCTCGCCCTGCTCCTCGGACTCGACGGCGAGTTCATCGTCGACGACTTCCTGCGGAGCGGCCAGGACACGAAGGAGCCCGCGATCAGGGAGTTCCTCGAGTTAGTGCAGGAGGGAGGCGGCGCCGAGTCGCATCTCGATCGCGCGGGGTTCGTCGCGTCCGACGTCGCGCGCCTACGCGGCCGCCTGCTCGCCGCTGACGCTCCCGCGTGACGCTGCGCCGCTATCCCGTCGGCTCGCTACGCCCAGGCACAGGTGGACGGGCAGCGTCGAGACAGCGCTCCCAGGTGCTCGGGTCGTAGGCGGCGCGGTCGAGCAGGTAAGGATGATCCCACTCGCCGAAGGGCTGTCTCTCGGGAGGCATAGGTGTTGCGCGCCCCCTCCGTACGAGTTCGGCACACTGCTCGCGATCACCCCGCGCCAAGGCAAGCCGCGCCGCAAACAGCAGCGGCTCGGCGCGCGGCCCGATCGCAGCGGCAGCCTCGTAATCCTCAAACGCCGCGACCGCGTCGGAGCGGCCCTCGCGGCAGCGCCCTCTCATCAGTAGCGCCTCGCTGCGGTGGTAGCGGTAGCCCGGCTGGCCGGCGAGGTACCGCGTCAGCCACTCCTCAGCCGCCATCAGATCGCCCTCCTCGAAGCACGTCGCGCCCAGGTAGTAGAGGAGGTGCGGGTCGGCGGGAGCCTGCTGCAGAGCGCGTTCGAGGATCGCGCGATAGCGCCGTGGGCGATCTTCGCGCTCGTGCTCGACGACCGCGCCCCGAGCCGCCAAGTCGTGGCCCGTGCGCGACGGCAGCGGATCGAGGAGTTCATGCACCGGGTACTTCCAGCGGAACGCCGACCGGCGATGGCACCGGGGGAACCAGTGGAGGTTCGTCGCGTGGTAGCGCCGTCGAACGAACAACCGATCAGCCCCTTGGCGCTCGGCGGACGCAACCTCCGTGGCCAGCCAAGTACTTCGCAACTCCGTCGCATCCACACGGAGTCGCTCGTCGGCGTCGAAGCGCACGATCCAGTCGTGACGGGCCTGCGCTTCGGCGTACGAGCGGGCGGCCGCGAAGTCGTCGCACCACGTGAACTGGCAGACGCGGGCGCCGGCGGCTCGTGCGACGTCCATCGTGCCGTCGGTGCTTCCCGTGTCGCAGACGACGACGTCCGGAACGTCGCCCAAGCTAGCCAACGCAGCACCGAGGGCGCGTTCCTCGTCACGGACGATGAGAACGACCGCGAACACGGTCACCACACCCGGAGCACGTAGCGGCGATCCTCGCCGGACCTCGGCGACCGCTCTTCCCAGCGCACCGCATCGCCGTGCCATCTGCAGGGCCCGAACGAGAGCCCGACGTGCGCGTCGAAGCGCATGGGCCGAATGCCGTCGCGCCCGGCCTGGCGCGTGAGTGCAAGGAGTCGGTGGTTCCCATCGAGGATGCTGAATGGCCCGTCGCGCCCCCGTCCGAAGAGTGCGATCCTTCGATCCAGGTGCGAGACGTCGAGCGTGCCCTCCCACGCGGTGACGCGCGCCTCGTGCGGTGACCCGGGAACGAGGCTCGTCGCGACGGAGTGCAGATCGCGGACTGCGCTTGGCGGATCAGGGAACCACGACTCCTCTGCGATTACCCGCAGGTCGCTTAGGTCGTCGGGCACTTCGATCCTTACGCGGAACCAGTCGCACGGCGGCAGGAAGCGAAGAAACAGCCACGAGCCATCGACCAGCGCTCGGTATCGCTCCGCGGCCGTCGGTGGAACGCCATGCGGTGCCGCAGCGGGAAGCGCGTCGTGGCCGCCGATGCCGCCGCCCGCCAGAATCCCCGCGCAGACATCATCGAACGGCACCTGTTCCCACTTCTTGGTGGACCACTTGGTCATGCGCCCTCCGGACACGCAACACACTCGACGGCGGAGATCGAGACGCCGGGCGATCACACGCGCGCGTAACTGGTATCCCCGGCAGGATTCGAACCTGCGACCCCAGCTTTAGGAAAGCTGTGCTCTATCCAACTGAGCTACGGGGACACAACCGACGTGGCGGGTCGAGGATAGGGCGAGCGTCCACCAGCCCGAACTTCCGAACGCGAGCGTCAGCCGCGGCCGAGCGTCTTTGCGCGCTGCAGGAGCGCGTCGCGCGCCCGTTCGTCGAGGTCGCTCCAGGCGGCGAACAACGCGTCCACGCGCGCGTCCGACGACGCGGGCGCGGCATCGTCGGTGCCGGTCGCGAGCGCCGCGTCCAGCGCGGGCGGCGCGACGTCGAGGTCGGGCAGCGCCGCGACGGCCTCGCGCTCGTCGTCCGAGTTGAGCACGGTGTAGATGCTGCTCGTCAGTCGCGGGTCGCTGTGGCGCATGAGCCGTTGGGCGAGCTGGAGCGGCACCCGGCTGCGGGCGAGGTTCGTCGCGAACGTCACCCGCAGGCTGTGGAAGTCGACGACGCGCCCGGCGTCGTCGCGGTACGCAATCCCGGCGAGCGCGAGGTAGTCGCGAATCACCGTCGCTGCGGGCCACCAGCGATAGAGCTCGAAGACACGCGCCATGGGGAGCGCCTTGCCGATGTAGTCGCGGACGGCCGCCGCCGTCCCGGCGCGCAGCGGGAGCCGCGCCTCGCGGCGGTTCTTTGCGTTCGTCGCGCGCACGCGGATCGACGCGCGGTCGATGTCCGTGAGATCGACGTCGGCGACGACGAGGGCGCGCAGTTCGCCGAGGCGCAGTCCCGTCTCTGCTGCGACGCGGTAGAGGACGGCGCGCTTGTGCCCCGTGACGGCCCGGTAGGGCGGCGCGGACTCGGTCGCGGCGAGGAGCGCGCGCAGTTCGTCGGCCGTGAGCGCACGGCGCTCGCGGCGACGATCGAGTTCCGCGTTGAGGGGACGGAGACCGCGGAGCGGATCCTCGGCGATGAGCCCCGACCGGATCGCCCAGCCGAGGAACTCCCGGATCGCCTGCAGGTAGCCGTTCGATGTCCGCGCGCTCATGGGAGCGCGCTTGCCGACCCCGCGCTCGCGGCGGTCGCGAAGGTACCTCTCGACACGGGTCGGATCGATGTCCGCAAACGTCCGGAACCCGCACGCCTCGATCACCCTCTGCGTGTTGGACCGGGTCCGCATCTTCTGCGGGCGGCCCGTTCCCTTGGCGGCGAGGTGCTCCTGCCACGCGTCGATGTGGACAGCGAGCGGCGCAGCGGCGGCGAGTTGCTTCCGGTCGAGGAGGTCGAAGCGGGCGAGCGTCTCCCGCGTGCGCACGGGGAGCGCGTCGCACCAGCGGCGGATGTCCGACGACGGCGGGGTCGCGGACGCCCGGGCGTGGACCAAGTGCTTGAGCTTCTCCTCCATCGCTTCCGTCGAGCGCCGGTCGGCGAGCCCGCGGATCTTGCGGCGGACGTCCTTGTGGTCGCGGAACTGTATCCACCACGTCGGCGACCGGAAGCCCTCGCCCTTCACCCGGTAGGTGGGGCGGTAGAGACTCACCGGCCGCTCTCCCATCGGTCGCGCGGCGGACATCCCGCTTCGACCCAGCGCCGGAGTTCGGGTCGCGACCAGCGCCGGAACTTCGAGAGCCGGATCGGGCTCGGGACGACGCCGCTCAGGTCGAGCCGGTAGAAGCTGCTGCGGCTGACTCCGAGGAAGTCCGCCGCCTCCGTCGCGTCGAGGAGGAGCGGAAGGGCGGCCTCGGGTATCCGCGCCCGGGGCGCGAGGTCCACAGGTGTGTCGATCGTCATGGGGTCGATGTTGCTCGCGGGCGCGACCTC
This sequence comes from Planctomycetota bacterium, assembly GCA_021414065.1. Classification (GTDB taxonomy): domain Bacteria; phylum Planctomycetota; class JAJSAM01; order JAJSAM01; family JAJVHW01; genus JAIOPE01. The sequence goes on from JAIOPE010000063.1 coordinate 37,246, forward strand.
ATCGAGTTCAGGCCGAGCCGGGTTCCGGGGTGTCGCGCCGGGCGTCGCCGCCGACGTCGGCGGCGCGATCTGGCGCGAACGCCCGCGCCGCGCGTGGCGCGATTCGGCGCGCTCGCTGCCCAAGGGCTGGTGGGGTAACTCCGTTGCTCCACCAGATCGCGTAGAACCCGCGTAATTGCTTGCACTTGCGTCCATGGGCGTCCCTGGGTGTTTGTAGTCTGTTCGGTATTGGACAGGACAACCGCGAACCCCGATGGGTCGCGCCGGACTCGGCCAGGGGTGGCCCGAGGAACCCGCTGTGATGTCCCCCGCGCGAGGGCAGTGCGTGACCGCCCGGGCGCGAGACAGATCGCAAGGATAAGAGCTTTCCGCATCGCGTGCAACACAAAGGTGGCAAGCATAGTTGACACCGAAGGCGGGCGGCTCTACCTTGATGACGTACGGAGGACTCGCTAACGTGACGCACGATGCCGAAGAAAGGAACCCGAACCGCCGACGTGGACACGCGCTGGGACGCGCGTCGACTGCGTCGCCGGTTCGAAGCGAGCAAGCTGACGACCGAGGACGTCGCGTCGAAGCTCGACGTCCGCGCGTACACGGTCAGCCGCTGGATCGCTGGCCGGGCCGAAGTGAAGATCACGAAGATCAAGCCGCTCGCCCGTCTGCTGCACTGCGAGACGGACGACATCCTCCCGGAGTAGGCCCGGACGACTGGAACGGCGCGACGCTCCGGCGTCTGCGCGAGGCCGCGGGCCTCACGACGACCGAGGTCGGCGCCGCAGTCGGCGTCCACGCGCGCACCGTCACCTTGTGGGAGGGGCGCCCCCGCTCGCCGGCGAGTCCGCCGCGCGCGTCGTTCCTCCCCCGGCTCCGTGACCTCCTCGGTGTCCCGACGGTGGACGCCTTCTTCGGGCCCGACGCACTCTTCGCGCCCGCTGTCGGCCATGCCGGCCACGGACGGACGGCGTGACGGAGCCCTTCTCGACCGACGACGAGTTCGCCGTGCTCTTCCCGATCCACTCGGCGGAGCAGCGCGAGCAGTTGGAAGCGTCTCTCCGGGCCCACGGGTGCCGCGAGCCCCTCGTCGTCTGGAAGGAGGAGAAGCTCCTCCTCGACGGCCACACGAGGCTCGCCCTGTGCCGCCAGCACCGGATCGAGTTCGCGACGGTCGAGTACTCCTTCCCCGACCGCGACGCCGCGCGCCGCTGGGTTATCGACAACCAGCTCTCCCGCCGGAACCTCACGCGCGAGCAGCGCGACTACCTCGTCGGGAAGCGATACCTCTCCGAGAGGAAGCCCGAGGGGCGCCCCGCTGGCGAACTGCCTCAGAGTGAGGCAGTTTCCGCCGGGCGGACCTCTGCCGCCGTCGCCGCTGCCGCAGGCGTCTCGCGCGCCACTGTCGAGCGCGCGGCCGAGTTCGCCGCCGCCATCGACAAGATCTCGGAGACGTGCCCCAAGGCGAAGAACGCCATCCTCACGGGGAAGGTCAAGCTCACCCGGGAGCAGGCGAGCCGCGTCGCGGAGACGGCCCCCCGCTCCCTCGGCCAGGTGAAGCAGGCGGCCGCCGCGGTGGCGAAGCGCCCTGCGCCGGCCGCCTCCGCCGCGCGCCTCCCGCGCGACCACGTCGGCGAGATCGAGACGCTCGCTCTGCGTCTCTCCGCCTCCATCGACGCCTACTCGAAGTCCGGCCTCCGATCCTCCGACCGCCCGCGGCTGAAGTCGCTGTGGGAGCTGCGCGCCGAGATCGAAGGCCTCAACGCCGCCCTCGCGGGCAAGAGGTAGCTGATGACAACGACCGCCGTTCCGTCCGCATGTGCCGCTCCGGCGACGAAGCGACCGCGCTTCTCCGTCCACGCCTTCGTCCAGGAGTTCCACGAGAGCGTCGTCTCCCGTCCCGACCGCTGGATGGCGTGGATCAGGATCACGCCCGAGATGGCGGACGCCTGGCTCACGCGGTTCAACACGAAGAACCGGACGCTCCGCCAGCACCGGGTCGACCGCTACGCCTCGGACGTGCGGACCGGCAACTGGAAGGAGACGGGCCAGCCGATCGTCCTCGACGAGGACGGCATCCTCCTCACCGGCCAGCACACGCTCCACGCGGTGATCGCCGCGGGCGTGCCGATCGTGACGCTCGTGGTCGTCGGCGTCGATCGCGAGTGCCGCTACTTCGTCGACCTCGGGCTCGCGAAGGTCCTCGCCGACTTCCTCATGGAGGACGACGTCCCCTGCTCGAACAACGTCGCGGCGGCCCTCTCCTTTAAGGCCCGCTACGACGCCCGCTGCATGCTCGTCAGCACGACGGCCGTGACGCTCACGAACGAGCACAAGCGCGCCGTCCTCTCGGAGCACCCGGGGATCGTCTCCGCGGTGATGGACACGCCGCGTCCCGCGGCCGGGTTCGGCGGACGGGGCGTCTGGGCGTGGCTCGGCTACGAGTTCGGTCGGCGTGACGAAGCCCTCGCGCGGGAGTTCCTCTCGCAGGTCCTCCTCGGCGTCCGCGTCGATGAGAACACGCCGGCGTGCGCGCTGCGCCGCCGCCTGGAAAAGCAGCGGACGGTCCGCGGGTCCGGGCTCCCGACGCCCTACATCGTCGCGATCGCGATCAAGGCGTGGAACGCGACGCGGCGGGGCCGCTCGATGGAGCAGATCGGCTGGCGCACGGGCGAGCCCTTCCCGGAGATCGAGTAGTGCTGGCCGCTGCTGCTGAAGAGGACGGTCGGCCGCGGGCGGGAAGGTCCGCGCCGGTCACCCCAGCCGAGCGCGCCAGAGCCGCGCGGCTCGTTGCCGCGGAGGAGATCCGTGAGGAAGTCGTCTGCCGCGAGTGCGCCCTCGACATCGTCGAGCGGCTCGTCCGCGCGTCGCTTGAGGCGGACGAGGAAGACATCCGGCGTCGGATGAAGGAGCAGCTCGAGTGCCCGAACTGATCGCACCCACGGCCCCGGCCGAACCCGCGCTCCTCACAGCGTCGCGCCTCCGGTGCTTCCGCACCTGCCCGCGTCTCCATCACCTGCGCTACGTCGAGGGATGGAAGCCGCGCGCCGAGTCGGAGGCGCTTCGGTTCGGGAGCCTCTTCCACCAGGGGCTCGAAGCGTGGTGGGGAACCGTCGCGACGGGCGACCTGGACGGCGCTTCGCTGATGGTCGCCCTCGCCGCCGTCGCAGGGTTCGCCGCCGACCCCTACGAGCAGGTCCGCGTGAACGAACTCCTCCGCGGCTACGACCTCGCGTGGCGCGCGGACGCCGCGCAGTACGAACTCCTCGGGGTCGAGGTCTCCTACACCGCCGCGCTCCTCAACCCCGCGACGAACCTCGCCCGCTCCCGGACGTGGCAACTCGCCGGGAAGATCGACGCGATCGTCCGCCGGCGTGCCGACGGCCGGGTCCTCGTCGTCGAGCACAAGACGACGATCGAGGAGATCGCGAGCGACGCCGACCACTACTGGTCCACGCTCGCCCTCGACCATCAGATCTCCGGCTACGTGATCGGCGCCGAGGCCCTCGGCCACCACGTCGACGAGATCCTCTACGACGTGGCGCGGAAGACCGGGCTCCGGCCGCTCCGCGCGACGGCGCCCGAGTCGCGGAAGTACACGAAGGACGGCCGCCTCTACGCGAACCAGCGCGAGGTGGACGAGTCCGTCGAGGACTACCGCCTCCGCGTCCGCGCGGAGATCGAGGGCGACCTGTCGCGGTTCTTCCAGCGGCGGAGCATCCCCCGGACCGAGTCGCAGATCCGCGACTTCCTCCAGGACGCGTGGCAGCAGGGCCGCGCGATGCGGGAAATGGAGCTCGAGGGCTTCGCGCCGCGGAATCCGGAGGCCTGCCACCGCTTCGGCACCTGCCCCTTCTGGCAGGCCTGCGGCACGGGCAGCCATCCGAGCGACCACGTGAACGACTACGACCAGCTCTTGAACGTGAACCCAGAACTGACGGAGGAACGATGAACGCAACCCAGACGAGACCCGCGGCCCGCGCGCCGCAGCCCGCCGCGCCGAGCGCACGGCGCATGACCCTGTCGAGCATCCGGAAGACGCTCGACCGCGGACCGGAGAAGCTCTTCCTCTACGGGATCGAGGGCGTCGGGAAGTCCTCCTTCGCCGCGGCGGCGCCGAACCCCGTCTTCCTCGCCGCCGAGGACGGCATCAGGAACTTGGTCCCGGTCCCCGAGAGCTTCCCGACGCCCGAGACATTCCAGGACGTGCTCGACGCCGTCGCCGAACTGGAGACCGGGCAGCACAGCTACCAGACGCTCGTCGTCGACACGATCGACGCGGTGGACGCGCTCATCCGCGATCAGGTCTGCCGCCGGAACGGCTGGTCGCCCGAGGACTTCGACGCCTACGGACGCGGTCTCAAGGTGACGCCCGACGAGCACCGGCGGCTCATCGCCGCGCTCGACCGGCTCGCGGCCATCCGCGGCATGAACGTGATCGTCCTCGCCCACGCGAGGACGAAGACCTTCAAGAACCCGGCCGGCGCGGACTACCTGCGCTACGAGCCGAACCTCGCCGGCGAGATGTCTCCGGCCCTCTGGAAGTACTGGGCGGAGGCCGTCCTCTTCGCGACGCACGAGGCCTTCGTGCAGGTCGCGAAGTCGGGGAGCGAGGACCCGGCGCTCAAGCGCGGCAAGGGCGTTTCGACCGGCCGCCGCGTCCTCTACACCGAGTGGAACGCCGCCTACGACGCGAAGAACCGCTACGGGCTCCCCTCGGAGCTCCCGCTCGACTTCGCCGAGTACGCCGCGGCGCGTGAGCGCGGGCACCCGGCGTCGCCGGACGCGCTCCGCACCGAGGTCCTCTCGCTCGTCGAGGAACTCCGGCCGACGCCGGAGACCAGGGCCGCGATCGGCGTGAAGCTCGCCGCCTGCGGCGAGTCGGCGCGCGACCTCGCGCGCCTCGTCAATCTGCTTCGCGAGAAGGTCACGAACAAGGGCAACGACACGGGCACGGCAACGCCGGCCCAGGAGGGAGCGTAGACCATGGACTACCGAACGATCCAGCCGGGCCGCTACGTCGGCACCGTCACGTCCTCGTGCCTCGGGCGCGCGGGGAACGGCACCGAGCAGCTCGCGATCGGCTTCGACGTGCATCTCGGCGTCGACCAGCAGTCGGTCCCGATGACGTGGTACGGGTTCTTCACGGACCGGGCGTGGGAGACGACCGAGAAGGCGCTCCGCGCGCTCGGGTGGGATCCCGCCGACCACGACTACCAGCTCGACGCGCTGAACCCCGTCGATCCGTACGACACGCCGATCAGGGGCGTCGAAGCGCAGCTCGTCCTCGAGCACGAGGACGACGGCGAGGGCGGCCAGCGGATCCGCATCCGCTGGGTGAACGCTGTGAACGGCGGGCTCGCGGTGAAGGAGCGGATGGAGGCGGGCGAGGCGACGGCCTTCTCGCACAACCTCCGTGCCCGACTCATCGCGCAGAAGGGCCCGCAGCAGCGGCGTCCCGCCCCGGCGCGTCCGGCGGCGAGCGCCCCGGCGTCCCGCACCGCGACGGCGACCGCCACGAGGCCGCCTGCGCCGGCGAACCGTCCGGCACCGACCGCCGCCCCCGCGGCGGCGCCCGCTGACGTCGACTTCGACGACATCCCCTTCTGACCGGAGCGGCGGTGCGGCATGCGAGTCCTCGCGATCGATCCTGGGACGTCCTGCGGCTGGGCGGTACGCCACGCCGCGGCGTCCTGGGATTCGGGCGTGTGGGATCTCGCGCCGCGTCGCCACGAGGGCGGCGGGATGCGGTTCCTCCGGCTCCGCGCGTATCTGCGCGAGGTCCTCGACCGCTTCCCGCCTGACCTCGTCGGGTACGAGGAGGTCTGGATGCATCGCGGCGTCGCCGCGGCGCACATCTACGGCGGCATCGTCGCGGTCGTCGTCGAGGAGTGCGAGGCGCGGAAGATCCCGTACGCCTCGGTCCACTACGCGACGGCGAAGAAGACGGCGACCGGGAAGGGCAACGCCGACAAGGCGGCGATGGTCGCCGCGGCGGCGGCGCGCTGGCCGCGCGTGGAGCCCTACGACGACAACGAGGCGGACGCGCGGTGGATCGCCGAGACCGCGGCGATCGAGTTCGCAGGAGCCGGAGATCGAGGGGGCGGGGCCGCATGCTGAGGATTCGCAGTTGGGAGCGCTGGCAGCGGCCCTTCATCTACGAGGTGACGCGGCGGCGGAAGGACAAGGGCGCGCCGGTGACGATGCGCTACGTCGCGCTCGCGGCCGACCTCGACGACGAGCCGAGCGACGGCGAGGACGAGGGCAACTGGCGGCGCTTCGCCCGGCTCGTCGGCCCGCGCCAGGCGGAGACCATGCTCGTCCGCGTCCTCCAGTACGTCGCGACGAAAGCCGCGCTCACGGGACAGATCCGCGTGTCGCGCGAGAGCTTCGGCGCGGTCGTGCTCTCGCGCGACCTCGACGTCGTCTCGCGCGCCGACGGCGAGCGGGTCTACGACGCCCTCGTGCTGTCGGCGATCGCCGAGGATCCCGCCGGGCAGATGTCCGGCGACGCGTCCGGGGAGATGACCGGGCATGTGTCCGGTCAACTGCCCGGGCACTCGTCCGGTCCGTTGCCCGGACAGTCGCCCGGGGAACCGTCCGGGGACCTGCCGGGCAGTTTGCCGCCTCTCGCGGGCGCGCCCCCGCGCGCGCGTTCCGTGTCCGTGTCCGTGGATGGATCCCCACCCCTACCCTCCCCTGCCGGGGAGGGCGGAGGGCAGTCGGCTCCGCCCCCGGAGGACCAGGCGCAACCCGGCGAGCCGCTCACGGTCGGCGAGCGCGCCGCGGCGTGCGTCGTCGCCGAGGCGATCGAGCGCGGCGACGTGCGGCTCGATCCAGACGACGAGCAGCGCGTGCTCGTCGGTGCGAAGGAGCACCGCGTCCCGCTTCGCGTCGCCTGCAACGCGGCTCGGGACGCCGCCCGCGCCGACGCGCGCGACCGGCGTCGCGACGCCCGGGATCGCGGAGGCGCAGCGTGACGGCGGACGTCGCAGAGCCCGCCGTCGCCGCGCCGGCCATTCTCGCCACGCCGTGCGTCGCGTCCGACGCCGAGGGTCGGCACTGCACCGTCGGGCTTCTCCTCGGCGCGGCGTGCTGCCCGGACGGAAGCTGCTGGAGTTGCACGACGCAAGCCGCCTGGACGCGGCGCTCGGGCTTCTCGGACTACGCGGTGTTCCGGTCCATCGTGCGGACCCGCCGCGGCCTCCTCGACCAATGCCCGCTCTGCGGGTTCCCGCCGCCGCCACCGATCACGGAGTCGAGCCCGCTCCCGCGTCTCGATCGTTCGGGTCGCACGGCGAGCGGATCGTGGGAGTGTCGGACGTGCGGACGCCCGCTCCCGCAGCGACGGCGGCACTACTGCTCCGACGCCTGCTGGCGCGAGCACGTCCGGCGGACCGAGATGGACGGGAACGAGATCGCGACGCCAACTGCGCCGCGCGTCTTCCGCGCGCGCCCATGAGTCGGTGGGCGATCCTCAGTCGCCCTGCCGATCACGCGCCCCGCTCTCGAACTCATCAAGCGCGCGAACTGCATCATCCTGGATGACCGAAGCCATGTCGGCTCTCTGCGACCACTCTGGGTGCGTGGTGACGATGCGCTTCGCCTCCCCGAGCGAGACATCAAGCGCCAGCCGGGTAACGTAGATGGCATCGATGACGGACGTGTCCGGCTGGTGGCCGAGCCAGGCGACGATCGCATCATCCGCCGCGCCATCTGCTCGCTGTCGGACGGCCTCTCGCAGGAGCAGTTCTCGGTCCCGCATGCCACAACCCTACCGTGCCTCGCGCGCGGACCGGTGCGCTTCCCTGACACAGTGCGGGCAGTGGACCGTCGTAGCCGCCACGACTTGCACGAGCCTCCCGCGCGCCCACGATCGCGTTCGTGCCGCGACGACCGCCCCGCGCCTGCGCCGTCCCCGGATGCCCCGCCCTCGTCGAGGACGGCGCCCGCTGCACCGACCACGCCCGTGCCCTCCGCGCTGAGTTCGACTCGCTCCGTCCCTCGGCCGCGCGCCGGGGCTACGGCGGCCCGTGGCGGCGCATCCGCCTCGCGCACCTGACGCGTCACCCGCTCTGCGCGGCCTGCGAGCGGGCTGGCATCGCGACCCCGGCCACCGACGTGGACCACGTCGTCCCGCTCCGCCGAGGCGGCACGCACGCGCCGTCGAACCTCCAATCGCTCTGCCACTTCCACCACTCGTCGAAGACCGCCCGCGAGGACGGCCGCTTCGGCGCGCGCGCCACGGGGTCCGCGCGATGACGCGCTACGCTGTCCCGCTCCACGACCTCGACGCCGTGTGGCGCACGCCCTCGGGCGCAGCGCTCGTCGATCTCGCGCTCGACGCGCAGCGCGCCGAGGATGCTGAGGTCGTCGACGTCGAGGGCACGGAGGCCCTCGTCCTGCGCGGCCCGTCTGCGCGCACCGAAGCCCTGGCGTCGGGGCTCGCGGCGACCGCGTTCCCCGCACCAGCCGTGCGCACGGCGCGCGTGTTCGCCAACGACGGCGACGGCTGGCGGCGCATCTCGGCGGCCGACCTCGCCGACCGTGCCGAGGTGGCAGCCCGGGAGGGGGGGAGGCGAACGCGGGCCCCTTCGCGCCCGGGACCGGAGCGCGCCTCGTTTGCACGCGCGTGCAGGTTTCACACTTCCGGAATCGGTGACTGATGGGACGCCGCGGTCCGCCTGCGCTGCCGTCCGCGATGAAGCGCTCGCGTGGGACGTTCCAGCCGTGTCGCAACAGCCCCGCTGAGCCGCGCGGCACCGAGTTCCGGCGGCTCCTCCTGGAGTTCGGGCTGACGCCCGCAGCCGCGACGCGCGTCCGGGCGGACGGCGAGCAGGCCGCGGAGGGCGACGCAAACCAGCGGCGCTTCTTCAGTCTCGTCGCCGGGAAACGGCGGAAGGCCGGTACGCCGTGAAGCCCGCGGCCCTCGTCTACCTCCGGGACAACGTCGCGGCGCAGCGACTCGCCGTCGCGTGGCCGCTCGTGCCCGACCGAACGCGCCCGGAGAAGGCGCTCGCGCGCGCGTGGGCGGAACTCGCCGACGTCCCGCCGCACCAGGCCGAGGCGCTCGCGCCGGTGCTCCGCTCGCACGGCATCTGCCGCGACGATGGGACGGTCGATCCCCTCGCCGAGCAGTACATTGGCGCGCAGGTGCAGGCCACGATCCGAGGGCCGCGTCGGTGATCGCGCCCGACCTGCTCCCGCTCGCCCGGCCGATCGCGTCGCTCCGCGAGGACCCGCAGAACGCGCGCAAGCACAACAAGCGGAACCTCGCCGCGATCGCGACGTCGCTGTCCGAATTCGGGCAGCGGAAGCCGGTCGTCGCGCTCGCGGACGGAACCGTGATCGCCGGGAACGGCACGCTTGCGGCGGCGAAGTCGCTGGGGTGGACGGAGATCGCCGTCGCGACGTTCGAGGACGAAGCGAAGGCGAAGGCCTACGCGATTGCAGACAACCGCGCGGGCGAACTCGCCTCCTGGGACGACGACCTCCTCGCGCAGGCGCTCTCTGGGATCGACGAGTCGCTCCGCGCCGCGTGCGGGTTCAGCTCGGCGGAGCTCGAGCGGCTCTGCAAGGCTGCGAGCGGCGGCGGCGATCCCGACGAGGTGCCCGAGGCGCCCGCGGAGCCGACGGCGAAGCGGGGCGACCTCTTCATCCTCGGCCGCCACCGGCTCCTCTGCGGCGACTCGACGAACGCCGAAGACGTGCGCCGCGTGCTCGAGGGCGCCACGCCGCGGCTCCTCCTCACGGACCCGCCGTACGGGGTCTCGCTCGACATGGAGTGGCGCGACCGCGCGGGGCTGAACGGACTCGGGCCCGCGGAGTCCTCGTACCTCCAGCGCAGCGAGGGCCACAAGAACACGGCCATCTCGGGCGACACGAAGGCCGACTGGAGCGACGCGTTCGAGTTGGTTCCTTCCCTCGACACCGCGTACGTCTGGCACGCCTCCGCCTTCTCGATCGAGGTCGGGTCGGGCCTCCGCCGCATCGGCTTCGAGCTGAAGCAGCAGATCATCTGGCGGAAGCCGCACTTCGTCCTCAGCCGCCAGCACTACCACTGGCAGCACGAGCCCTGCTGGTACGCGCGGAAGGACGGCGCGGCCAAGTTCCGCGGCTCGCGCGACCAGTCGACGATCTGGGACGCCGCCTCGCCCAAGATGCTCATGAACCCCGCCGGCGAGCGCGAGGAGAAGGTCGACCACCCGACGCAGAAGCCGGTCGCCCTCTACGCGCGGCCGATCGAGAACCACCTGGAGCCGGGCGAGGCGTTCTACGAGCCCTTCGGCGGCTCGGGCTCCGGCATCGCCGCGGCCGAGACGACGGGTCGTCGCTGCTTCGCGATCGAACTCGACCCGAAGTACGTCGACGTGATCGTCGCCCGATGGGAGCGGCTCTCGGGCCAGAAGGCCGAACGGAGGACGGCGTGAAGCGCATCTTCGTCTGCTCGCCCTACCGCGGCGACGTCGCTGCGAACGTCGAGATCGCGCGCGCTGCGTGCCGCGAAGTGCTCCGCGCGGGCGACGCGCCCTTAGTGCCGCACCTTCTCTACCCGGACGTCCTCGACGACGACGTCCCCGCGGAGCGCTCGCTCGGGATCGAGGCCGGGCGGTGCTGGCTCGCCATGGCGAACGAGGTTCTCGTCGTCGGACCGATCACGGCCGGCATGCGCGAGGAGATCGCGACCGCCGAGGCCCTCGGCATCCCCGTGCGCTACGCCGCCCAGCCCGCGAAGCCGTCGGTCCAGGAGCGTGGCGGGATTGTCGCGTGGCTGCGGGGCGTCCTGCCTGCGGCGTGGGACGACCGCGCAGCGCTGGCCGCGATCGCGCTCGTGGTCCTCGGCTTCCTCTTCTGCCCGGGGCGATGACCGCGCGCCGCCGTCGCCGTCCCGCGCCGCCCCCGGCGAACTGGTGGGGCGAGGGCCCGCCGCCATGGGAGCGATGGCCCGGCGCGTCGCTGCGCCTCGACGACCGCGGGGGTCGCTACCACTTCGACGCCGCGGCGGCGGACCAGGCGTGCGACTTCTTCCCGACCTACCTGCGCCACGTGAAGGGCGACTTCGCGGGTCGGCCCTTCGAACTCCTCCCCTGGCAGCGGGACCTCATCGTCCGTCCGCTCTTCGGATGGAAGCGCGCGGACGGGACGCGCCGCTTCCGGAAGGCGTTCCTCGAGGTCGGGAAGAAGAACGGGAAGTCGGGCCTCGCCTCGGGGATGGGCCTGCTCCTCGCTTTCGGCGACGACGAGCCGGGCGCCGAGGTCTACGCGGCGGCGGCCGACAGGGACCAGGCGCGGATCGTGTTCGGCGACGCCGCCGTCATGGCCCGCGAGAACCCGGACTTCCTCCGCGCGGCGGACGTCACGGTGCTCCGCAACGCGATCGTCCAGACCGCGACGAACTCGACCTTCAAGGCGGTCTCCTCCGAGGTCGGGACGAAGCACGGCTTCAACGTGCATGGCCTGATCTTCGACGAGTTCCACACGCAGCGGACGCGCGACCTCTACGACACGCTCTACAAGGGCACGAGCGCGCGGCGCCAGCCGGTCGTCTTCATCATCACGACGGCGGGCGACGACCGCGAGTCGATCTGCTACGAGGAGTACGAGTACGCGAAGAAGGTCCGCGACGGCGTGATCGAAGACGAGCAGTACCTCCCGGTGATCTTCGAGAGCGACCCCGCGGCCGACTGGACCGACGAGCGGACCTGGCGCGCATCGAACCCGTCGCTCGGTGTAACGAAGTCGCTGGAGTACATGCGCGCCGAGTGCGCCGCGGCCCAGGCGGAGCCCCGGAAGCGGAACAGCTTCCTGCGCCTGGAGCTCAACATCTGGACGGAGAGCCGGACGGTCTGGATCGCACCCGAGGCGTGGGAGGCGTGCCGGCGGACGGAGCCTGCGACGGACCTCGCGACGCTCGCGTGCTGTGCGGGCCTCGACCTCTCGGCGTCGGCCGACCTTACGGCGATCGTCCTGGCGTTCCGCCGACGGGACCGCGCGCGGCCGGCGGAGACGCTCGTCGTCGAACTGCCGCAGGGCGCTGCCGCGGGAACTCCGACGCCGGCCGCGGCGGGACCGACGCCGAAGGTCGAGCACAGGCTCGTCCTCGACTACGAGGTCGAACTCGTGCCCTACTTCTTCCTCCCGCGCGAGGTCCTCCACGAGCGCGCGCGGAAGGACCGCGTTCCGTACGACGTGTGGGCCCGCGAGGGCTGGCTCCGCGTCACCGAGGGGAACGTCGTCGATTACGCCGAGGTCTACCGCGTCGTCCTGGAGGAGATCCGCGCGAAGCACAAGGGCCTCGCGCAGGTCGGCTACGACCCGTGGAACGCGAACCACCTGGCGTCGTCGCTGACCGCGGCGGGCGTCCAGATGGTCGAGGTCCGCCAGGGCTACGCGTCGCTCTCGGGGCCGTCGAAGCTCTTCGAAGCGCTCGTGCGCTCGCGCCGGATCCGCCACGACGGGAATCCCGTCATGCGATGGTGCGTGGCGAACTGCGAGGTCGCGTCCGACCCGGCCGGGAACATCAAGCCGGTGAAGCCCGGCGGAGCGGCGCAGGGGACGCGGCGGATCGACGGCGTCGTCGCCGCGGTGACGGCGATTTCGCGGCTCATGGTGTTGCCGGACCGGCCGGCCTCGCCGTACGCTCACCGGGGCGTGCGCACGGTCGGCTGAGACGAAGCCTTGACGGTGTTCGCCCGAGATGGGCCCTTGTCATGTTCACGGAATGTGCTATGTTCACGTTAACGTGAACACCGATCGCATCGTGAACACCCATCCTGCCAGCTCGGAGCGAGCCCTGATCGCGAAGCTCCGCGAGATCCTCTCCGACCTCGCGTGGCCCGCCGAGTTCCTCGCGGAACCGAAGGGATTCGACGCGCTCGTGAGGCTACGAACCAGCGCGGGCAAGCCCACCGTTCTCCTCATCGAGTGCAAGACTGACATCCGCCCGGCGACCTTCGAGTCCTGGGCAGAACTGCGGACCGTTCTCGCCGAGAGGCGGCACGGCACCCCGGTGCTGGGCCTGCCGTTCGTCTCTCCGCGGATGGCGGAACTCTGCCAGGCGAGCGGGTGGAGTTGGTTCGACCTCTCCGGGAACTGCCGCATCGACGTCCCCGGCGTGCTGCACATCGAACGCGCTGGGAACGCGCCGGTCCAGCGCGCTGCGCGCACCGGCGCGAACCTCGGAAGCGCGGCTGCCGCGCGCGTCCTCAGGGTCCTGCTGAGTACCGCGCACGCACGGCGCTCGTGGACGCAGCGAGACCTCCAAACCTACAGTTGCTGGCAGTTGGAGGGCGACGCGCCGGTCAGCATCGGGCTGGTCAACAAGGTCGTTCGCCACCTCCGCGAGGAGGGCTTCGTCGAAGATGCCGGAGACCGAGGCATCTGCGTGCGTGATCACGCCGGACTCCTGACCGCATGGCGCGCTGCGTACCGCTTCGATCGCCACGAGCGTCGCAGCTACTTCACCCTGCTCAAGGGGGCTGCGCTGACGCAGGCGCTCTACAAGGTGGCGCTCGGTGCCGCCGACGCGATGGTCTACGCGGCGTTCTCCGCCGCTGAGCGGCAGGCTCCACACGTGCGCCAACCGAAAACCTGGATCTACGTCAGAGCGCCGTACCTCGATGCGCTCGTTCAGCAGGCCGAGGCGAAGGAGGTCGACTCCGGGGAGAACCTAGTCATCCTCGTTCCAGAGGACTCGGGGGTCTTCCTCTCCTTCGAGGCCGACTCGTTCGTCGGGGACCGGACCATCGGCTGCACCGATCCGGTGCAGACCTACGTCGATCTCGCGCATTGTGGCGGTCGCGGCGAGGAGGCGGCGCAGGCGCTGCTCGAGCAGCGGATCCTGCGCGTGTGGAAAGCAGCCGGCGTCGCGTGACCGCTGAACCCCGGACACACCATGACTACGGCGAGCGCGAGATCGAAGCCGCGCGCCGCGTGCTCGTGGACCTCGGCCAGGTGCTCGGTTCCTTCTTCGAGGACAGCATCGTCGTGGTCGGCGGCTGGGTGCCCGACCTGCTCCTGCCGGACGCCGAGGAACCTCACATCGGGAGCATCGACGTCGACCTCGCCCTCGACGCGGACAAGCTGCGCGACGGCCGCTACGCCGAGATCGTGAAGTCTCTCCTGGCGACGCGGCGCTACGAGCAGAGCGACGAGCAGTTCAAGCTCAAGGCGCGCGTCGACCTCGGCGACGGCGGCGCCGTCATCGTCGTCGACGTGGACTTCCTGAAGCCGCTGGAAAAGCGGAAGAAGCGGAACTCGCCACGGCTGCTCAAGGACTTCCGCCCGCTCGACGCGGCAGGGTGTTCGGCGGCGTTCCGGGATCCCGAGTCGGTGAAGGTCGATGGGCACACGATCTCCGGGGCAGAGAACAGCGTGAGCGTGCTCGTCGCGGCGATCGAGGACTTCCTCGTCATGAAGTCGTACGCGCTCGCGAAACGCGACAAGCCGAAGGACGCTTACGACATCTGTTACTGCCTCGACCAAGTGCCCGACGGCATGGACGCTCTCGCCAGTTCCTGGCGCGAGCGCCGCGAGGATCCGCTCGTCGCCGAAGCGATGGGTCACCTTCGGGAGAAGTTCGCCTCAGTTGCCGCGTACGGACCTCAGCAGGTCGTTGTCTTCTACGACGCGCCCGCCCGCGAGGAGCGTGACCGGCATGCCCGCCGCGCCTACGAGCTCGTCACGCGCTTCCTTGGCCTCATCGGCTGACCGACGGCGAGGCGCGCGACGCGCAACCCGTTCGCGGAACGCATCACGGTTCGATAGGCTCTGCGAACCGCGTTGCCCGTCCGAGGCAGCGGTCGGCCATCAGGAGTTCCAATGGGTCCACCCGATCAGCGCGAAGTGAGCGACGGCTCGTCAGGCCGACACTCGATCTGGGGCCGCGTGGTCGACGCGAACGGGAAGGGCGTACCTCGCGCCGAGGTCTACTGGGTCGCGGCCCGCCACGCGGGGAAGGAGTCCGTCGAGCTCTTCGAGACGCACTGGGTCGCGCTCGCCGACGCTGAGGGGCGCTTCTGGGCACCCGGGCTTCCGTCCGGTCGATGCCTCTTGGTGCCCGACTTTCAGCGGATCGCCGTTGCCGGCGACAAGGTGCGCCTCGACCACGCGATGCCGGTGACGCTCCCGCTCCCCGAGGGTGAACTCGTCGTCCCGCTCCCCTACTCGGGCGCGAGCTTCGTGGTGATCCGCGGGCGAGTCTACGACGAGGCCGACAGGTCGCCGATCGCGGGCCACCTGATGGCCGTCCTGGATCCGGAGAAACGGGCCGTCGTGCGGCAGATGGTCACCGGGCCCGACGGGTCGTTCGCCTTCGGACTGCTCAGGCCCGGCAAGTACGTCCTCGGTGCGCTCGGTACGTCGCGCTACCTCGGTGGCGGGAATCCGGTGGAGCTCACCGGCGGACAGACCGTCAACGCGCAAGTGGGACTGCACCGTCGGCCGGCTGGTCCACGGCACATCGTCCGCGTGCGCGTCGAGGACGAACTAGGCCTCCCGGTGACAGGAGTGCCTGTGCAGTTCTCGGTGCCGGACATCGAGACGCTCGTCGTGCCGACGGACGAAGAGGGGCGCGCGGAGGCCACCGACCTGCCGGAGCGTCCCACCGCCGTCATGGTCGGCGTCATCGAGTTCAGCCCCCGCGGGACCGTGGTGCCGCCGGGCGATCCCGGCGTTCCCGTCGAGCTGACGATCTCGCTGCAGCGCACCCTGCGGATGCGGGTCGCCGCGCGCGACGCGGAGAGCGGGAAGCTGCTGCGCCACGCGAACATTTGCGTGAGCCATGGCGGTGGCGACTACTGGAGCTGGGGTGGAGTTCTGCCGGCACCTGGCGCGCCGGAGAAGGACCACTCGGACGTCGTCGTCCTGCCCGGACGCGTCACGGTTCGCGCAGAGAGTCCGGGGTACGAGGGCGCGCGGCAGGAGGTCGAGGTCACGTCCGGGATGGACGCGCCGTCGGTCACGCTCGATCTCGTGCACCGCGAGGCGTAGGAGGCGGCGGCGTGTCGAACACGAGCAAGCTGGTGACTTTCCGCAACGACGACGCCGGGTACCGGCGATGGCGGCGCGCGCACCCGCGCGGCTACGTGCTCAACCTCTTCGGTGGCGCGGACGCGCGCGAGAACGTGCTTCATCGCGCTTCGTGCGACGACTTGACTCCGAAGCTGATCAACCAGTCCACGACATCGGTGCCGAAGGTGTGCAGCGACGACCGCACGGCCATCGATGCCGAAGCCGATCAGCTTCGCGGCGGGCGGGACCGCTGGACGATCTGCGACCACTGCTTCCGCTGGGCGTAGCGACGTCAACGCTGACTGGAATGAGCCTGCCGCCGCCGCAGAGTCGGCGAGATGCCCGCATCGGCCAGCCCCCGCTCGATCACGTCGCGCCTGCGCTCGGCAGTCCGCGCCTTCCTGCTCTCCGACGAGCCGCCGGAGTGGTTCTGGAAGGGGACGGGCGTTGGCCGGCCGTCGCTCTCGGGCGTCACCGTCACTGACCAGACAGCTCGTCGTCGGGGACGGGAACGTGACCGTGACCGAGATTTGGAACGCCGCGCTGGCCGGGCGCGTGGAGAACGTCATGCGTCCCTACATCGAGGCGATGACGGCGTGAAGCCCACGGGCGGCGTGCGCCGCGCGCTTCTCGGGGTCGCCATGGCGCGCGGCGGCCGTCCCAGCGCGCCCTCGATCGCTACGCCGCCGAGGGTTTCCTCCGGCGACTGGAGGCGCGCCGTACCGGAAGCAGTTCGTGCTGAAGGGGGCGATGCTCCTCGCAGCGTGGGGACGCGATGCCTACCGCGCGACGAACGACGTTGACTTCCACTCCTCCGGCGACGCTGTTCTCGAGGACGACGTGGGCGTTACGATACGTGCTTGCCTTGCTCCTGCGGATTCTCATCCGGCGCGTCGTTCGTGAGGTCGACGGTCTCCACGATCCGGCCGAGCTCCGCCAGAAGGTCCGGGCACTTGCGCGACAGGTACTTGACCACGGCTGCGCTGTCCAGGAGGCGCCGCACGTAGCCGACGGCCACGACCAGCTTGAGCACGTTCTGTCCGTGGGCCTTCTCGATGCCGCGGAAGTCCGTCTCCAGGGTCTGCGTCTCGCGCTCCATGCGCGCGATGTCCTCGGGCGTGAGGCCCTTGACCTCTTTGGGCGAGGCCTGATCGACAAGCTGCTTCTGTGCCGTGGCGGCGATCAGGCACTTCGCGTACGCCACGGTGAAGTTGCGCGAGGAGATCATGAGTTCGGCCATCTGCATCTGCCGCATGGGCGCCGCGCGGCGGATCTCCCGGAGGGCGCCCGGACGGACAGGGTGGTTGCGCAGCAGCGCGACGGCCTCGGCGCAGATCCCTTCCAAGAGGTCGCGCTTGTTGCGGATCGCGGCCACGTCGAGACTCAGCGCCTTCGCCATGCGCTCCTCGGAGACCCCGCTGTCCAGGGCCTTGAGGAGCATGAAGTGCTCCTGGATCGCGGAGATCTGGCTGACCTTGTGGTTGTAGGTGAAGCCCTCGTCGTCGGTCGAGACGAGGCAGAGCACCTCGGTCCTGCCCATGGCCTTCAGCGCGTCGTGTCGCAGATGGCCGTCCAGGAGAACGTACCGCGCCGCCTCGCCCCGGGTTCCCTTCTGCGGGTAGACCACCAGCGGCTCGATCATCCCCAGCTCTTGAATCGAGGAGACGATCTGCTCGTACTTCCTCGACTTCTTGATGCTGTCGGGCACCGCGCGCACCGGCAGGATCGAGGCGACCGGGAGCAACCGGGCCTGCGTCTCGAAGGCGATCCTCACCTGGCCCATCAGGACACCTTCCCGTCGCTCTTGACTTGCTCGGCAAGGGTCTGCGGGAGCTTGTCGAGCTTCTCCTTGCGCAAGACGGCAACGAAGGCCTCGTCGGCGAGGAGCTGGCGGATGCTGGCGAGCACGAACTGGAGCTTCGTCTCGCACTGCCTGGCCTGGCGAACGACAACCCGCTGCCGGGTCGTCTCCTGCTTGTAGACCCGGAGGACGGCTTCGCCGTTGATCGGCGCGCCGCGCCGCGGCGCGGACCCGATGCGCTTGCCACGCGCGTGGCGCTGGTCAATGAGGCGTCGTGCCCGGAGCAGGTCCTTGCCGCGGAGCGAGTTCTCCGTGTACGCATCCGCGAGCGCCCGCTGAACAGTCGCGTCGTCGGACGTCGCGATCGTCACTGCGATCGAGATGGGAATCTGCAGCATCTCCACCGCGCGGAGCAGCCGCTCCTCGCCCTTGCTCAGGAGCCGGAGCATGCCCTGGACATACGTCGCCGTGAGGCCGGTCTTATCTGCGATCTCGGCGTGCGAGTAGCCCTCGTCCTTCAGGGTGGCGATGCCGGCCATCAGCTCGGGCGTGCTCCGCACGCGACGAGCCAGGTTCTCGGCGAGGCTCATGAGCATCACCTCGTCCTTCGAGGCGTTGACGACGAATGCGGGAACCTCGCGCTGGCCCAGGGCCTGGAACGCCTCCAGCCGTCCCTGCCCGCACACGAGGTCGTACTGCTGCGGGTTGCCACTGCGATTGCGGCGCGGGGTAACGGTGATGGGCTTCTTCAGGCCGAGATTGGCGATGTTGTCCACGATCTGCTTGAACTTGATCTTCCCGCGCGCGCGCGGGTTCACGACCACGATCTGGTCGATCGGGATCATCTCGATCTCTGTCGGGCGCTCCTCCGTCATGCGGCACCCCCGATCGGGAGCAAGGTCGCCATGCCCATGAAGAACGAGAGCGTGTCGAAACGGTACGTGTCGATCCGCGCTCCGTTGTGCTGGCAGAGCTTCAGGCGGCCAAGATCGACCCCCATGCGGGGAATCAGGTAGTAGTCGGACGGCTGTTCGTTGGAGGGGTCCATCCGGACGACGATCACGACGTCGGCCGTGGACCGCTCCGGCACGACCCAGCGAGCGGACCCCGCCGGCGTCTGGCTGCAACGCGAGAGGAGCATCGACGCCGTGTAGAACTGGTTGATGGAGAGGATGTTCGACTCGCCGTCGTGCTTGACCGTGGCGCCGACGGACTCGAGATCCTGCATGAGGTCGTCGAGGAGGCGCGGGTACGCGGCGCGAAGCCGCCGGTTGATCTCGACGTACTCGTAGGAGCTGTCCGGCGTGTAGCCCGCCAGGCGGTAGGCCTCGACCATGCCCCCGAAGCGGAGGCGGTAGGCTGTGCTGGAAGGGAGGCCCTCGGCGTCGTCGATCAGGGCGCCGGAGAGATAGCCGTGTCCCTTGTGGAGCGTCCGGAGGCGCTCGATCATTTCCTCGGGCGAGAGCCGCCGTGCCCGCTCCTGGATGATCCCGCGCGCCATGAAGAACTGTTCGGGCTCGATCAGGGCGGGGAAGACGCCGTCCTTGCGCACCCACCTGTCGGGCGGGTTCACGACGTGCTCCTTCTTCAGCTTGAAGGAGGTGCGATTCCAGACGTTGTTGCCGATGTACTTCTCGTTGGTGAGGATCGAGTGGACGCGCCCACGCGTCCAGGCGGAGCCCTCGGTCGACACGATGCCCCGAACGTTGAGGAGGTCGGCGATCTGGCGCTCGGCGAGGCCTTCGTCGATGAAGCGCCGGTAGATCTCGCGGACGACTTCGATTTCGTCCCCCGGGCCCTTCACGAGAACGACGCGGTCGGTCTGGAGGCTCTTGTGCTCGCCGCGAGCGATGATGCCCTTGGACTCGCCCTTCTGGTCCAGGAGCATCCGCCGCAGGCCGAACCCCGCTGGGCCGCCCTGGCGGTAGCCGTGCTCGATCAGTCGGCACTGGCCCCTGAAGACCTTGGCCGAGAGCTCACGGCTGTACTCGCCGGCCATCGCGCGCTTGACGCCCTTGATGATCGTGGAGACGGGGCTGCCGTCGTTCTCGAACTGCTCGGCGCAGTAGATAACCCGGATGCCAGCGCGCTTGCAGGTGTGCTCGTAGTAGGCGCTCTCGTCGGTGTCCTGAAATCGCCCCCAGCGGCTCACGTCGTACACGAGGACGGCCTCGAATCCCGCGTTGCCGGCGACGACGTCCTGAATGAGCTGGTTCAGGGAGTCGCGGCCCTGCAGCCGCAGCCCGCTCTTTCCGTCGTCGGCGTACGTCTTCACAATCTCGTAGCCGCGCGCGAGCGCGTAGTCGCGGATCGCGTCGCCCTGGTTCTCGGTCGAGTACTGCTGGTGCTCGGTGGACATCCGCACGTACTGCGCGGCGCGCATGAGGGGCGGGTCGTCGGGCGGCTGCTGGCGGGAGGTACTCATGGGGGTGTGGGTCTCGGCTGGACGAGGGGGGCGCACCTCGGCTGTCGGGTGCTGAACCGCGGGCGATCCTCGCGCAGCGCTGTGGCATGGCGGTGTCATCGCAGTGGCATCTCTGTGTCATCACGACTTCCGGTCCGCGTCGCCAATCAGGAGCCCGTAGTGACCAGGCTGTCCCCGGATTGCTTCGGCGAGCTCCTTCATGCCGGCCCGCTCGAGCTTGCGGCGCAGGTGCCTGACGGCGCTTCGGACCGCGGTTTCGGACAGTTCGTCATCACCCCAGACGTCCTCCAACAGGCGCCCGACCGAGACGTAGCGGTTGGCCGGGCGCGCGAGGCGGCGGAAGAGTCGGAACAAGACCGTCGATCCGAGGTGGCACTCGGCGCCGTTCCAGCGGACCGCGAAGCGGCTGTCGTCGATGAGGTCCGCCGGGCCCAAGTCGGACCGATCTCCGTGCTCAGCCCTGCGCCGCCGCAGGATCTCCAGGGCGACCTCCGCGTTGCGGAGCGCGGGCGTCAGGGCGTCAACGATCTCCGTGAGGAGCGACTCGAGGAGCACCACGTCGTCATGCTTCATGTCCTTGTCTTCCCCGACCTCCGTGGGCGAGCCGTGGCGTCACCCGGGGAGGTCGAAGGCCGAGGGCATGGCAGGAGTGCCCGTGGTCCGTCGCTCGGGTCCTCTGTAGCTTGATTCGTCGCCCACGAGCGACGTCGTTGCCACTTGGTTCGTCCGACTGGCCGGTCGATCGGGTCCGCTTCGGTGCCTCGCGGCCAGGAGTGGAACGAGCCTCCCGCGGCCCGACGCTCGGCGGCATGCCCAGCCCGCCGGACGCTCGCTCGATCGCTTCGCGCCTGCGCTCGGCCGTCCGCGCGTTCCTAGTCTCGGACGAACCGCCGGAGTGGTTCTGGAAGTCGCACGGCGTGGGGCGTCCGTCGCTCTCGGGCGTCACGGTCACCGACCAGACCGCGCTCCGCGTCACAGCGGTGCTCTCGTGCGTCAAGGTCCTTGCCGAGTCGATCTCGACGCTGCCGCTCATGGTCTTCGAGCGACAGGCGAACGGGGACAAGCGGCCCGCGGCGGAGCACCCGCTTTCGCCGATCCTCCACACGCTCTGCAACGACGAGAGCACGGCGCAGTCGGTTCGCGAGACGCTCTGCGCGCACGTGCTGATGCGCGGCAACGCGTACGCGCGCGTCGTCCGTGACGGCGGCGGCGACGTCCGCGAGATCTGGCCGATCGCGCCCGGGACGATCCAACCGGAGCGCCCGCAGCCCGGCGGACCGCTCGTCTTCCGGGTCTCCGAGGCGGGCGTCAAGCCAGAGACCCTGCGCACCGACCAAGTGTGGCGCATCCCCGGACTCTCCTGGGGCGGCGCGACGGGCCTTTCGCCGATCGCCCTCGCCCGCGAGTCCGTCGGTCTCGCGATCGCGCTCGAGCAGAACACCGCGTCCGCGCTGAAGCACGGCGCCCGGATCGCCGGGATCGTGTCCCACCCGCAGGTGATGGACGATCCCGAGTACCAGCGCTTCAAGCAGTCCTGGGACGACGCCTACGCCGGCGTCACAAACGCGGGCAAGACCGTGATCCTCGAACAGGGGGCCAAGTTCGAGAAGGTGGGGATGACGTTCGAGGACCTGCAGTTCCTCGAGCTGAAGAAGTTCCAAGTCGCAGAGATCGCGCGGCTCTTCCGCGTGCCGCTCCACATGCTCTACGACACGCAGGCGCAGCCGCGCGCCAACATGGAGCAGGCGTCGCTGGAGTTTGTGGTCTACACGCTGCGCCCCTGGCTCGTGCGCTTCGAGCAGACGATCGCGCGCGACCTGCTGCTGCCCTCCGAGCGCGCGCGGTTCTTCGCGGAGCACAACGTCGCGGGGCTGCTCCGCGGCGACTTCGCCGCGCGCATGGCGGGCTACTCGCAGGGTCGCCAGTGGGGCTGGTGGTCGGTCAACGACATCCGCCGCCTGGAGAACCTGAACGGCATCCCGGAGGGCGACGTCTACCTCCAACCGCTCAACATGACGCCGGCGGGAAGCACCCCGCCCGCAGGTCCCAACCCGACGAAGGAGTCTGTCCCATGACCACCACGATCAAGGACGGCCGGGGCTACGCGCTCGCAGCCGCCGAGGACGGCGCGCCGACGCCGACCCTCTACCTCTACGACGTCCTCGGCATGGACATGTTCGGCGGGATCGCCGCGCGCCAGATCGTCGCCGACCTCCAGGCGCTCGGGCCCGTCGATGCGCTCGATGTCCGGATCAGCAGTTCGGGCGGCGACGTCTTCGAGGGCATCGCGGTCTACAACGCGCTGAAGCGCTTCCCGGGGAAGGTCACCGTCCACATCGACGGGATCGCCGCGTCGATCGCGTCGCTGATCGCCATGGCCGGCGACAAGACCGTGATCGCCGAGAACGCGATGGTCATGGTCCACCGCCCGTGGACGGCGGTCATGGGCGACGCCGAGGAGATGCGCCGCGTCGCCGACACGCTCGACAAGGCGTGGTCCGCGATGCTGACCACGTACCAGCGGCGGACCGGACGGCGTGCCGCGACCATCGCGCAGCGCGTGACCGACGCGGGCGGCGAGTGGTGGATGACGGCTGAGGAAGCCGTCGCCGAGGGGTTCGCGGATGCCGTCGTGAAGCCCGAGAAGCAGGCGCAGGTCTTCGGACTCCACCGGTTCCGGCAGGTCCCTGCTCAGCTTGCCGCGTCCGGGGCCGACGCGACGGCCGCACCCGCACTCGTCGCGCCCCGCATCGCCGAGATCGAAGCGCCGCGGGTGGATCGCTCGCCGACCGAGGGCACGCCGCGCGCAGTTCGCCGTCGCGTCCTCGAAGTGCTGCGCCTCGGAAGTTGAACGAACCTCCCGACACGCGACGCTCGGCCTGTCGCAGATCCCGACCTCGAGGAGACGACCATGACGAAGCTGCTCGAACTCAAGCACACGCGGAAGGAACTCGTCGGCAAGCTGGCCCCGCTCGCCGAGAAGGACGTCCTGACTCCCGAAGAGGAGAGGACGTACACGGAGGGCAAGGCGCAGGCCGAGGCCCTCGCGAAGCAGATCGAGCGGGTCGAGTTCGTCGAGACGGAGCGCACGGTGCTCGCGCGCGTCGAAGTTGTGACTTCGAAGCCCCGGCCCGACGCCGAGCCCGCCGCGGCGAAGAAGTCGCCGCTAGCGAAGAGCGGGCGCAGGCCGGTCGAGAACCCGGGCTTCGCCAACGTCGGCGAACTCGTCTACTGCGCGCGCTTCCACCCGAACGATCCGCGCATCCACGCCCTCATGGAGATGGGCACGGGCGAGTCGGGCGGGTTCGCGATCCCCGACGAGATCAACCCGACGCTGCAGGAGGTGAAGCCCCAGGATGCGATCTTCCGGCCGCGCGCGACGGTAGTGCCGGCGGGCGAGTCGCCCGACGCCGAGTTCGCGCTCCCGGCGCTCAACCAGACGGCCACCGCCAACATGTACGGCGGCGTGCAGGTGGACTGGGTGGGCGAGGGCGCGGCGAAGCCCGAGACCGGCGCCAAGCTCCGCGAGACCAAGTGGACCCCGAAGGAGGTCGCGGCCAAGATCATTGTGACCGACAAGCTGCTCCGCAACTGGAGCGCGGCGACCTCGTTCATCGAGCGGATGCTCCGCGGTGCGCTGCTCGCCGCCGAGGACGTCGCCTTCCTGAAGGGCGTCGGCGCCAACCGCCCGCGCGGCATCCTCGCTTCGGGCGCCCTCAAGGCGATCCACAGGAAGACCGCGAGCAAGGTCTGCTACGAGGACCTCGTCAACATGGAGGGCGCGCTCCACGACGACGCCGGGGCGATCTGGATCGTCAACCCGAACGTGATCCCGCAGCTGCGGCAGATGGTCGACGGCGCGGGACGGTTCATCTGGATCGGCGACCGGCCGATCGCCGAGGACCCGGGCGGCGTCTCGACGCTGCTCGGCCGCCCGGTGCTGAAGAACTACAGGAGCCCCGCGCTCGGCCTGCTCGGCGACGTCGTGCTGCTCGTCCCCTCCTACTACGTCATCAAGGACGGGATCGACGTGACGATCGCCGCCTCCGAGCACGTGCTCTTCGACCAGAACAAGACCGTGATCAAGGCGTTCAAGACGGTCGACGGCGGTCCGTGGCTCGACGGCCCGATCGCGCAGGAGGATGGGAGCACCTACAGCCCGTTCGTCGCGCTCGACGTGCCGGCGTAGTCCGCGCCGGTCATCCGACCCCCTGACCGAGGAGAACCACAATGCCGAGGAAGCTGACCGAAGCGCTGCAGTTCGACTGCCTCGTCGCGCCCGCAGACGTTGGGACGGCGGACGTGACCGGGACGTACTTCGACGTGAGCAACGCCGGGCGGTTCGCCGTGCTCGCGAAGGCGGGCCCGGTGACGGCCGGGAAGATCCTGACGGTGCAGCTCCGCCAGGCGAAGGACGCGGTCGGCACTGGGGCGAAGGACCTCGGTGCCGCGGTCACGGCGGCGGGCGCGGGCGGCAACGCCCCGGCCGACGTCGAGATCGAGAAGACCGCAGCCGATCTCGACGCCTCGAACGGCTTCACGTTCGTCACGGCGGTGCTCGGCATCGACGAGAACGCGAAGTACGGCGCGGCCTACCTCGTCCGCGGCGATCGCCGCTACGTGCCGTAGGCGGGCTGCACGCCATGGGCCTCGTCCTTCTCGAAGCGCCGTCCGCGCCGGTCGTGTCGCTCGAGGAGGCGCAGGTCCACCTGCGTTCTGAGGTCGCGGAGGAGTCCGCACTCATCATCTCGCTCGTCGCTGCGGCGACCGCGCAGGCCGAGGCCTTCTGCCGACGCCGGTTCGTGACGCAGCGCTGGCGCGCGACGCTCGACCGCTTCCCGGACGGGGCGCTCCTCCTACCGCACCCGCCACTCGCATCGGTCGACGCGGTCACGTACGCGGACACCGCGGGCGTCGCGCAGGTCATGGCCCCCGCCGACTACGTGGTCCGGCCGGCCGAGACCCCGGGCGAGGTCATCCCGGCGTACGGGAAGTCCTGGCCCGCGACGCGCGACGTGCCGGACGCCGTCGCCGTGGACTTCACGTGCGGCTACGGCGACCCCGCCGACGTCCCGGAGGCTGTGAAGCGCGCCGTCCTCCTTCTGGTCGGAACGCTCTACGCGAACCGCGAGTCCGTCGCCCCGACCAACATGCAGCCGATCCCGCACACCGCGGAGTGGCTCCTCGGGCCCTTCGTGGTCCGGCGGTTCGCGGCGTGACGGTTCGCGCCGGCCTGCTCGACCGCCGTGTCCGCCTCGAGCGGCGCCACGAGGAGACGGATGCCTCCGGCCAGAGCATCGTGCGCTGGCTCCCGCTCGCGGATGTCTGGGCGCGCGTCGAACCGCTGGGCGGGCGCGAGGGCTTCGGGCAGCAGCAGTGGGTCGCGTCGGGCGACGTCCGCTTCACGATCCGGTGGCGCGCCGACGTGACGCCGCTCCACCGGGTCGTCCACGACGGCCGCGAGTACGACGTCGTCTCGGTCGCCGAGGACGGCCGCCGCGAGGCGCTGCTCGTCGTCGGCCGCGCGCGGACGGAGGGACAGTAGCCGTGGCGGACGTCGCGGTCGTCGGCCTCAAGGAACTCGAAGCGGCGCTCGCAGAGATCCCAGCGTCCCTCCGCCGCAACGTCGTCCTCGCGGCGCTCCGCAGGGCGGCGCAGCCGATCGTGCGCGACGCCCGCGCACGGGCCCGTCGCGGGACCGACCCCCGCCGGCGCGGCTCGATGAAGCAGAGGAAGTCGGGCGAGTCCCTCACGATGGGCCCTGGCGCCGACTCGATCGCCGCGCGCGCCGTGAAGTCGTCGGTGGCGACCGAGGCGTCCATCACGGTCGGGCCCGACCGACGCCACTGGTACATGAAGTTCGTCGAGTTCGGCTCCGCGAGGCAGTCGCCGGTCCGCTTCCTGACGCCCGCCTTCGAGGTGAACAAGGAGGCCGCGGTCCAACTCGCCGGCGAGGAACTCTGGAAGTCGATCGCCGCGACGGCGCGGCGGCTTGCGCGGCACGCCGAGTCCGGGACGATCTCCCGGAAGGCGGCCGAGGCGCTCCGCTCATGACGCTCGGGAAGTACCTCCGCATGGTCCTCGCGGGCGACGCCGGCGTCGCGGCCCTCGCCGCGGACCGGGTCTACACCGAGGTCCTCCCGCAGGCGGGCGCGGTCCCGGCCGTCGTGTTCACGGAGGTCGCTGGCGAGGACGACGTCGCCCTCGACGGACCGACCGGCACGTCCGCTCGCCGCGTGCAGATCGACTCGTGGGGGAAGACGCGGGCGGACGCGACCGCCCTCGGGCACGCCGTCCGCGCGGCGCTCTCCGGCCACACGGGCGCCGCGGCGGGCCTCGACGTCCAGGGCGTGTTCCTCGTCGCCGAGCGGTGGGACTTCGACGCCGAGTCGGCGCTCTACCGGACGAGCCAGGACTTCGACGTCTGGAGCGCGGGGGACGCGCCGTGACGCGGTCCTCGTTCTCCGGGAGAAGGCAAGGTCGTTCCGCCCGCTCCCGCGGAGGTCAGATTCCGCCTCGATTCCACGGCGGCAACGACTTGAGGCGCAGCGCAGCCGGAGCGAAGGTCCGGACCAAGGAGGTGCTCAGATGAAGCACGCGAAGAAGCAGACGAAGAACGCAGGGAAGCCCTCGAAGGGCGCGCCCCGCAAGGCCCCGAAGCTCGCGGTGGTGAAGGACGCCCCGGCGGCCCCCAGCGCGAAGCCGCGCGACCCGCGGCTCCCCGCGGCGGGGACGACGCTCGTCCGCCCCTACAAGGGGAAGGACTACCGGGTGACGGTGCTCGACGACGGGTTCCGCTACGACGGGCGGGAGTTCCGCTCGCTCTCGAAGCTCGCGTCCGAGATCACCGGGCAGGCCAGCATCAACGGCTTCCTGTGGTGGAAGTTGACGGGCGGCCCGGCCGACGCGCCGAAGCCGAAGACGCCGAAGTCGAAGGGGAAGTACCCCACGCCGACGGAGACCGCTCCCGCGGCCGACGCGGGGCCAGACGCGCCGAGCGTCTGACCCGACCGAGCGGGCGTATCGCCCCGGCGGCGCTCACGCGCCGCCGGGGCTTGCTTCTGCGCATGCGTACGGACGCGAATCCGCTGCCGCTACGGACGCGGCATGTCGCGATCGAAGAGTGCCATCACGCCTACGACGCGCTTCAACTGATCGATCTCGAATCGATGCGGCTGCGGTGGTCGCACCGGGTGCAGCATCTGGACCACCGTCGCCCGCGGTTCGCGGTGGAGAACGTAGCTCACTCTCGGAGGGCTCCCTCGAGTAGCTCGAAGCGGGAACGGCAGTTTGATCCGGGGTGATCCCGAGGGGCTCCCCCCCTGAGTCGTGCAGTACAGGACCACGAACTGGCGGTCATCGACAACACCCACGACGAACGCCGGCCGTTCCTTCGCTGGCACGCCATAGCAGCGCTCGGCGTCACCCATCAAGACTTGGTGCGGCGGCGGATGAAGTCGAACCGCGCCGTCCTCATGAAGCCGATCGACCCAGACGAGCTCCCACGGTTGGACCGGAGACTGAGGAGGAGTCATCTCTCGGTCCTCCGCCTCAACTTGGCGCTGCCGTACATCGCGTTGATGAGGCGCTCCGACTCCTCGACGTCGTCCGTCAGGAACCCACGCGGCCAGTTCTCGATCTGGCCCTGCGCGTTGATCGACATGCGCTCCAGCTTCGAGGAGCGGTACCCGAGGATCTCGTCACCCAGGCTCGCGAAGTAGATCGCCACGGCCGCTTGTGGCAGTTCCTCCTCCAGGATCGCGCGAAGTGTCCGACGGATGAGAATGTCGCTGTGCGTCTCGATGACGACCAACCGGCCTGTTCTGGCTTGATCGATCAGGAACTCAGTCAAGCGAAGCTGAAGGCCGGGGTGGAGATGGACCTCGGGGTTCTCGATGGTCAACGTCTCGCCTCGGGCGAGAAGGCCCGCCTGCACGACGATCGGCGCGACTTGGTGGAACCCGGAGCTCATGTTCGCGGGCGCAGCCGGGTAGCCGTCCCTTCCGAAGCAGGGGTGCGCGTACCGCCCCAGTGCTCGAGAACCGAAGTCGTCGTCGCTGTCATCGACATCGCGCCGCGGCTCCAGCGAGCGGAGGAAACCGGACGGCCGGTCCCGGTCGGAACGCCAAGCGTCGGCAAGAGCCGCCCTCGAACGATCGCGATCGAAGGGCGAAGCATCGACGAGGTGACGCATCCAGTGCGCATACCAGAGACCGAAAGTGTAGGAGTGCGCCGACGCGACGCCGTCGTGCCCTGAGAAGGTCTGCTCAATGAGCAGACGGTTCAGGCGGCGACGCTCGGAAACGTCGAGCCCCGCGCCCGCCCGAGTTGCAAGCTCTCGCCCCTCGACTCCTAGCTCGGGCCAGGCGGTTGGGTGGAAGAGCGACTCGGATTCAAGAGTTTCATTGAGAGCCGCGGCGGCCAGCCTCCGCGACTCTGCCTCCATGTCGAGCGATGGATCGAGCGGCTCGCGATTCCGCTTCCGGCACAATCGCTCGTACGTCCTCACGGATGCCTTGCCGCACCGCTCCCAGATCCTGCGAACAGGGCTGCTCTTGGGCAACTTGCGCCCTCGAGCCAGCTGACCGAGCACGTACCACGCGCCGTAGATCTGGCCGGGATGAAACGTCTGATCCGTGTGACCAGCACGAGGCTCCCGCGCGTGCCGCATGGCGTTGTCCGTGAACGAGCGCTCTAGTGAGTGTGTTAGCTCGCCGCGTTCGCCCACGCGACGTTCTCGCGGTTCCTCCTCCGCGAAGTCGGCGAAGTCCGGCGTCCGTACCGCACCGATGTGGAAACAACTGTCGAGAGCTGCACGCACGGCCTGCCGAATGCGATGCCTCGCCAGCCGCGCGAGGTTGATGGGTGACTGCGAGATGTCTGCTGCCGAATCGTCCACCGACTCACGGAGATCGCGCTCTGCGAACGAACCGACGGGAACCAAGCGAGCACCAGCGCCAGGGGTCAAGAGGCCCTTGGAGCACTGAAAACTCGTGTTGCCTTCGGGATCGAGCTCGAACCGCACGTGGTAGCGCTTCGCGATGGTGAGGTCGACGATGTGCTGTGGCCTGTACGTCGCGCTCGGCCCGCCAGCGAGAAGCTCGACCAGTTCTGGAGTCGTCAGCATGAGCCTCACGGAGGCTCCTGCCGCGATCACGCCGTCGAGCAGGAATCGGGTCGCGTCCGACGTGTCAGAACTGGGCATTGCGCTGCCCAGCCGCACCTCTTGATTCGCAACTAGCTCGACGCCCAAGGTCCCATGCGGGCCGTAATGCGCGTCCTCGTCCGCGTCTGCGAGGTCATCGAAGTCCCAGTTCTCGCTCGTAGCGAGAAGCGCGTTGGTGAAGCCGAACGTGTGCACCCGGCCCTCGGCGAGCGGCTCGCAGAGGTAGAAGGGGAAGTAGTCCCGTGAAACCGACGCCCGGAGCAGGCCGAGAGCGCGGAACCACGTCGACTTCCCGGAGCCGTTCGTCCCGCAGAGGATCGTAAGCGGTCGCAGGTCGAGCCGCGCGCCTCGGACGTACGAGCCGATTCCGCGCAGGGTGAGCGCACGAAGCTGCAGCGGAGCTCTCGGGCTAGCGTCGATGTTCGGGCGTGGCATGCCAGAGCGAGGATACAGATGACCATTCCGGGAGCAGCCTGACCAATCCGCCAACTTGCACGAGCCTCCCGGTCGCTCAAGCTCGCCGTCGGAGGCACTCCGATGGCCACTCTCGCAGTCCAGCAGATCTCCCGCGCCGGCCTGAACCCCGCCCTCGCGGCGGCGGCCGCCGGGGGCGACGCGTTCCCGAACACGGGCCGCGTCTTCCTGCGCATGAAGAACGCACACGCGACGGTCGCGCGGACGGTCACGGCCGTCTCGCAGCTCCCCCCGGGTGCGATCCCGCAGGGTGCCGCGAAGGCGGACGTCGCGGTCGCGGTCCCGGCGCTCGCCGAGCGCTGGATCGGGCCATTCGACCCGGCCTCCTTCAACGACGCGAACGGCCGCGTCGTCGTCACATACGACACCGAGGCGGACCTGACCGTCGGCGCGTACGCGCTGTAGCGGAGGAGGAGCACCATGGCGGCCACCGGCGCGAAGCTCGGCACGAGGACGCGGTTCCTGCGGGAGGACCCGGTCGGCAGCGGCACGTACGTCGCCGTCGCCGAGGTGAAGTCGATCGGCGGGCC
The DNA here is from genome assembly GCA_021414065.1 of Planctomycetota bacterium. Taxonomy (GTDB): domain Bacteria; phylum Planctomycetota; class JAJSAM01; order JAJSAM01; family JAJVHW01; genus JAIOPE01. The sequence goes on from JAIOPE010000063.1 coordinate 67,647, forward strand.
GTCGCTCTCGCGCGACGCCGTCGAGGCGACCCACACCGAGTCGCCTGACGACCACGCGGAGTTCATCCCCGGCCTCGCGAACGGCGGCGAGGTCTCCCTCGTCCTCAACTTCCGGCCGGAGCACGTGAGCCAGGGCGCGACGGCCGGGCTGCTGAAGGACTTCCAGGACGGCACGGTTCGCAGCTGGCGGGTCGAGTGGCCGCAGTTCGCGAACACGCCGACGCTGACCTTCCCGGGCTTCCTCACCGGGTGGGAGCCGTCGTCCGCCGCGAAGGAGCTGATCTCCGTCGCGGCGAAGCTCAAGGTCACGGGGAAGACCGCCGCCACCAACTTCGCGTAGCGCCTCGCGCGCAAGGAGACGAGCACCATGGGAAACCCGCACCGAGGCGAAGCGTCCTTCGAGGTCGATGGCACGGCCTACCGCGTCCGCTACTCGTGGAACGCCGCCGCCGAGTACGAAGAGGCCGCCGGGAAGCCGCTGTCCGACGCCCTCTTCGACATCGCCCGCGAGCGGCTCTCGGCGCGCTCGCTCCGCGCCATGCTCTGGGCGGGCCTGCAGGAGCACCACCAGGACGTGACGCTGAAGGACGCTGGCCGCCTCATCGACAAGATGGGCCGGAAGGAGGCGCAGCGCGTCATGGGCGTGGCGCTCCGCTACTTCTTCCCCGAGCTCGAGCCCGCGGAGACGAAGAGCCCGGACCCTCCGAGTCCCGCCGCCTCACAGTAGAGGAGTGGCGGGACCGCGCGGCCGAGGCGGGCGTCCCGCCCGAGGTCTTCTGGCGTCAGACGCCGCGCGAGACGGCCGTGACGCTCCGCGCTCTGGGCGCCATCCGCCGGCGCGGCTACCAGCTCGCACTCTTCACCGCGTGGCACGCGGCGGCGTTCGAGCGGATCGACCGCCTCCCCGAACTGGCGCCGCTGCTTGAGCGGCTCGACGGTTGCGCCGACGAGGACCAGGACCCGGACGAGCAGATCGCTGCGGCGCGTTCGATCGTCGCCGCCTTCGGCGGAAGGGAGCGCTGACCGATGCCCGCCGCCGTCGTCGGCTCCCTTCGCGTCCTCCTCTCCGCGGACTCGGCGCAGATCACGTCCGACCTCGGGAAGGCGCGAGCCGCCGTCAAGGAGACGGGCGCCGAGATCCGCGGGATGGGCGGCGCGGGCGTGGCGCTGCGCGCGGTGACGCAGGAGATCAAGGGCGTCGGACCCGCGCTTCGCGGCGTCCAGCAGGCCGGGCAGATCGCCACGCAGTCGCTGGTCCTCCTCGGGGAGAAGACGGCCCCCGCGGTCTCGGGCATCACGAACGCGCTCGCGGGACTTGTCGCCGGCGGGTTCACGCCGCTCGGGATCGCGCTCGCCGCGATCAGCGTCGGGTTCACGCTGCTCGCGAGCAAGAAGGACGACGTCGTCTCGGCGTTCGCCGCGACCGAGGAGCGCGTGAAGTCGACGCGCGAGGCCCTGGAGAAGCTCCGGATCGAACTCGGCCTCGTCCGCCAGGGCAAGCCCTCGACCGGTACCGACGTGGACATCGCGGGCGCGGAGGCGGAACTCCTGCGCCGCCGCAACGCCGCGTCCCAGGAGAAGCAGGCGGGCTTCATCGGGTCGGACGGCGTCGGCGCGTTCTGGCGGAACCTCGGCTCGTCCGTACTCCCGCGCGAGGGCTTCCTCCCTTCGATCGACTCGGCCGAGCAGGCGGCACGGGCCGCGGTCAATGCGCAGGAGGAGTTCATCCGGACGCTGAAGGACCAGCAGAAGGTCCAGGCGGAGATCGAGCAGCGTCGCAAGGGCACCGAGGACTCTGCGAAGCGCGAGGCCGCGTCTCAGGAGAAGATCGCCGCCGCCACGAAGGCCGCCGCCGACGCGCTCGCGAAGTTCGACGCCGCGCAGACGACGCGCGACCGGGCGCTCGTCGAGAAGGGCGTGGACATCCAGTCGCTGCTCAACCCCGGCGTCTCCGACCCCGCGCTCGACCGCCAGAAGGGCCGCGTCCACGACGCGATCGAGGATCTGATGAAGGCGGCAAACGCGCCGCCCGCGGAGAAGCGCGAGCTGGAGGCGCGCATCCGCTTCGAGCGCGAGATGCTCGACCTGCTCGAGCGGGAGAGCGCGGTCCGCAAGGAGATCGCCGCGACGCAGGCCGCCGCCTCGAAGGCCGACGCGATGCGGAAGGAGAACGACCGCAGCGCGCTCGGCCTCGACCCGGCGCTCACCGACCGCGCGAAGGCGCTCACCGAGTACCGCGCCGAGTTCGGCGAGATGATGCGCGCGAAGGAGATGGAGAGCCTCAAGGCCGACAGCCCCGAGCGCGCGCGCCTCGTCGCCGAATCCCGCCGGAAGGAAGACGCGATCAACCGCGAGTACGACGCGCGCGGGATCGAGACGCAGCGGAGCTTCCTCGGCCGCGTGGACGCGATCCGGCGGCAGGCGCAAGCCGCGACGCTCGCCGACGACCGGAACCAGACGCGCGTCCGCATGGAGGAGGAGGACGCGCGTCACTCGGCCGAACTCCGCGGCGTGAACGAGGCGCAGGTGAAGGGCCTCCTCACCGAGGAGCAGGCGGCGCAGAAGCGCGACGCCCTCTACTCCGCCCACATCGACTTTCGCCGCGCGATCACGCAGGACGGTCGCGAGAAGGAACTGGCGTGGCTCGCGGACTACAACCAGAAGGTGCTGGCCCTCGCCGGTGAGGGCGAGACGGATCAGGCGCGGCTCGCCTCCCTCGCGACGGAGGCGCGCCTCGCGGCGCTCCAGGAGGAGACGCGCAAGGAGGTCGAGGAACTGCGCCGCCGCGGCGAGTTCACGCGCGCGCAGGAGGTCGAGAACGCCGCCGCCGGGGCGCGCGAGCGGATCACGCGGCAGGGCGCTCTCTCCTCCGCGGTGACCGGCGACGACTTCGGCGCGGGCTTCCAGGGACGCATCTCGCAGCTTCGCGAGGAGACCGCGGGCTGGGGCCGGCTCGGGGCGCAGATGGCCGACGTCGCGGTGAACGACCTCTCGGGCGGCGTCGCCTCCGCGTTGGAGCAGATCGCCCGCGGGAGCATGACAGCGGGCGAGGCGTTCCGCGAGTTCGCCGTGGACTTCGCGTTCCAGGTCGCCCGCATGATCGAGCAGGCGCTCATCATGAAGGCGATCCTCGCGCTGTTCCCCGGTCTGGGCGCGGCAGGTGGCGCGGCAGCGGGAGCGGGCGCATCGGCCGCCGCGTCCGCGGCACCGGCCGCCACCGGCGCCCACGGCGGGACGTGGCGGGTCGGCGGCTTCGGCGGCCTCGACAGCCAGCTCGTCTCGATGAAGCTCTCGCCCGGCGAACTCGTCCGCGTGACGAACGGCGCCAACTCCGGCGGCGGCCAGGGCGACGTCCACGTGGCGCTCACGGTTCGCCCGCCTGCCGTCATCGCCGACGAGGTGATGGCGCGGTCCTCCCCGGAGGCGCGGGCCGCGATCGTCGGCTCGGCGCTGCGCCGGAGCGGTCGTCGCGGCATGAGGCCGAGGGACTGATGGCGACCATCTTCCCCTTCGTCTTCCTGCGGCGCGGGTTCCGCGAGTACCTCGCGTACGGCAACGCCGTGCACGAGCAGGGCGGCGGCAGGCGCACGCTCCAGAAGCTCCACGCCGCGGGCGAACTCGTCGTGCGCGGGACGCTGCTCTTCCCGAACGGCGGCGGGAGCTACCGCGACTTCGAGGCGTTCTGGAACGCGCGCTTCGGCGGCTTCGAGCCCTTCCTCTACCGCACGCAGAACCCCGGCGCGGCGGTGATGGGCGACGCGCCCGCCGTCGAGTCCTCGACGCAGAAGGACTTCGCGGCGACGCGGCGGTACGTGGACACGGCGACCCTCGTCGTCCGGAAGAACGGGACCGTCCAGACGCTGGGCACGCACTACACGGTCGTCAACGAGTCGGGCGCGACCTACGTCCTCGGCACCTCCACGAAGCTCGTCGTGCGGTTCGGGACGGCCCCGGGGACGGACGCGACCGTGACGCTCGCCTACGAGTTCCTCTTCGCCGTGCGCTTCGAGGGGGACGACCTCCCGAGCGAGCAGGATCTGGAGGCCGGGGGCGGCGGCTCGTCTGCGGTTGCCGACCGCACCCTCGCGATCCAGATGCGGGAGACGGGACCCGGCTTCAGCTATGCCGCGGTCCCGAACGCCTCATGAGGACGAAGAACGCCGCCTTCCTCGCGCTGCTCCAGGGCGACCAGCTCGACCTCGTGGCGCTCATCGAGATCGCGCGGCCCTCGACGCCGCTGCGCTACGCGCTCGACGCCGAGTCCCGCGTCTGGAACGGGTCCACCTTCGAGGCGACCGCGGGATTCTTCGGCGAGATCCAGGAGTCGGCCGAGCGCGAGATCCCGGCACTCCAGATGGTCCTCCAGAACGCGGACGGCGTCCTCGGGCCGCTGTGTCACCCGGACACCGGCGGCGCGGACCTCCGCGGGCAGCGTGTCACCATCCGGCAGGCGAGCCGGACGATGCTCACGGGCACGACGCCCGCGGACCTCGTCATCGAGTGGGTCCTCTTCATCAACTCCTACTCGTGGATCGGGCGGGAGGCCGTGGCGTTCGATCTCGGCGTCTTCCCGGCCGAGGCGATCCGCGTTCCCGACCGCACTCTCCAGGGACTGCGCTGCCGCTGGCTCTACAAGGGCACGCACTGCGGCTACGTCGGCGACCTCACGACGTGCGACAAGACGCGCGAGGACTGCCGCCGCCACTTCGAGGGCGAGCCGCTCCGCTTCGGAGGCTTCCCGACGGCCGCGGACGCGCGGGCGCTGCGGGTGGACTGAGCCATGAGCGGCAAGAGCACCAGCTACATCATCGGCGGCATCGAGATCCTCGTCGGCGCGGTCCTGACGATCTTCAGCTTGGGGACGCTCTCGGAGCTGGGCGTGCCCCTGATGGTCGCCGGCGCCGCGACGATCGTCGGGACGGCCCTGACGCCGGGCCCGCCCCGCCAGAAGAACCTCCGCGACTCGCCGACCTACGGGATCGACCAGTTCGAGAACCCCCGCGGGGCCGACGCCTACGTTCCGATCCTCTACGGCGTCCACCGCGTGAAGCCGGTCGTCATCGCGGAGTCCGTCACCGAGGCGATCGAGGGCGTCTCGCCCGGCGACGTGCGGAACACCGCGCGCCAGGAGTTCCGCTGGCTCGGGGTCATCTGCGAGGGCCAGGTCGAGGACGTCAGCGACATCGAGATCAACGACCGCGCGATCGTCTCGAAACTCCGCGAGGAGGATCTCGGCCGCGGGAACGGGAGCAAGCGCGAGTTCACGTTCCCGCACCGCTGGGTGTTCCTCGGCGACGACGAGGCGCCGGCGATCGAGATGTTCGTGGACGGCGTGAAGAAGGCGTGGACGAAGCGATCGGCGTCGACCGAGTTCACCGTCCCCGCGCCGCCCGCCGCGCGCTACGACCCGCTGACCGGCGCGCGGCTTCCCACGCCGAAACTGACGTTCGACCTGCGCCGCGACGACAAGACGGAGCGCATTCTCTCGCAGACGATCCGCGTCTTCATCCGCGGCACGGGTCGCCCGGAGCTGGAGCAGCCGCGCCGCGAGGGACTCTTCAGGTGGGGATCGCAGAAGCTCGCCGCGTGGAAGATGCGGCTGCGCCTCGCGACGCGGCCCCCGACCGGCTACACGGTCCGGGTCACGTACGACTACCTCGGGGCGGACTCGCTCGCCATCACGCGGGCGGCGGGCGGCATCACGAAGGTCGTCTTCGGGTCCGCTCCCGCGAACGGGAAGAAGGTCACGGCGAAGTACCGGACGACCTCCTTCCACGGGCTGCGCGTCACCTGGCGGCCGGGGACCCTTGACCAGCAGCCGATCGAGGGCTTCACCGACCTCGAGCAGTCCCGGAACCCGCGCGAGTCGGTCCTCGCGAAGGACGCGGCCGTCACCTACTCGACGGACGGCCGCGAGGTCGACGACCTCCGCGTCGGCATCACAGCGCCGCGCGGGATGATCCAGTACGAGGACGACGGCGGGACCGAGGCGGTCAGCGCGAGGGTGCGGGTCGAGTACCGGAAGCTCGGCGCGTCGTCGTGGACGATCCTCCGCTCGCACTCCGGCTCGTACTTCACGCTGATCGGCGAGCGCCCCTCGACGATGCGGTGGGAGATCGGCCTGCGCGACGAGTTGGAGAGGCGCGCCATCGCGGGCGAGTCCGGCGCGGCGGATGCCTTGGCCGACCTCGACCGCGCGGCCTACGAGGTCCGCGTCACGCGCTTGACGGCGGCCTCGACGAACCCGCTCGTCGTGGACGAGACGACGTTCGCGTACGTCACCGAAGTCACGCGCGAAGGGTTCAGCTACCCGGGGACGGCGTTGCTTGGACTCCGCGGGACGCCGGGCGCGTCGCTCCAGGGCGGCAGCCTCCGCGTCACCTGCATCGCGAAGCGCGCCAAGCTCTACGACCCGCGGACGGACGAGCACGGCGGCGCGCGCGATCTCGGCAGCAGCCAGAACGCGGCGCTCGCGATCCGCGACCTCGTGACCTCGTCCGAAGGCGCGGCGATCGAACGCTACGGCGCGGGCTACTTCTTCACCGGGGCCGACCTCTTCCTCGGCGCGGACGGCAGCACCGCGGAGCGCAACGGCCTGATCGCGTTCGCCGACTTCTGCGATGCGTGGGTCCGCCGCCCCGGCGACGACGCGACTCTCCCCGCGTCCGCGACGAACGGCGAGCGGCGCTGCCGTCTGAACATCGTCTTGGACACGCCGATGTCGCTCATGGAGACGGTCGGCGACATCGCGTTCCTCGGATACTGCTTTGCGTCGCTCCAGGGCGCGCGCTGGCGCTTCCCTCTCGACCAGGACGGCGACAGCGTCTTCACGTTCGTGGACGACACCGACCCCGTGAACCAGAACATGTCGAAGTTCGTGCTGAAGCTCGAGGAGTGGGGGAAGTCGCCCAGCGGCGTGAAGGGCTCCTTCTGGAGCGAGTTCCTCGACTACGAGCGCGACGAGCTCCTCTACCCGGTCGATGGACTTCCCGAGGCGACGCCGCTCAACATCCGCGAGGTGGACCTCCGCGGTTGCACGCGCGAGACCGAGGCGGCGCGCATGCTGCGGCACCTCGCCGAGCAGGCGAGGGCACTCCCGTTCCCGTGCACGTGGGAGGCGCACCCCGGCGTCCAGCACGTCGAGGCGGGCGACATCGTCACCGTGTAGACGCGCGTGCCCTTCTCGACCGGCGGAAACGCGTCCGAGCTCAAGGTCCGCGTCCTCGCCGGCGCGGTCGGGCGCGACGAGGACGGGAAGCTCGCCGTCCGGTACGCGGGGCGGGTGATGGACTCCTCGGCATACGCGCTGAAGAGCGTCACGGTGCCGATGAGCGCCGCCGCGGTCGGCTCGTCTACGCCGACGTCGAGCACGTCGCGCCGCGCCACGAATCTCCGTGCTCGTGTCATCGGGTGACGCTCGATCGATCGGCTACTTCAGCCGCTTCTCGACCCACTTCCAGCGCTTGTGAGCGAAGTCCATGCACTTCTTGTACGAGGCGTTGGCGCGAAGGAAGTTCAGGTTGCCTTCGCTCAGCCGCTCCGCGTTCTCGCGGAGCCCGACCACGTCGGAGATCAGGAACCGACACCGCGTGGTCGCGAGCGCCGACAGCCGCTCCGTGAAATCCGCCGGGACGGTCATGTCGCGGCCATACGACTCCGCCAACTCGTCGAGATCTGGCGCGTTCAGGATGCCCTGGCAGACGAGCGCCCAGAGCAAGTTCCGCGCTCGGCTCATGTACTCGTACTTGTTCGGGCCCTTGTCGATGATGTCGTTGAGCAGTCTGCGAAGACGGAATCGGACCTTGTAGCAGAGAAGGATCTGCCGAGTGTCCGCCCTGAGTCGCGCCGCGCTGAACACGCTTTCGTAGATGCGTTCGTCCTCAAACACGCGACGCATCGAGCTCAGCTTGTCGATTTCGCCATCCGTAACAAGCAACGTCTGCGCGAGCGGCAGCAGTTCCACTGGCTTGCGGGCCGTGATCCCGATGCTGTCAAGGTCGTTGTCGCTCATCGACTTGAACGCGCCCAACTGGCGCTCGTAGAAGACGCCTACGTCGTCGCGGAACTTGTCGTGTAGCTCAAGCTGGATGGTGTCGTTCGCATGGAGACTCCAAGGCTCAACCGGGTTCTGCCGGTTGTTGTTGATCGTGACGCTGGTCACGAAATCCTGCGGCGCGTCAGCGATCACCTTGCATAGCACGTGGATGCCCTCGATCGCGGCGGCGTTCTCGCGCAGGCGAGCGTCGCCTTCGTTTTTGGCGAGGAATCTGGCGAACGTCGTGACGGTCTGCGCCCCGTTGAGCAGCCGTGGCTCGGTGACTCGCATGCGTGTGCCATCGATCTCGACTTCCTCGGCAGCAAACGACACACCGTTGTGGTTGAAGGCGAAGATCGAGGGGTCGTCGGTCCGCTCGATCACGATCCGGCGGAAGGCGCGCTCCAGGGCGCGGTTGGCCGCGAGTTCCTCTCCGAGCGAGCTCCGGATGTTGCGCTCGAAGAATCGCTGGCCCATCTCGGCGTACATACGATGGAGGTCGCAAACGCGGGCAAGGCCCACGATCAGTCGTTCGCCGCCGGGACCTGTGCGCTCGAGCGAACCTGTGATCTCTAGGTCGTACCGGTGGGTCGTCCGCTGGTGCGAGACTGTCCCGGCCTTTCGGGAGAGGCCGGACCGGTACTCGATCAGCAGCGTCACCGCGCGGCCGAAGCACTTATCAATCAGGTGCTTCTTGTTCTCCAGGTCCTCGCGGAGTTTGTCGAGCACGGCGCTTCGCTCGGCCTCTGACGGATCGCCCAGGAACACGAAGTGGATGTAGACCTTATCGATGACGGCCTGATTCTCTAACAGGCAGCTGCGCAGCTGGAGGAGCAGGTCATTCTGGCGCGCGTCCTGTGTGCGCGCGTCGAAGACGCGCTCCATCCCGTCTCCGATCAGCCGGTGGAAGCTCTCCTTGAACTGGGTGTGGGACTCGGAGTACTTGAACTGGAACAGGTAGAGGTTGCGCCGGTCCGCGTCAAAGTGGAAGCCGTCGAGGCCGTAGTCGTTGCCACCGAACGCCACTTGGTTGATCGCGAAGTCCCTGGGAACGCGGAACTCCTGCTCGAGGTAGAGGAGCCCGAAGTAGTCGTTCCGCACTCCGCCGCACTTCCCCTTGAGGTCGGAGTACGCCTGGTCGAGCTGCTTGTCTGTGATGGGCATGTCGCTCCCTCAGAAAGGTTGGCGCTTCTGTGTTGGCACCTTGGAGGTGATGGTAGAAGTTCCGGCACGCAGGGGCGAGCGCTCGATGGGTGCGCCGTGCGAGTCGGAGTGGAACGGGGCTCCCGCGTAGCGATGCTCGACGGTGTGACCGGCTCAGATCATCACTTCGTCGACATCGCCCTGAACTGGTCGCGCGGCAAGTCCGGGACGGTCGCGGTCCTGAAGCGCGGCGCCGACGACACCGGATGGACGGAGATCGGGCGGACGGACGCGAGCGAGTTCACGGCGACGGGGCTCCACCCGGAGCGGAGCTACACGTTCGCCGTGGTACCCGTCGAGACGGACGGCAGTCTCGCCGCGGAGGACGAGTGGGAGACGCTCCGCGTCGCGCCGACGGCCGACGAGGGAACGCCCGCGCTGCCCGTCGCGCCCACGGGCTTCGCCGCCGCGCAGGACGGCCCAAACGTCAACCTCCGGTGGGACGCCGCGACGGACGGCGTCACGGTGGCCCACGAGGCGCGCGTCGGGGACTCGTGGGAGGACGGAACGCGGATCGCCGCGGGCGTGACCGGGACGAGTCTCGCGTGGGCCTGGTCCGCGTCGGGCGCGACGACGCTCCACCTGAAGGCCGTGGACTCCCTCGGCCGCACGTCGCGCGAGGCGGCGTCCGCGACAGTCACGATCGCGGCGCTCGACACGCACGTCACCTCGGACGCTGCCGACCAGGGGGCGCTCGGGTGGCCGGGCACGAAGACCCACCTCGAGGTGGACGGCGGCGTGCTGCGCCAGGAGCGGCTCCCGCTTCACTTCGGGGCGGCTGTCGCGCCGTTCGGCTCCTTCGCGGGCGTCCAGTGCTTCGCGAAGTACTGGCCGCGGGGCGCCTACGAGTCGCCCGTCTTCGACGCGGGGCAGCTTGAGCACCAGCGCGTCGAGGTGGACATGGGCGCGGCGCAGCCGGTGGACGCGGGCCTCCCGTTCGGCGCGATCCGTCGCCCCGCGCTCGGCGCTCGGGCCGGGCGTAACGAGCAACTCGTCCCTCTCCGGACACCGTCCTTCGCGTCGCAGAACTCCTGGCGGCTCACGCCCCTCGCGCCCGTGGACGCCGCTGTCGAGATCGACACGAGTCCGACCGCGGGCGGGGCGTGGGACGGCTGGCGGCCGTTCGCGCCGGGCACCTATGGATACTGGCGGACCCGGCTCCGCGTCACGGTCACGGGCGATGGCCTGCGGTTCGTCCGCGTCCCGCGGCTGGTCGTCACGCGGCGAAAGTTCAACCGGAAGCTGGAGGGCGAGGTCGTCGTGAACTGCAGCCCCGTGAACGTCGTCTTCCCGGTGCCGTTTCAGAACCTGCCGAAGGTGACCGCGAGCCTCGTCGGGTACACGGGGACGCCGATCGTCACGAACGTGACCGCGACGGGCTTCACGATCGCGGGCGGCGCGGCGGTCTTCCCGGGCGACCCGGCGAGCTTCGCGCCGGCGGTCCACTGGCAGGCGATGGGGACGTGAGCTAGGGCGCATCCCAATCGGCGACGCCCGTGCCGTCGAACGACGCGTTCAGGTCCTCCGACGACGCCTGAGCATCGAGTTCACTCAGGCAGTGCAGCAGCCCTTCAGCGTCGCGACGGAGGTCGTCTGTGGTCAGCGCGTACGGTCGGGCCTGAAAGATCCGATCTGTGTTCGTCTCGGCCGACCGCCGAAGGTCGTCGGCAAGGCGGCTCTTCCTGCTCAGCGCCTGCTCGCCGAGCCGCTGTACGCGCTGCGTCCATGTAAGCAGGGACTGCAGATTGGTGGGCGTTGCGTTCACTAGCTCGTGACCCTTCTTGCGTGCGGCGCTGAGCGCCGTCTTGAAGCACGACTCTGCGCGAGCCGGCTGATCGCGCACGAGGTCCAGTGCCATGTGTGCTCGATCTCGCTCCTTGACAGCATCGTCACGCGTGTGCCGAACGTCCTGCAACTGGCCATGAACGCTCGAAGCCTCTCGATCGAGTTGAACCCGATGTTGATCGATGCGTCCGATCTCCGCGTCCTTCTCCGCGATTCGGTCCTTCAGGCGCGTCTGCTCACGGTTCCACTCGGCGCGATCCCGCAGGTTCTCGTCGTGCGCCGAGAGGAGCGCCAGCGTCAGCCACGCCAGCGCTGTGCATGGCACGAAGACCCAGGCCGGGACGCCCTCCGACAGCGACATCAACGTCAGCGGTGCGCCTCCAGCCAGCACGAGCACCGTGGCGAGGACCTCGAGTGCATCTCTGACATCAGCGAACCTGGTGAGTGTGGCCCATGCGCCCGTTGAGATGTGACGGAGCACGAAGTGCCAGCGAGTGTGTGCAGTCATGTTCCCGCAGAAGGTACCGCGATCCATGTCGCGACCGCCAGTCGAGCGCAGCTTGAACGAACCTCCCGCGCGCCGACCCTTCGGGAAGACCCCGGAGGCCCGATCCCATGGCGTGGAAGAAGCTCATCACAGAGGACGACTTCGGAGGGTTCGCGAACCCCTCCGCGACGATCGGCGGCGCGGCCGTCAACGGTGCCGCGACGACCGCCATGCGCAGCGACGCCGCGCCAGCGCTCGGCCCGCTCACGCGCGATCTCGACTTCGGCGCCTTCAAGGGCGTGAACGCCGCGGACCCGACCGCCACCGCCCACCTCGCGACAAAGGGGTACGTCGATTCCGTCGCGCAGGGCCTGGCACCGAAGGACTCAGTCCGCGCCGCGACGACCGGGGACATCGCGCTCTCCGGCGCGCAGACCATCGACGGGGTGAACGTCATCGCCGGCGACCGCGTCCTGGTGAAGAACCAGAACACTGGCTCCGAGAACGGCATGTACGTCGCGGCGGCAGGCGCGTGGGCGCGGGCGGCCGACGCCGACAGCGAGGGCGACCTGCGGAGCGCCTCCGTCTTCGTCGAGGAGGGGACGGTCAACGCCGACACCCTCTGGGTGCTCACGACGAACGCCCTGATCGTCGTCGGCACGACGGCACTCACGTGGACGCAGTTCTCGGGCGCGGGCGACATCGTCGGCGGCGTGGGCCTCACGAAGACCGGGAACACGCTCGACGTGAACGTGGACGGGTCGACGCTGGAGATCAACGCCGACACCCTCCGCGTGAAGGCCCTCGGGATCACCGACGCCCACGTCGCCGCCGCAAACAAGGACGGCGTGGTCGCGACGCCGTCCCTCCGCACGCTCGGCACCGGATCGCAGCAGGCGGCGGCCGGCAACGACGGGCGACTCTCGGACACCCGCGTCCCCGCGGCCGCGCAGGCGGGGACGGCCTGGGACTTCGCGGACAACGAGATCACGGCGCTTCGGCCGAAGGGCTACACGACCGGCACGCGCCCCGCGGCGCCCGCGCTCGGTCGGCTCATCTTCGACACGACGATCAACCGGCCGATGGTCTGGTACTGATCGTGGCCGACGCGGAATTCGTCGCCCGGGTCCACGCGCGCGCCGCGCGGCAGGCCGATGGCCGCCGCAGCGCACCGGCTGCGTTCGTCCCGCCCGGGCCGCCCGTCCCCGCGATGCAGCCCGCCGAGCCTGCGCCGACCGCCCCTGGCCCGCCCGTCGCCGCCGGATCGACCGGGACGCAGAAGGAGCGGACGCGTCGCCTCCACGACGACCTCGCGGAGGTGATCAACGCCCACGGCGAGAGTCCGGAGACCGTGCTCATGGCGCTCGACCTCCTCCGCCATCAGGCCCTCGCGCCGCGACTGCGGCAACTGGAACTGGAGTAGCGCGTGGCGTGGAAGCTCGTCTGGACGGAGGACGATGCCGGCGTCCCCGACGGCCTCGCGACGCTCGACGGCGCGGCGAAGGTCGTTCAGGACCCGGCGAACGCGCAGGAGACTCCGGCGGCCGGGAAGATCCCGATCGCGATGCTGAGCGGCAGGCTCGCGCCGGCGTGGCTCCCGTCCGTCCCGCACGCATCGACGCACCAGAACGGCGGAACGGACGAGGTGGCGACCGTCGCGCCGACAGCAGACGCGATCCCGAAGGCCCTCGCGGACGGGAAGCTCGCGGTCGGGTGGCTCCCGGCAGGCGACGCGAGCGGCGTGGCCGCGCTCGATGGGGCGAAGTTTGTCCTCGGCTCCGGCCTCGTCGTCGCGGGCGACCAGGTCGTCGGCGCGCGGGCGGGAGCCATCGCGGATCCGGCCGGCGGGATGGTCATCGACATGCAGTGCCGCGGAGCCGTGATGCAGATCCTCAACGCGCTTCGCGGACACGGACTCATCGCGCCGTAGCGCCCGGACTTGCACGAGCCTCCCGGTCGCCGACGCTCGCCTTCGTGCCGACGTGGGCCCCCCTGAACGACGACCCGAACACCGGGGACAGCATCCCGGTGGCGTTCCTCGAACTGGAGGGGCGCACGATCGAACTCCGGACGGGCTTCGCCGGCGCGGTCCCGCCCGCGAACCCGCAGGACGGGCAGGTCTGGGTGGACACCGCGCAGACGCCCTACCGGGTGTTCCGCTACCTGCGGATCGCCGCCGGGCCCGCGTCGTGGCAGCCGGTCGGCCCGCTCTCGCGGCTTCCCGCGAGCATCAACGCCGACCCGAGCATCGTGGACGATCGCGCGGCGCCGTTCGAGTACCGCGCCCTTCGCGTCGAGAACCGGAACGCGCTCCCGCCGGCGACGCCCACGAACGCCGGGCTCCTGGTCTACCGGCTCGGCGACGGCGAGTTCTGGCTCGCCGACCTCCCGATCTCCGGCGGCTGGAAGGGCCTCCTCTCCGTCACGCCGTCGGCGTCCTTCGACACCGTCGAGCTCCCGCTCGAAGGCGATCTCGGGAACGACGCCGTGAACCCGCCGACCAAGACGCGGAAGGGCGCGCTCGAGGGCTGGCTCTTCGACGACGTCACCGAGAAGCGGTCGCTCGCGTTCATCGTCCCCAGGAACTGGCAGGGTGCATCGGACCTCCGGCTCCGGCTCTTCCAGGTCCTCGGGCAGGCGCAACTCGCTGGCGACGACATCGAGTGGACCGGCGAGGTCCGGACGCTCATCCCCGGCCAGGACCGCGTCGCGAAGGCCGCGACGCCGCTCGCGGACGCCGTGACGGACATCGGCGCCGACGTCGAGGGCATCGACGACGGCGGCGGCCCGCACGTCACCGAACTCGTCATCGATCACGACGACCCCGCGAACCCCGTCTCCGCGGGCTGCCTTGTCCTCGCGACCGTCCGGCGCAAGACCGTCGGCGGCGCCGGGAAGGCGGGCGGCACCGTCGTCTTCCGCGCGGACCTCGCGTACGCGCAGCGTCCCCGTCACGAGAGGGCCTGAGCCATGGACGAGACCCTGAAGGAAGCCGCGCGCCAGGTCCCGTCGCTGACGGTGCTCGTTGTCCTGGTCATCTACTTCCTGCGCGCACTCGACCGCCGCGACTCGACGATCAAGTCGATCGCCGACGCCTGCCACGCGTCGCAGGCGAGCTCGGTCAACGCCATCAACGAGAACACAAAGGTCTTGGGCATGGTCGGCGAAGCCCTCGACGCACACCGACAGGTCATCGCCGACGCAGTCCGCGACGGGATCGACCGATCCGCGCTCGCCAAGTCGTGAAGGGAGTCCGTCATGCAGGGAGTCCATCGTGTCGTGTCCGTCCTCGTCCTCGCGCTCGTCGGGATCGCCGCCGCGGCGTGCCAGAGCGCCCCGCAGGTCGCGCCGCAGCGCGGTCCTGACGGCGGCGCGCAGTCGAGCCCCATCACGCCGTCCGCGCCCGTAGACCAGCACGGCGTGCTCATCGTCTCGCCGACGGTCGTCCTCGCCGGCGCGACCGCCGGGGACGGCAAGCTGCCCACCGTGACCATCACCGTCGGCCCGCAGGCGAACGGGGACGTGAAGGGCCTCGGCAAGCAGGAGGGCGGGGCGCAGTCGTCGGCGAACACGCTGACGCAGACGAGCGGCCCGACGCAGGACGTGACCGTGAGCGCCGAGGCGATCGCGAAGGCGGCCGGCGAGTTGCTCGCGACCGTCTCACCGGGGAGCGAGGCCGCGAACCTGGCGACTGCGGCGATCGAGGCCGCACGGGTCGGGGATGCAGCGAAGGCGCGTCAACTCATCGCGAAGGCACGGTCGGTCGGCGCCGTGGGCACCGGACCGCAGCCCCAGTAGCCCGTCTCCGCCGATGCGGCCCGCCGAAATGGCGGGTCCGCCCCGCCGCAGCTGGCCCAGGGGATGGGCGAGCGACGCGCCGAAGCAGCTGACGGCGCGTGGTTCCGGGACGGCGCTGAGCGCTCGGCGTAGGCGTGACGCACCGCGAAGGACGGTGCTCGACTCGTGAGGCTCCTCGGATATCTACGCACCCGCGCGTGCAAGCCGCACTGGATGACGAAGACTCTGGCGACGGTGCGCACGCGGCAGACTTCCGTGCGAACACTGCGGCCGTAGTGGCTACCGCGACGGAATGACGGCAACGCGGACCGTGAGGCTGCCCTTGTTATCTGTGTACCTGGTGTCGTTGCAGCGTCCCTCGATCGCGCCGGACTCGGTTGCGCGAGCGAGCCCCTGGGACGCCTGCGCGGCGACGATGCTCGTGCCGACTCGCAGGAGCAGACAGCCATGGTTGTGCGCGGGGTCCACGTTGAGATGCCCGTAGTCGAGACCCTTCTTCGCCGAATCCTGGATCGAAGGAGTTGGAAGGCCCTCTGGTCCGACGGCGGAGATCATGAACCCGAGCTTCCACGTGCCGGAAGCCTCGAATGCGATGATGTCCCCGACGCTCACCTCGATCGGGGCGCTCTGCCACTCCGCTCCCGAGTGCACGGCGAACGATGACGTTCGAATCCCATGGACGCACCTCTTGAAAGCGGAGGCCTCGGCCTGTACGTCCGTGAGCAGTTGGGATGCGACCGCCCGAACCTCGGCAAACCCCGCGACCTCCTCGTACGCGGCGTTCTGCTCCAAGAACCCCAGGAGATCCTGGTGCAGCGTGGACACGCGCGCCGCGCCACTCTCGGCCCGATCGGCGATTTCTCGGAACGACTGGATCACTGCCTCGACGCCGCGGGGCGTCTTGAGTGCCTCGGCGATCCTGTCGAGGTCACGCTTCGTGTCGTTGCGCTCGGACTTGATCAGTGCGACCTTCGCGTCGATCTGCTTGCGGACCGCGGAGGGATTTAGGATCTCAATGACTACTGGGATCACTGTAGGGGAGCCCTGCCACGCAGACTCTGCCGTGAACTCGATGCGGCCTGACGCGTTGGATGCGGCCTTCGCTAGGATTGCATGCACGGAGACGGTCGAAGGGGTCTCGCCTGAGGTCGGTTCGACCACGAGCCACGGGTCATCGCACTTCGCCTTCCACTTGAGACCGGGCTTCACCGGGCTGTCCACCGTCAGCTTCACGACAGACGACTTCTCTGCGCCGACAACGCCTCGGAGCGGAACGTTCTGCGTGGGACCGATCCGGAGTGCGCCGAGGAGTTCGTACCTGAGGCGCATGCGCCTCTCTGCGTCCCGATGGCGGAAACAAAGTGTCGCGACGTTCTCACCGTAGTTCATCGAAGTGAGGTCGAACCTCAGGTCGACGTCGGTCGGTGTACCGCCTTGTGCCGTCGCCACGCTGAGCCACGGCGGCGCTCCGGACAGAGTCCACCCGAGCGACTCGTCGGGCGCGGATGACCGAAGCTCCAGCTTGTGACCCTGAAGCGGCGGGACGTTGGGGTCCGCGCCGAGCCGCTCCGAGTGGTCGAACGCAGCCGGCGAGACCGCGAGCGTGTGGAGCGCCACCGGGACCACCGCTGGTGACCCTTGCCAGGTCTCGTCAGCCACGAACTCGATCCGACCTGAGGCGTTCGGTCCGGCCTTCGTCAGATCGGCAGAGACCGACATGGTCGTCGGTGTCTCTCCTGATGTCGGTTCAAGGACGAGCCATGCAGCCTCGGTCTTAGCGCGCCACTTGAGGCCCGCCTTCTGTGGGCTGTCCACGGTGAGGGTCGCGACCGACGAGCGCGGCTCGCCAGCGATGCCGCCGAGCGTGACGCTCGGGCTCGGGCCGATCGTGAGCGAACCGAGCAGGTCGTAACGGACCGGAAGGGACACCTCGGTCTCCTGCTGTCGGAACACGAGAGATGCGGTGTTCTCGCCGTAGGTCATCGACGCGACGTCGAATCGCAGATCGAGCTCGCCGGGCGTGACGCCGTTGTCTGCTGACACTTGCAGCCACGAGGGAGCGCCGGAGACACTCCACTTCAACGGCTCGTCGCTTCTTGACGAGCGGATCTCGATCGTCGACTTCGCGAGCGGCGTGCTCGGTTGGCCATCCCCCAAGCGGGCCGTGTGATGAAATCTCGGTGGTGTGGGCGCCAGTTGAGCGGGTGGTCCGCATCCCGCCGCGCCGAGGACGAGCGCAAGTGAGAACTGGCAGATGGACAACGTCGCGATTCGGTTCATGAGCCCCTGCTCGCCCTATCGGGCCGTTGCGCGCCTGACGATTTCGCGGTACCGGAGGTTCCCGCGGAGCGATGCCAGGTCCGAATCGGCCTTCATGTGTGCCGCGTCCCTGAACCCCGCGTCGACGGCGCGATCGAGCAGATTCAGTGCGCGCTTCTCCCTGCCTTGCACGGCGCAGATGCACGCGAGGTTGTAGAGCGCTGGCACGCTGCTCGGTCGGCTCGCCAACACGCGCTCGTACGCTGACTCTGCGTCTGCGAGTCGTCCGCTCTGGTGGAGGTGGATTGCCGTGGTCAGGTCGCGCTCCGCGGACGGCACATCAGCACTACGGGGTGCAGCAGCCTTCGATGGTGCGACATGGCCTGTCCGACGCGCGGCTGCCTCGCGCTCCGCTGCTTCAGCGGAGACCTCTGCATGTGACGCCATCGTGTTCGCGACCGTCTCCAAGAGCGCCAGGAAGCCCGAGGATGTCGCCTGTCTCTCGATCAGCGGGCTCTCTAACTTCAGACGATCAGCATCCGGGTTCGCGATCCCTCGGCCGGCGAGCGCCGTGCGAGCCGTCGGTACCAAGGCTGCGGTCTTTCCGGCACGGTCGGCGTTCAGCGAGTGGTCATACGTGAAGTTCCCGGGGTTGCTGCCCCACTTCCGGTGCGCCCTCTCCCAGATCCCCGGGACCACTCCGGGGTCGTACCCTGCGAGCGCGAGGTAGAGCAGCGACACGCGGTCGGCTTCATCCTCATGCTCTGTGGAGTACGCGGCTGCGTAGAAAGGGGAGGACGCGTCGCGTCGCATGCTCCTCGACATCGAACTGGCGAGCCCTGCACTCTGCGCCTCCGTGATGTGGCGACAGGTGTTGTGCGCCATCTCATGCGCAAGTACCGCGGCGAGCTCATCGTCGGTCTGCGCGAGTTCGCGAACCCCTGAGAAGAAGAACATCTTGCCGCCGCCGATCGTGAATGCGTTCGGCTCCTGAACCCCGATGACGTGGATCTCCCAGGGAAGGCCCGGGCGGTGTGACACGGGGGCGAGCCGTGTAAGCATCTCCTGGAGCTTCCGAACGAGCGCCGCGTCCTGATCCACCGGGACGCTCTTGCTACGTGCGTCGTCGAGCATCGAGCGGACCCGCTGCGCTGCCGCGGCGACCTCCGCCTGCTCCGTCTCGACATTCAGCGTGCGTGCGCCGGTGACGGGATCGGGCCGCGCCAGCGCGTCCGCCATGGCGCCCGACGTCTCGTCGATGGCCTTGCATGCGACGGTTGACAGCAGCATGGCCAGGAAAACGACTTTGCGAATCTTGGACATTGGTCCCTCTCGCAGTGAAGGCTACCGCGGCTCCACGCGACGGCGAAGTACGCATCCCAGAGCGATTCGTGGGCCGCTTCGCGGAAGATGTCTCCGACGACATCAGCCCGGGGCGATGGGTGTCCGAGCGCGCCACCAAGTGGGCATCCGCTCCTCTTGGGGGCTGACCGGAGCCGAAGCCGGCACGGCATCCGCGCTCGAGCGCGCCGCCGGCCGGAACCGTCTGCACAGTCTGGAGCGGGCTCACCGCGCCACCCTACACACCCATGTGCGGAACTCGTCGCTTCGTGTCCGCCCTCGTCCTCGCGCTCGTCGGGTTCGCCGCCGGCGCGTGCCAGAGCGCCCCAAAGGTCGCGCCGCAGCGCGGTCCTGACGGCGGCGCGCAGTCGAGCCCGATCACGCTGTCTGCGCCCGTCGACCAGCAAGGTGTGCTGATCGTCTCGCCGACCGTCGTCATGGCCGGCCCGACCGCGGCCGACGGCAAGCTGCCGACCGTGACGATCACCGTGGGCCCCGCGGCGAACGGCGACGTCAAGGGCCTCGGCAAGCAGGAGGGCGGCGCCCAGTCGTCCGCCAACACGCTGACGCAGACGAGCAGCCCGACACAGGACGTGAGCGAGAGCCCCGAGGCGTTCGCGAAGGCCGCTGGCGAGTTACTCGCGACGGTCGCTCCCGGGAGCGAGGCGGCGAACCTCGCGACGGCGGCGATCGATGCCGCGCGGGCGGGCGACGGCGCGATCCGCCTCGCGGATGAGGAGATGGGCGGATCACCTCAAGCGGCGTGACACGTTCGCGGACCTCGCGGCCCCCCGCTCGGCATGCCGCTACCACCCGTACGCCCGGACCACGTTCTCCGGGTGAACCCCCTCCGGAAAGTCCGTGTCCCGGGTGACGAACATCGTCGGACCCGCGCTTCCGGCGCTCGCGGACTGGTACGCCTCGTACTCGAGCGCGTCCTCGAAGCTCAACGTGCCGCCCTGCGTCATGGCGACCCGCTCGAACACGCGACCGTCGAGGACGATCACCCGCCACGCTCCGGTGCGGTAGAAGGTCGCGACGATGTGGGCGCGCGCAATCACATCCGCCTCGTCCACGGCGAGACCCCGTCCTCCCTCCCCGGTCGGCCGACTGAGCCGGTGGCGCAGGTGGTTGTACGTGCTCTTGATCGCGTCCGCGCTCACCGAGGCGCGGACTTTTCCAGCCATCACCTGGCGCACAAGCCGAACCGACGCCGACTGACCGACGGCGCCGAACGTCGCGTGGTCGGCGTGGTCGAAGAGCACATTCTTGTCGATGTAGACGTGCGGCCGGTCGTTGCCCGCGCCGAAGGGCGTGGAAGCAGTGCGCGGAGGCCTCGCGACAGCGTCGAGGATGCGTCGTTCCGCCGCCAAACGGTAGTGCGTGCGGCAGAGTCCACGCGCGTGCGGCGGCGTCGAGCACGGAGCGCCGTCCTCAAGGACTTCGCAGAGTCCATCCGCGGTCTCCGCGTCGGTCTTCCGCGCCAGCGACCGCTCGGGCTCGGGCAGATAGAAGTCTGCCAGATCGTAGGCGGGGCTCTCGTAGAGCTGTCGCCGGTGCTTCGCGCAGACGCCGCGGTGCTGCGCGGGACGGGAGCAGGGCAGGCCGTTCTCGACGACGACGCACTCGCTCGGCATCCGGGTCGCGTCGGCGCGGCGATCGAACACCGGACCCGTACGCGTCCGCGGAGGGACAGCGATCTCCGCCAGCAGCGCGGGGTTCTTCCGAAGTACCTGGTAGTGGTGCGCGCACAGACCTCGTACATGGGCCGCCTCGCCGCACCCCGCACCATCGGCCGCCGCACGGCAGCGGCCCGGCACCGGACGGGCGCGAAGCGAGAGCCGCTGGGCCTTGGGATCGGGTTCCGCGAGCGCCGCGAAGAGCGCGGGCTCGGACTCTTTCAGCCGGTAGTGACGGCGACAGAGCCCTCGGGCATACATCGGTTCGGAGCAGGCCTGTCCGCTCTCTCGCACGCGACATGCCCCGGGAATCAGTCGGCGGCGCAGGCGCACGTCGCGCACGGACCGCAGTGGAAGGGCGAAGCGATTCATATCGAGGTCGGACCGCTGATGGAGCGTGCCGTAGTGGCGCGTGCAGAGACCGCGACGCTTGGCGGGCTTCACGCAGGGTCGGGCGTTCACGATCAGTCGGCAGATGCCCGGCTCGGGACTTGGCTTCAGCTCGATGCGGTGTCGGCGGTCCTCCGCCCGCACGCGCGGAGCCGCGAACTCTTCGAGCCGTCCGCGAGCACGCAGGTACTGGACGTGGCGCCCGCATAGTCCACGTTGCTCGACAGCGTTCGCGCACGGACGACCGTCCTCGATGAGGAGGCAATGCTCGCGGTCCAGCACCGCTTTCTTCGTGAGCACGCGCACTCGGCCGCCCGCGGACCGCGGTGCCTGCCGCGATGGCTTCGAGTCATCCATGTCAATGCCCCGGGGCCGGCGAACTGCCGAGGTTGTTGCGATGGCCAGAAGGACCGTCGCGACACGCGTCCACGGCGGCGGCGACGCGCGCGCGGTGACCCGACGGCGCGGTGCGCTCGGGCAGCCGCTCCACGGCGCACGTCAGCTCTCTCTGCATGGATCAATGATCGCGCGCCAGCCGGCTTGAGCGCCACAACCTATCCCACGTGAACACGCTCCGAACTCACCCGATGCGACCGGCGATACGTCTCGAATGGAGCGGCGCTTGAGGCAGCGCGCGTTCACCGAATCCCGCCCCGCCCGTCCCGCGGACCTGCCATACTTCTCCAGCCGGGGCTGGGTCCACCAACCCGTAAGATCGCGTAGCCCGCTCCACACCACACTCCCCCTTCCCTACGGGCGGCGTTCTCCCCGGCACTCCTCGCCTGCGAACGATCCCGCCATGCCGACCACAGCACCGCGCTGGAGGGAGTTCGAAGATGCGCGCGAACTCGTGCGCGGGCTTCACCTCCTCGATGAAGGGGAGTGGTTCGCCTTCTCGCGCGGTGACCTTGCCCGGCTCCTCGGGCGGAGACCGGCGGACATTCCGTCGAGTCCCGACACGATCTTCCGGGACCGCGGCTGGCCGGGCTGGACGGCGTTCCTGCGGGGAACGGCGCGGAAGTGAAGCACGCGACGCGGGCGGCGCGTTCGTTATCCTCTGCGCATGGGACGTCCGGAGTGGCTGCCGTTCGAGAAGGCACGTGCGTTCGTGCGTGGTCTCGGCCTGCTCGACGCCGCCGAGTGGCACGCCTACGGCCGCGGTGAACTGGAACTCATCCTCGGAACGCGGCCCGACAACATCCCTGCAAGCCCTGTCACCGTGTACCGCCGCGAAGGTTGGGCCGGGTGGCGCGACTGGCTCGGCCCGCCGCCGATCGAACCGGTGGAGGCGGGCTACCGCACGTTCAAGAGGGCGCGCATCCTCGCGCGATCGGTGAGACTCGCAGACGCCGCCGCATGGCGGTCCTGGTGCGCGGGGACGGGTCCGCCCGGACTGCGGCGCCGCCCGCCGGACATCCCCGACGATCCGGCCCGGATGTACCCGCGCGCCTGGCGCGGATGGGGCGACTGGCTCGGGACGAAGCGGGCCCCGCCGAAGAGCAACGGCCGCTCGTATCTGCCGTTCGAGCGCGCGCGCGCCTGGGCACGGACGCTCGGCCTGCGGTGTGCGCGCGAGTGGCAGGACGTCTCGTGCGGCCGCCATCCGATCCACGAGGGGCTCATCCCGGGCGTCCCGGCGGTGCCAAGTCTCATCTATCGGCACAGCGGCTGGAACGGTTTCGGCGACTGGCTCGGAACCGGGTTCCACGGCGCGAGCGAGGCGCCCGTCCTCGCGTTCGACGAGGCGCGGGAGTTCGTGCGCCGCCTCGGGCTGACGAGCACCGCCGAGTACTCGCGCTGGTCCGCCGGCCACCGCCCGGATCTCCCCCGTCGGCCAGACACGATCCCCAGCACGCCCCACAGGGTCTACGCGCGGCGCGGCTGGACCGACTGGGGCGACTACCTCGGCACGGGCAACATCCACCCGACGAAGCGGCGGTTCCGTTCACTCGAAGCGGCGCGGCGGTACGCGCGCGGGCTCGGATTCCGCAGTTCCACCGAGTGGAACCTGTTCGCGACCGGTCGCCGCACGGATCTCGGCCCGTTCCCAGACGACGTGCCGCGGTGTCCGCACCTGACCTACGCGGGCCAGGGATGGATGAACTGGGGCGACTTCCTCGGCACCGGGACGGTCGCGAACGCGCAGCGGGTCCACCGCCCGTTCGCAGAAGCGCGTGCGTTCGCGAGGAGTCTCCGGCTGCGCTCCAGCCAGGAGTGGGTCGCGCTCGTGCGCGGCCGGATGCCGGAGCGCGCTCCCGTGCCGCCGGACATCCCCCGCACGCCGGAGGTGGTCTACCTGCACCTCGGCTGGCTCGGATGGCGGGACTTCCTGGGCAACGACGGCGCGGGCGCCGCCGCGAGGCGGTGAGTCGCGAGGTCGACGCGGCCACGAGAACGCCGGTGATCCACCGCCCGGGCGCGGCGGTCTTCGCCGGGGACCCGGCGACGTTCGCGCCGACGGTCCGCCGGCAGGCGATGGGGACGTAGGCGCGCGGGGCGCGCTCGAAACTGCGCGTGGGATCGGGTCTGTCCGCGCCCGAGCCTCATCGACTCGGGCGCAGACCATTGCGCCATCGACTACACCGCGCGCGCTACGTCGATGGCGCGGACGACGCGCCTCAGCCAGGCGGTGAGACTACGCGGAGCGTCCTTCCGCCGAGCCGGGTGCGGGACTTTCACCGACTCCGGGACGGCGGGATGCGACAGTCGGATTTCTCCGGTGCGTCGCACGATCGCCACTCGGGCGCCAAGCGCGACGGCCGCGCGAATGCAGTTGCGGGAGTTGCTTCCCGCGTGACCGGCGAACGATGAGCCGTGAGTCATGATCCATCTCCTTCCAGATATGCGGACTAACCCGCTTCTCTCACGACCGGTGTCGATCTCGCATTCGCCGGACGTCGGCGGGTCTCGCGAGCGGGCATTCGCGGTCTCGGAGACCTGCGCGCGTGGTTTCCGACGCCTTCGGTGGGCGGATTCGGCGGTCCAATCCCGCGG
>JAIOPE010000064.1 GCA_021414065.1 Planctomycetota bacterium
GGGGGCTCGTCTTCCAGCGGACCCTGTCCGCCTCCGTGGGCAGCGCGCCTCCGTACTACTGGCAGATCGTCGGCCGCCGCAACGCCAAGACCCCGCTCAACGCGGTCGCCTGAGCGACGTGGAGAGGCCTCATCCGGGCTAAGGGTCCGTCCGCCGAAGCGCCCTGAACGCCGGATCGACGCTACTTGCGGGGACGCGTGGGGATCTCGCCGCCGATGCGCTCGGTCGTGATGCCGATGCCGCGCAGGACGTCGATCACCTCAATCACGCGACGGATCGGCGCGCCCTTCGGAGCCTCGAAGACGACGTGGGTCTTCAGCGGCGTGGACGTGTCGGCCGCATCCGGATTGGCCTTGCTCCACTCGTTCCATGCGGCGGCCAGGTCGGACGGGAACTCCGTGAGCTTCTTGTCGTTGACGACGAGCGCGACGGGCCCGTCCTTGCTCGTCATCTGGACCTTGAAGACCTTGCCCTCGGGCATCGGGTCGTCCGGGCGCTCCGCCTGCTGGACCGGGAGGAGACGAAGAACGTCGGGCTCCCCCGCCTTCGCAACGCCGAGGAACGCATTCCACGCGTAGTTGAACTGGCCCTCGAGAAGCATGGTCCGGATCTGGAGCCACGGGGTCTCGGGCGTCGGAACGATCACGAACGCGTCGGACTTCTCGCGCAGGTCGAGCCCGAGTTGCTTGTACCCGTCGTACGGGTAGATCTTCCCGCCCTCGCTGTGCCGGGCCATCGTCCCCTCGTTGTCCACGTGGACCTCGCGGAACATCTTCAGCGTGAAGTCCTGCGCCGACTTCGCCACGACGAGTTTCACGTCGGTGACCTTGCGGACGACGGGCGGCGGCCCCTTCGGCGGCTCCGGCTTGGCCGGTACGGCAGGCGTCGCCGCAGGCTTCACCCCGGGCTTCGCCGCCGCGTCGGTCGGCTTGCCGGACTTCGGGTCGATCGCCGCGGGCACCGCCGCAGGCGCGTCCGCAGGCGGCGCAGCGAGCGACCGCCGGAACGTCTTCAGCCGGACGGTCGCAGGCGGCGACCAGCCCTCGTAGACGTAGGTCTCCATCGCCCACGCCGCACCGCCCGCGCCGAGAACACCGAGGATGACGATCGCCTTGTGCATCCCCGGACGTTATCTCCGGAGACGCTGCGAGTCACGCCCAGAGGACAGGGTCTCGAAAGCTGGGACCGTCGTCATCGAGCCCCGCGTGCGGCCGAACGCGGAGCCCCCAGGCAAACGCGCCGGTGCTGGGGATCGTCCAGGAACCCTCGAAACGCTGCGCTTCGCCTTCGCGCGGGCCAACGGGAACGAGCGCCACGCGCTCGGGGGATCGCAGCTCGCCGGCGGCATCTCGGACACCGACGACCAGTTCCACCACCACGTCTCCCGGAGTGAGCGAGCCGAGAGCGACGTCCACGAACGCCTGAAGTGCGCCGCCGGCGCGCGCTTCCTCGGTGCCGACGACGGACGCGGAGACGACACGGACCGACGCCAGGCCCTTCTCGATCCGCACCCTGCGGGCCGCGAGCGAACGCGCGGCGGCAAATGCGCCGGATCGCAACTCGTGGAAGCGTCGCGCCAGCGGGCGGTAGGCGGTCTCTGCGTACTCCGCGACCATCCGCCCCGTGTCGAAGACGGGGGGAACCGTGGCCATCGAGCGACGGACGCGCTCGAGCCACGCCGTCGGAATGCCCGATGCGTCGCGCTCGAAGAACGTCGGGACAACCTCGTCCTCGAGCAGCGTGAGAAGCGAGGCGGCGTCGTGCTCGTCCTGCGCGACCTCCGAAGTCGGCACGGCGTCGTCGCCGATTCGCCATCCATTCGTGCCGTCGAACGCCTCGAGCCACCAGCCGTCGCCGATCGAGAGGTTCAGCGCGCCGTTGCACGCCGCCTTCATGCCCGACGTGCCGCTCGCTTCCAGCGGCGCGCGCGGGTTGTTCATCCAGACGTCCACGCCGGAGACGAGCACGCGCGCCAGCGCGATGTCGTAGTTCTCGAGGACGAAGATGCGCCCGACGAACTCGTCCGTCCGCGAGAGCTTCGCGATGCGCGAGAGCAGTTCGCGCGCGGCGGTGTCGCGCGGGTGCGCCTTGCCGGCGTAGAAGAGACGCACGGGCCGCCCTGCACCGTCGAGGATTGCCCGCAGGCGAGCCGGGTCGCGGAGGACGAGGTCGGCGCGTTTGTAGGTCGCGAATCGGCGCGCGAACCCGAGCAGCAGCGCGTTCTCGTCGAGACCGTCGAGCATCCGGCCGAGCATCCGCTGTGAGTCGCCCCGCTCCGCCGCGCTGCGGCGGAGGCGCACCCGCACGTCTTCGAGGAACGTGGCGCGGAGCGACCGACGCGCGTCCCACAACCGCCCGGAGTCGAGCGTCGGAGCGCGGCGCAGGAAGTCTGCGCCCGTCGCAGGTCCGGACGATCCGAGCATCCGCGCGATCTCGCGGTGTGTCCACCCGCCGACGTGTACGCCGTTCGTCACCGACCCGACGGGCACTTCGTCTTCGAGGAGCGCAGGGCAGAACGCGCGGAGCAGCGTGCGCGAGACCTCACCGTGCTTGCTGCTCACCGCGTTCGTGCGACCGGCAAGTTCGACAGCGAGGCGCGTCATGTTGAAACCCGACGCGTCGGACGGGGTCGATCCGATCGCCAGGAATCGCTCCCAGGGCGTCTTCAGCCATTCGTGTACGTCGGAGAAGTAGCGGCGGATCAGGTCCTCGCCGAAACGGTCGTGCCCCGCCGGAACAGGCGTGTGCGTCGTGAATGCGGTGGTCGCGCGCACCACCTCGCAGGCCTCGTCGAAGGAGAGCGCGCTGTCGCGGATGAGCGTGCGCGCTCGTTCCAGAGTCGCAAATGCACCGTGGCCCTCGTTCACATGGACGCACGCAGGAACGATCCCGATCGCCGCGAGCATGCGGAGCCCGCCGAACCCGAGCACGATCTCCTGACGCAACCGCATCTCCGCGTCGCCGCCGTAGAGCGAGTGCGTGATGACACGGTCCTCCGGCCGATTCGCGTCGGTGTCGGTGTCGAGGAGGTAGAGCGGAACGCGACCGATGTCCGCGCGCCAGGCACGAACGACGAGCGACGTGCCGGGCAGGGAGAGCGTCACTTCCACCGGCTGGCCGAAGTCGTCCGTAACGGCCTCGAGCGCGGTCTGGCCGGGCTCGAATCGCTCCTCGATCGCTGTCTGCTCCGTGCCACCCTCGAGGCGCTGTCGCATGTAGCCGCGACGGTAGAGGAGCCCGACCGCGACGAGCGGAACGCGCAGGTCGCTCGCCGACTTCAGGTGATCGCCCGCGAGCGCGCCGAGTCCGCCGCTGTAGATCGGGAGCGACTCGTGAATCCCGTACTCCGCGCAGACGTACGCCACAGGATTCCGCGCGCACGGGCCGTCCATGCTCGACTCGATGGGACGGTGGCCCAGGTACGCCGACTGACGCTCGACGGCTGCGGCCACGCGAGCGGCGAACGCGGCGTCGGCCGCCCGATCGTCGAGATCGGCCTGAGGGGCCTCGCGCAGGAGTCGCACCGGGTTGCGACCCACACGCTCCCAAGTTTCGGGCGAGACGCTTGCCACGAGATCGTGCGCGTCGGGATCCCACGTCCAAGACCAGTTGCGAACGAGCGTGGCGAGCGGTTGGAGCGCCGCCGGAAGGACCGGCGCGACGTCAAGGGCGAACACGCGCGGCGCGGCGTTCGGCGCCACCACGTTGGGCGTCACCGGACGCGGCGGCACCGGCCGAACGGGCGCGGCGGCCGACGACGCTCCGTGCCCTCGGGACCGCTGCCGCGCGATCTCCCGCGCCTTCGCGTGCGCCTGGACGTGCGACGCGACGAGTTCCGCCCACTCGGTGCGAACCGCGATGTCGCGGCACGACGCGATCCACTTGTCGTCCTCTCGCGGCCCCTCGAGGTGGTGCTCGATCGTCGCCGCGAGCGACGACACGACGCGATCGTCGGCGCGGTCGCGGCGGCGCAGGACGGTGAGCCCGTGCTTCTTCGGGACCGAACGCGCGAGCATGAAACGTCCGAATCCAGTGCAGTCCGTCGTGATCGTCGGAACGCCGAGCGCGAGACTCTCCTGAGGCGTGTAGCCCCACGCGTCGTAAAAGCTCGGGAAACACGACAGGTCCGCGCCCTGGACGAGCGCCTCGTACGACATGCCAAACAGTCCGTCGTCCTGGGCGACGTAGCTCGCAACGTGGATGACCCGCACACGCGACGGCCCCGGTGTGCCGAGGAGACCGCGTTCGCGGCAGCGGACCGCAATCGGGTCGCGATCGGCGTCGAAGAGCGTGTGCGTCGAGACCCCGAGCGACTCGCCTTGGGCGAACGGACGAGCAAGTCGCTCGACGAGCGCGCGCTGGAGCCCCTCGTTCCCGGCGGGAACGAACAGGTACAGCACGACTCTCCGGCCCGCGCGGCGATTCATCTCGGCCGCCGCGTCGATCGTGAGATCGAGCCCCTTGTTGTGGAACTCGTAGCGTCCGCCGCCGACGACGATCGCCGCATCGGACATGTCCTCGCCGAGGAACCGCGACGCGACGTCGCGCAGCACGCGAGCCGCACGCGCACGCTTCACTCCGCCGATCAGCGAGTCGAGAACTTGAGCATCCCATCCGTTCGGCACGACCGGGTCCGCGGCGCGTCCGTGGAAGAGACGCGCCTCGTCGCTCGTCATCTCGCTCACGGCCGTGAAAACGTCGGCCTTGCGGACCACCGCAGACTCGAGCGAGTGCTTCGCACGGACGTTCGCGGTCTCGGCGGCCTGGTCCGGGGTGCGATCGCCGAGACTCGCGAGCGGGTCGGCGCCCGTGGCGGCGAGCGTGCGGCCGAGCACGGTCGCGTGAGCGGTGAACACGGTGCCGATCTCGGGCGCATTGTCGGCGAGGTGCAGGAGACCCGCGCCGGTCATCCACTCGTGGAAGTGCGCCACCGCCGGCCCGGACGCGCCTTGCTCAATCTCCCGCCACCAGCGCTCGATCACAATTCCCGCCGCATGCCCGAACAGCACGGGCTCGACGTAATCCCAGTCGCCGAAGAGCGAGTCCACGCGGTGCTTGTCCCACAGACCGCGCAGGATGTCGTCGCGCCGTTGGTAGAGACCGGAGAACTCGACGAGAATCGTCCGCGGGTTGCCGGGGATCTTCCATCGCCCGACGAGCACGGGAACGCCTGCGGCGCGGCAACCGTCGGCGAACGCGGCGAACGCCGGGTCCGGCTCGAAGTCGGGGACCTCGCCGGCGGAGAGCCGCCACGGGCCGACCATGACGAATGCGTCGCCGAGACGTTCGGCCATCCGCCGTGCCTTCGTCGAGACGACCGTGTGGATGCCGCCGACCTTGTGGCAGACCTCCCAGCTCACTTCGAAGACGGTGGATGCTCGTTTCACGTGGCGCTTTCTATGCGGTCACACGGCGACGCGCCACGACCGCGCGACCCGAGCGAACTCGGCGGGAAGGACGGCGCCGCCGCGGCTCGACGGCAGCACGGCGCCGGAGGTCCTCGACGGCGTTCATGAACGCGACGAACGCGGTGTGCGGCGCGTCGTAGGGGCTGAAGTACTTGTGAACGTCGCCGTCGGAGAAGTGCTTCGTGCACATGTAGTACACGTGGTCCGACGTCGAGAGGCGGCGCCACCAGCGCATGAGATCCGCGCGCCCCGAGGCGCGCACTGCCGGGAGCAGGTCGTACAACGCGCCGTGCGCCGTCTGCTGCATGTCGTTCCCGAGCCACGCGGAAAGATCGCGCTCCTGGTCGGCCCACGAGACAGGCCGCGACGCCTGTACCGTCCCGCGCCGTGGATAGCGCGCCGCAGCTTCCGATGGCGTGGCGAAATCGAGGCGCCCCGTGGCGAGGATCGCCTCGGGCAGGCCGTCGAAGAACCGCAGGATGCCCGACGACTCGTGCTGGTGCTCGCCGGCTGTCTCGAAGTCCATGAACAGGCCGATGGCCTGCGCGCGGGCGGGCACCGCGGCGAGTTCTCCCGCGAACTCGGCCGGTGTGAGCGGGTTGCCCGAGCGCTGGCGGTCGGCGAAGCGGAACGCGATGTCGTCCGAGTGCTTGTAGCTCCTCGTGAGCACGGCGACCCGGTCACACCCGCTCGCGTGGTGGAGCGAGTAGGTGGACCGGCCCCGCAGCAACCGCTTCGCGCCTTCGGCGAGGATCGCGCTGAACCCGAGGTCGTCGGCGACGCGCGCCGCTCGGTCACTGAAAACGAGTTCGGTGTTGCGGAAGCTCTTCGGCGCGACGCCGAACGTGCGCTTGAGCCGCGCAGTGTGCGCGGCGACCTGCGCGCGGAACTCGGCCTCGTCGCCCTCGCTCGCGAGCGAGTGATGCGACGTCTCGGCGACGAGCTCGGCCCCGCCCGTCGCCACCAGAGCCCGGAACGCGTCGAGCGCTTCCGGCGCCCAGCGCTCCCACTGGTCGAGCACCGTGCCGGTGATCGACACGGCCACGCGGAAACGACCGTCGGTTCGTTCGACGGCCCGGCGCAGCACGTTCGTCGTCGGCACGTAGCTGCGCTCCGCCACGCGTCGGACGATCTTCTCGTTGAGCGGTTCGTCGAAGTAGCGCGCGTTGCGGGCGATGTCGAAGAACGAGTACTCGCGCCGGAGTCGGAACGGCTGGTGAACGTGGAAGTAAAGGACGACGGACGTCACAGGGATTCGCCGTCCGCACGCGCGATCTCGCCGTAGACGGCGTCGAGGTTCTTGGCCTGCGTCTCCCAGCGGAGCGCCGCCGCTTCGGTGCGCCCGCGTTGCGCCAGGCGCTTGCGGAGTCGCGTGCTGGAAAGCACGCGCAGCAGTGCCGCCGCGAGATCCGCAGAGTCGTGCGGGTCGAACGTGATCGCGCTGGGCAGAACCTCGGCGACTCCGCTGTTCTCCGACACGAGCACGGCCACGCCATGACGCGCCGCCTCGATCGGAGCAATTCCGAACGGCTCGGACACCGACGGCATCACGTAGATGTCTGACTCGCGATAGGCGCGCGCGACGTCGGCCGCGCCGAGGAATCCGGTGAAGTGAACGCAGGCGCCGACGCCGAGCGCAGCGGCCCGCTCGATCGTGCGGTGATAGAGGTCGCCGGTGCCCGCGACGACGAAGCGAACGTCCGACCTCGTCTGCGAGACGATCGCCGCGGCTTCGAGGAACCGCTCCGGGCCCTTCTGGTACGTCAGGCGGCCGAGGAACAACACCACGGGCTCCGCGATGCGTCGCCGTCCGCGCCGCGCACGGACGCGCCCCGCAGGGCCGGCGTTGTGGACGACCCGCAACTTCGCCGGGTCCACGTCGTAGTGCTTCCGCACGACGCTCGCCGTGTAGCGACTGACGCACACGATCCGCGACGCCGCGTCGAACCCGGCCTGCTCGATGGCCACGATCTCCGGAGCAGCCGACGGACCGGACCGATCGTGCTCGCATGAGTGGACGTGAACGACGAGCGGAGCGTTCGCCGACGCCGCGGCCGCGATCCCGGCGGGCACCGCCGTCCAGTCGTGGGCGTGGACGACGTCGAATGTCTCGCGCCACGCAAGCTTCGCGGCCGACGCAGCGAACCGCGCCGCAGCTTGGACCATGTTCCCCGCGTAACGTGCGCGCCGCGTGTTGTCGGACCGCGCGGACGCGTGAGCCTTCGCGGGGGTCGCGTCGCCATAAGGTGCCGGCGCATCGTCGATCCCGGCCGCCACGAGGCGGACGCCGTCGTCGGGTTCGTCAGCGTGCAGCCAAGGCAGCAGGAAGGTCACGTCCACGCCGCGCCGCGCAAGCGCGGACGCGAGCCCTTGGCACGCAGTCCCAAGCCCCCCCGTGATGTGCGGGGGGTACTCCCAACCAAGCATGAGCACCCGGCGGGGAACCCCCGGGGCGCGGACTTCCAGCACTTCGGCTCCGTTGTCGCGAGAAAAGGAGGCCGAGTCTAGTGCCGGTTCCGTTCAGGGTTTGCGAGGTTCCCGGGGGGAACCGGTTTCCAGGCTCGCGAAGGTCCAGAATCGGACACCTCGCGACTGGCTCTCCACGTTCCGCCCCCGGCCCGGGCCATGCGCAAGGCCCAGCGCCCGGACTGTCGCGCCCGGCTTATCGCGCCCTCACCTTCAGCGTCTGCCCGACGAAGTCGAGCATGCCGCGGAGCGTGTCGTAGTCGGGGTGCTTCATGCGGAGCCATGCGTTCGCGTGGTAGCCGGCCTCGACGGGCTGAGTCGGAGTTCCCGGCGGCGGCAGATGTGCGTCCACGATCCACTTGCCGACGCGCTCGTAGACCTGGTCCACACCCTCGTAGTCGGTGATGCGTCCGTCCTGGTTCGGGCGCAGGGCGATCATGCCCGCGGAGAACTGACGCGAAGGCGCCTGGTGCGCCTTGCCGGTCGCGACCGCGTGCCCCCACTCCACGTACAGGTCGAAGTCGTTCGCGGAGCAGTAGACGTCCCACATGCCGACGCCGGGCGGGCGGCAGCCGATCTCGGAGAACTTGAGCCCCTTCGGGCCGTAGAACCACTCCATGTGCGTCGCCGACGTGCCGATGCCGAGCGCGCGGATCACGCGGGCGCCCATCTCCTTCACTTCGTCGTAGCTCTCGGAGTCGATGCGGTTCGTCGTGACGATCTGGGGCGAGATCCACCGCGTGCGCATCGCCTCGAGCACGCCCGGGTAGTAGTGCGAGACGAAGTCCACGACCACCTCGCCGTTGATCGAGAGCGTGTCGTAGAAGCCCTAGTGGCCCTCGATGAACTCCTCGACGGCGCAGGCCGCGCCCCGGTCCACGTGGCTCGTCTCGATGGCGGCCTCGAGTTCCGCCGGGCCGTTGATCCGCACCGTTCCCGAGGCGCCGGCGCCGGACGCCGGTTTCAGAATGATCGGATAGCCATTCTCGGCGGCGAATCGGCGGACGTCGTCGCCGGAGGCGGCCGCGGCCGACCGTGCGCAGGGCACGCCCGCCTCGCGGAGCGCGTCCTTCATCGTGGGCTTGTCACGGCAGAGGAACGCGGTGCGGACGGATGTCCCGGGGATGCCGCACGCCTCGCGAACGCGCGCCGCGGCGAGGATGTGCGCTTCGACGACCGCCTCGAGCCGATCGACCCAACCCTTCGACTGGATGCGGCGGACCGCGGCCTCGAGCCCGGCCTCGTCCACCACGGAGCGCACCTGCTCGTAGAGGTGCAGTTGGCCGCGAAGCTCGTCGCCGAGCGCCTCCCACGGCTGTTCGCCGACCGCGCTGACGGTCGCGCCAGCCTCCTTCAGGCCGCGGACGAACTGCCGCTGGTTCGGCGGGAAACGGGGTTCGACGAAGATCACGTGCATCGGGCTCTTCTCCTCGCTCGGAAACTGCGCGGGCGGCTGTATAGCATCCGCCGGTGCGCACGATCGTACTCCTCGGACCGCAACGGCTCCAACCCACGCTCGTCCAGGCGGTGGAAACCGTCGGCGTGGAGGGCCCCATCGCCGCGGTCACCGCAGGCTGGGAGGAGCGCGAAGACGAGATCGACGAGCTGAAGTCCCACCTCGGCCGCCGTGTGGTGAACCTTCACATCCACGCGCGGAGCGAAGACGTCTACCGCCGCGACCCCGAGTTCCTGAAGGCCTGGCAGGAACGTCGCGGGCGCCTGCGCGACCTGCAGGAGATCCACCGTCTCAGGCTCGACCACCTGATGCGGGCCCTCCGCGACCTGCGCAAGATCGACGGCCGCGAGGAACTCCTCGCGCCCGAGAGGGACTCGGCGCTGGAGGACGTCCGCCGCCTCGATGACGGCCACGTGCGCCGCACCGACGAGATCCTCGAGGAGTTCGAGTCCCGCTGGGTGCCCCGCCAGCGCGACGCCGTCGCGGAGCACCACCGCGAGTTGTCGAAGATCGCCGGCGAGTGCGGAGCGATCGCCGTCGCCGGCGGCAACGTCGCGGTGCTCCTGAACCGCATGCGCCTGTTCGACGTGATGGGCATCTTCCGCCGCCAGACGGTGTTCGCGTGGTCGGCGGGCGCCATGGCGATGACCGACCGCGTCGTGATCTACCACGACGATCCGCCGTGGGGCCGCGGCAACCCGATCATCCTCGGCTCTGGCTTCGGCCTCTGCCCGGGCATCGTCGCGCTCCCCCACGCGCACCGACGCCTCAACCTCGAGCGCCCGAGCCGTCTGCGCCTCTGGCACGAGCGGTTCGAGCCGAGGCAGTGCGTGGCGTTCGACGACGGCGCATGGCTCATCGCCCGCGGCGGGCGATTCGTCGCATCGGCCGGCGGAGTGCGCCGTTTCGGCCACGACGGGCACCTCTCGGAGTTCCTCGCCGCATGACCCTCGCGCTCCGGGAGTTCCTCGCGTCGAAGGAAGACCTCGACGAGCGGGCGGTGCGGAAGTTCGTGCGCGAGCACGGGTCCCCCATCGTCGAAGGCGACACGATCACGTTCCTCTTCCACGGCGACGTGGACGAAGTCCACCTGCGCCACTTCATCTACTCGCTGCCTTCGACGAGCGCATTCGAGCGAGTCGCCGGCACCAACCTGTGGTTCCTTCGCCTCGAGGTGCCCCGCGGTTCACGCATCGAGTACAAGCTCGAAGTGGCCGCCGGGCGCCAGCGGCGGATGATCCGCGACCCGCTCAACGACAAGCTCGCGCACGACCCGTACGGCGCGAACTCCGTCTGCCACGCGAGTGGATACTCGACCCCTTCGTGGACGCAGCCCGACCCGGAGAGCCGCGCCGGCACGATGGAATCGTTCGACTTGAAGAGCGCGGCGCTCGGCGGCGACCGTCACATCGAGGTCTACCTGCCGGCGCGCATGCGCGCCACGCGGCGCTACCCGCTGCTGATCGTCTTCGACGGCGCCGATTACCTGCATTTCGCGGGGATGAAGACCATCCTCGACAACCTGATCCACCGCCACGAACTCGAACAGATGATCGTGGCCTTCACGCAATCGCCCGACCGCATGAAGGAGTACGCCGCCGACGAGGCGATGTCGCGGTTCGTCGCGCACGAACTGCTCCCGGCCATGGAAGGCAAGTACCCGCTGCGTCCGGGACGCCAGTTCCGGGGACTGATGGGCGCCAGCCTGGGCGGCGTCGTCTCACTCTCGACCGCGTGGCGGCACCCGAAGAAGTTCGGCAAGCTGATGCTGCAGTCCGGCTCGTTCGCGTTCACCGACATCGGCCGGACGGCGAAACACCCGGTGCTGCTGCCCGTGGTGGACTGGATGAAGGAGTTCCGGGAGAAGCCGGGCCACCCGGCGGAGAAGATCTTCATCTCCTGCGGCGTGTACGAAGGGCTGATCTACGAAAACCGTTCGCTCGTGCCGCTCCTCGAGAAGACCGGCATGGAGGTGCGCTTCACCGAAGCGCGCGACGGCCACAACTGGGAGAACTGGCGCGACCGGCTCCGCGAGGGGCTCTGTTGGCTGTTCCCGGGCCCCCTCGGGCTGGTATACGAGTAGGCGTCTCGACGACGGTGGCGGCGATCGGACCTGTGACTCTCAGTTCCCGGAGGACGGACCCATGGCGACGGTGACCCGAAGGATCGGACTCTCCCTCGGCGCAGACCACTGCTGGCCGCTCTGCTACGAGGCGGTCATGAAGCGCCTCGACCTCGCCATCCCGGTGAGCAAGAAGGACGTCGCCAAGTTCGAGGTCGAGCGCGTCTCGATCGAGCCGTGGGACCTCGCGCAACCGGTGAAGTACGACGTGATCCTCGACCGGATCACGCACTGGTACCCGACGTCGCGCGAGTGGGTGAAGAAGGCGGTCGTTGCGAACGACGTCTACGTTCTGAACAACCCGTGGTCGATCCAGGCGTGCGAGAAGAACACCACCTACGCCGCGATGATGCGCCTCGGCTTCCCGGTGCCGCGCACTTGGATGGTGCCGCCGAAGGAGTACGAGTGGACGGCCGATCTGCGCATCACGCTGAAGCGCTACGCGAAGCTCTTCGACGTGGGCGCCGTGGGGCGTGAGGTCGGGTTCCCGGTCTTCATCAAGCCCTACGACGGCGGCGCGTGGGTCGGCGTCACGAAGGCCGACGACGAAGCCGCGCTCCGCACGGCGTACGAGGGAAGCGGCAAGCGCGTGATGCACGTGCAGAAGGCCGTCGCGCCGTTCGACCTGTTCGTACGCTGCATCGGACTCGGCGCGGAGACGCGGATCATCCGGTACGACGCCGACCAACCGCTCCACGCGCGCTACACGACCGACCGCGACTTCATGCCCGCGGACCAGTTGCAGACGATGCGCGACATGACGCTCACCATCAACGCGTTCTTCGGCTGGGACTTCAACTCGTGCGAGGTCCTGCGCCAGGGCGACGGCCTCTATCCGATCGACTTCGCGAACGCGTGCCCCGACTCGCAGGTGACCTCGCTGCACTACCACTTCCCGTGGCTCGTGAAGTCGAACGTGAAGTGGTCGGTCTACTGCGCGGCGACGAAGAAGAAGCCCAACTGGAACCTCGACTGGGAGCCCTTCTTCAAGATCGCCGCAAAGGACATCCCCTTCAGCGAGAAGCTCACGCAGTACGCGAAGATCGCGAACACGCGCCTCGAGACCGACAAGTACCGCGAGTTCTGCGACAAGCACCTCCGTCACGTGGACGAGGTCGTGTGGGAGTTCTTCGACACCGAGGAAGCGAAGGACGCCATCCGCGGCAAGGTCGCGATCCTGTTCCCGCCGCACGAGATCGAACAGTTCACGGAGCACTTCTGGGCCCAGATCCAGAAGTGGCGCAACGAAGAGGGACGCCCGTCATGACCACGAAGGCAGAGATCCAGAAGCGCTCCGAGAAGATCCGCTCGAAGCACGCCGGGAAGGACGTCCTCTGCTGCCGCTGGGGCTGGTGGGGAACGCCGGTCCTCATGTTCCCGACCGCCGGCGGCGACGCCGAGGAAGTCGAGCGCATGAAGATGATCGTGGCACTCCGCCCGCTCATCGACGCCGGTCGCATCAAGGTCTACTCCTGCGACAGCCTGGGCGGCATGGAACTGACCCGGAAGGGCCGCACCGCCGCCACGTTCGCCAAGGCGCAGAACGAGTTCGACGCGTTCCTCGCCGACGAGTTCGTGCCGTGGATCCGGAAGGACTGCGACTCGGAGGACATCGAAGTCGTCACCTGCGGCGCGTCGATCG
This sequence comes from Planctomycetota bacterium, assembly GCA_021414065.1. Classification (GTDB taxonomy): domain Bacteria; phylum Planctomycetota; class JAJSAM01; order JAJSAM01; family JAJVHW01; genus JAIOPE01. Next base: position 13,095 of record JAIOPE010000064.1, read on the forward strand.
GCGCGTACAACGCCATGGCCGCCGTCTGCCGCCACCCCGACCTCTTCAGCAAGGCGATCGCACTCTCCGGCACGTTCGACCTGACCAAGTGGATCGAGGCGCCGTACTCGACCGAGTACTACTACACGTCGCCGATGCACTTCGTCCCGAACCTGCCCGAGGGTGCGCTCCTCCAGAAGCTCCGCACTCGCTTCATCCTCCTCGCGACCGGCAGCGGCCCGTGGGAGGAGCCCGCCCAGTCGTGGCGCCTTGCGCAGGTGCTCGGCGCGAAGAACGTCCCGAACCGGGTGGACGACTGGGGCAAGGACTACGACCACAACTGGCCGACGTGGCGCGAGATGGCCCCGAAGTACCTCGGGGAGCAGTCGTAGCGGGCATTCCTAGGTGACACGCACATGAGACTGTTCGCCTCTCAGCTCGGCGCCAGACCTAGTTACGTGGATGACATCACCACATTTTTCTTCGGGGGTAGAAGGCCATGTCGATGAAGGTCCTGGGGGGCTGACGGAATGGAGAAGCTCGTCCTCGTACATCTCTCCGACATCCACTTCACTCGCGCATCGGGTGTCTCCGTGCATGACCTTGACACGAATGTGCGGAACGAACTGGTCTTGGATGCGACTAAGGTCGCGAAGCAGATCGGCCCGGTCACTGGGGTACTCGTCACGGGTGACATCGCGTTCTCCGGCAGCGAGGTCGAGTTCGAGCATGCCGCCAACTGGCTGCGCGATCTCTGTCGAGCGATCGGGTGCCGCGAGGAGAGCGTCTGGGTCGTGCCCGGGAACCACGACGTAGATCGGCAGAAGACGAAGCGCAAGCTCACGCGAATGCTCCACGCGGGCGTCAGGGATGATGGCTCAGACGTAGACAAGGAGCTGCGTGAGATCTTCTCCGACGCGCAGTCTGCGGCAGCTCTCCTCGAGCCGCTGACCGACTACAACAAGTTCGCGGGGCGTTTCGGATGCTCGATCTCGGCAGAGAAGCACTACTGGGAGCGTGATCTCGCGCTTGCCTGCGGGACTGCCGTTCGACTCCGGGGCCTCACGAGCGCGCTTGTTTCAAACGACGAGGATAAGCGCACACGGCTGGTTCTGGGAGCGGCGCAAGCGGCCGTCGAACGAGACCCCGGCGTGCTCCACATGACGCTCTGCCATCACCCGCCGGATTGGCTTCGGGACCACGACGATGTCGAAGACCACCTGAAGTCTAAGGTCCACATTCAGCTCTTTGGGCACAAGCACTCGCAGCGGCTCGACGAGATTAACGGGAAGGTGCGCCTCGTCGCCGGAGCAATGCACCCGGAGCGCGGCGAAGGGGGGTGGCTTCCCACCTACAACTTCTTGGAGCTCTCGCGCCGAGACAGCGACCGCATCGGCCTACGCGTCTACCAGCGCCAGTGGAACCAACCGGACACTAGCTTCGTCGCGCGGCACGACTCGATCAATGGGAAGGACCACCGCGAGTTCCTCTTCTCTGGGCTTCCAGAGCCGACGAAGACTGAGCCCCACAGCACTGTCCCTCACGAGGCGAAAGGACTTGCCGTCGCGGCATCCGCGCCGAGCCCTGTGGCAGCGACCGCGGTGACCGAAAAGGACGATGCCATGCCGCCCCCGAACCACGAGCGTCGGCTCGCGTATCGCTTTCTGAGCATGCCATTCCGCCACCAAATCACTGTCGCCAAGAACCTCGACGTCCTTACGGACGCCGATCGGGCGCTGAGCGACGAGGCACTCCTCTGTGTCCTCGTCAAGCGTGCCGCCGAGAAGGGCCTCCTCGGCAAGCTCTGGACAGAGACTGAGAGGCTTCACACTGATCCGGCGAAGTTCAACCCTTTTGAGAGCTCGAAGTAGCCCGGGAGCGCAGCGCACATGAACATGCACAAGAACTTTGGCGAGTGGTATCGGCAGGTCTCCATCCCTTGCACCGACGACAGCCTCAAGAAGCGATGGGCTGGCGTCGAGAGCTGGGTGACCACGATCCGCGGTGATGTCAACGCACTCTTCGAGACGGTTCGCATCTTCCGAGGGCTGCCCGAGAAGACCTCGCGCGAGGCCTTCCTTGACGCATTCCGCGAGGCGGACACGACGTTCGCGCAGCGCGACAATGCACATGAGCAGCAGGTGCTTGCCGGGGCGTCGCTGGTTCACTGCGTTGGCACGGAAGAGAGTGACGACCCTGAGGGGAGCAGGCAGGCCGCCGTGCTCGCAGGCACGGCACTCGCAGCTTCCAGCCTGCGCGTCGTCGAGCGGAACAAGACGCTGGATGAGCAGGCTGGCGAAGTTCGTGCGGGCCTCCGCACCATCGCGCAGCAGCAGCGGCGGCGGCGGCCGTTCGATACCTTACTGCTGAGTTCCGAGGAAGAGGCGTCCTTCAAGAAGATCATCGCAACCAACGTCGCCGACCACAACCAGCTACGAGCGAGCTTCGAGAAGGCATTCCAAACGCTGTTGAGCGCCGTCGATCGCTCCGAGAGCGCGCTCGACGCCGCTGCGCACGGGCTCCGGTGCGCGGACGAGGAGACGAACATCCTCTGGTGGCTCGCGGGAGGCAGCAGCAAGGACCTGGACAAGCCGTGGAGCGCCCTCAAGGACGCGGCCCCTCTCGTCGCAGGGTGGGAGCTCGCTGATCTCACCGACGTCGCTCTTGGCCCTCAGGACGCGGCCGCGATCCTCGAACGCGCGCTGCCCGAATCCAAGGGGAGTGAGAGCAAGGAGCAGGTGCTGCATGTCTACGTGAACGCGGTGCCTGAGGAGTGGGCGAAGGCCTGTATGGCGAGGGTCGAGGCTCATGCGCTTGATCTCGCGCCGCTGTCGCTCGCGCTCTCCATGCGAGTCGCGGGCAACGCGACGACGTGGCAGTCGTTCTTCGAGTCCGTCAGCGGCGGCCTGAAGGCAGGGACCGCGCTGGCACCGGAGCGCGTCGCCCGACAGGCGTACATCGAGGCGATGCTGTTCCGCACCCTCGCAGACGTGGAGAGTTGAAATGCCCGAACCCCCTGCCGTCGTAGCCGCGCAAGGCTCCGTCGTAGCGGACGCTGAAGGACAAGCATCCGTGGATCTCTTTGCAGGCTACGAGATGAGTGGGGCTGAGACCGAGGACGTCACGCTGCGCTGGCCCACGCAGCTCATCGTGCTTGCCGGTGCCGAGGGCAGTGGCAAGACGACAATGCTCGCGGCGCTCTACGAACACCTAGGCCGCGGTTCGTTCGCTGGATTCGACTTCGCAGGTTCGCGTTCACTGCTCGGCTTCGAGAAGATCTGCCACGCCAACCGCGTCGTCTCGGGCGGCACCCGGCCGACTACGGAGCGGACGATTCCATCGGACGAGGCCGCCTACTACCACCTCGCACTTCGAGAGACGAGTGGCGACCGTCGGCGCAGACAGGTTCTTCTCTCGGCGCTCTCGGGCGAACAGTATGGGTGGGCTCGCAATTCGCGGGAGGAGTGCGAGAAGCTCACGTTTCTACGCCGCGCAAACGCCATCGTCGTGTTGGTCGACGGCGCCAAGCTCGCATCATTGGAGCATCGGAACAGCGCACACACCGCTGCCGCCGGCATCCTTGACGCCTTCCTGGACGCAGAGATGGTTCCCTCTGGATGCCATGTGGAGTTCGTCTTCTCCAAGCTCGATCGCATCCGAGGAGGAGGGGACGTCGCGCTCGGCTTCCTGAAGCAGACCCAGGACAAGCTCGAGGCCAAGTTCCGGGCACATGTCCCGCATCTCGCGTTCCGAGAGATCGCGGTCAGGCCGGGTCCGACGAACGACGACGAGGACCACGCAAAGGGCCTCGCGAGCGCACTTGCCACGTGGGCGTCGCCTCGAACTCCCTCACGTTTTGATGACGAGCGTGCCATGCGCCCGTCGAGCGATGCCCGCGAGTTCAGCAAGTACGGCTGGAGACGATCCGACGAGGCGCGGAGGGCCAAGCCGTGAGCAACTCGACGAATCTCCTCTTCGTTGGTCTTCCTAAGTCGGGGAAGACGACCTACCTCGCCGCGTTGTGGCACGTACTCGAAGATCAGAGCAGCCCCACAAGGCTAAGGAGAAGACGCAACAGCGGCGACAGGACCTACTTGAATCTGATAGCTGAGGCGTGGCGCGCATGCACGCCGGTACCGCGTACATCGCTGCAAACCGACGAGACCACGGTGGCTCTGCATCTGGAGGGAGATGGATTCGGTGAGTTCACGCTCACCGTGCCCGACTTGGGGGGCGAGGCATTCGAGCAGCAGCTCGAGCACCGGAAGATGAGCGCTGCGCATGAAGCGCTCTTCCGTGAAGCCAACGGTGTGCTCCTGTTCACTCATCCCGACGTAGCGAAGGGAACGCAGATCAGCGAACAGCACCAGATCGCGGCGAGCATCGGAGGTGCAACCGAAGCGCCGAGCGGCGCAGACGTCCATGCGGCTGTGCCCCTGCCCTGGAAGGCGGAGATGCTGCCGACGCAAGCGAAGCTCGTCGAGCTGCTTCAATTCCTTCTGGAGATGGTTGATCAGCGGCGCCGCGTGGCTGTAGTGGTGTCCGCGTGGGACCTCGTCTCGAGTGTTGGGCAAACCCCGCGCGAGTACGTGTCCGGGCGCATGCCGCTCCTCCGCCAGTTTCTCGTCGCGAACGACGACGTCTTCGACCACGCAGTGTTCGGCGTCAGCGCTCAAGGCGGCGCGATCCCGGACGACAAGACCAGGCTCCTCGGGCTCGACTCGCTCAAGCGCATCCAAGTCTGCCACGAAAGCGAGAACGACCACGACATCACGAAGCCGCTCGCGTGGCTGCTTGGAAGCAAGTAGGGATGACCTCTACAAGCGTCCACCAAGCAGTTCACGGCTACCGGGACGGGCACAAGCTGCTCAGCAGCTCGACGCCCCTGAGTTCGGATGCCGCTCGGGCGATGCTCGTTCTGAGCGACATGTCGGGACCGTCGATGCAGCCGGGATTCGACGAGTACATCACGGGCTACCCTCTTGCTGGCGCGGAGTACTTCGTCCTCGCCAAGACGTGGTATGCCCCGGAGATGCCGCGCCCCGGGTGCGTCTGGACTCACTCGTTGCTCATCCCGCGAAAGCAGGTCGCGGAGGTGTCGACTGCGAGTTTGATGCGGAGCTTCCGGCGTCCCCTGGCTGATCGAGTCAGTGAACTGGTTGCCGCGCCGATCCACATCGAAGAGGACATGCACACCGGTCATGTGAGCGCCTGTTTCGGTGACAGGGCTCTCGCCGCAGCCGTGATCGGTGCGGTGCTGGGCCAGCCCCGCCCGGTCATCGTGGTCGCCGACACGGCGGTTCAGTTCGAGCGCGTTTTCCTGCGTCTGTGGGAGGAGCTGTGGCCTGCCGAGAGATCGCGTTTCTCGTTCTGCACGGGCGCGCTCATGCCGCGTTCGAATGCCGGTATGCTGCTCGATGTCCAGGCCGTCCCGCGGGCGATTCCGCCGTCACAGTTCCGCAAGAGCGCCAGCGCAGCGCTCGTCCTCGACTTCCGCGTGGCCGGCAGGCCCGAACCGTGGGTGGACGAAGTACTAGATCGCGCGCTGAGTGCCGACACGACCCTCCGCTCATGGCTTGGGGCCGCCGCCGGGCCGGAGACGGGTCGCGCCATCGTGTCGAGCCTCGCCCCGCTCTTCGGCGCTTGGCATGCCCCGGGCTTGTCTTCGCAGTCGGTGCTCGCGATCGTCGTCGGCGCGAAGGACCTCGACGTGGGCGCACGCCGTCGACTCGTCGGCATGCTGTTCGACCGGGCTTACACGGAATCGGGCGCGGCCGGCCTGCAAGAGCTGCTTCAGGTGCTATGCGCACAACGAGACCAAGACCTCGCCTGGATTGCGTCGGTGCTCGAGGACCAGACGAAGCGGCTCTTCGAGGAGTCGCGCTTCCATGGGATACAACTGGTCTTCTCGCTGCTCGGCGGTGAGCTGAACGACGTCGGAGAGCACTTGCTTCGAACGGCCGTCCTGCTGCTCGTGCCGAACGACATTCAGGCCATTGGAGATGAGCAGGCACCGTTCCTGCCGACCATCGTCAGCGCGAACCCTGCGCTCGCGCGGTCGCCCGTTCTCTGGCAGCGAGTTGGGGCACGCGCGATCGACGTGCTGTCTCAGCTCGGTACGGCGAACTTGGAGGAGGAGGCACGCGGCGCTGTCATCGACGCGATCTTCACCTCGGGCCGTGATGTCTCTGTCGACGCGATCGTTCGCTTCGGCGGCAAGGTCGCGATCACGCGCGCGCTCTCGGCTCTTGCTTCCAACCAGATCCTGTTGTCGTGGCAATGGAGAACGGTCCTGTCGGCGCAGCCAAACGCGGTACTCGAGTGGCTCGAGAGCCTCCGGAACCCGTCGCTCCTGGATCTTGACCTCGGCAGCCGTTTCGTAAGCCCAAGGGCCGCCCAGTTACGGCTCGCGATGGTGTGGAAGAGCGGTACCGCCAACTCGGGCTCGGTCGCACCTCGCGTCGCGGCCTTCGGTCTGACGCTCGCTCTCTGGGAGGCCGACGAGAGTTCGCCGCTTCTCGCGGTGTGCTTCCAGCCCACGTACGACGCGGCTGGCAGCTCACGCCTGGAGTACGAGGAGTGGGACTGGCTGCGGGAGCAAGCGCCAGCTGTGTCCTGGTACCGCGACTGGGATCGGTGCGAACGGCTCGCGGCGGCACTCGCTCGACTGCTCGAGAGGCGTAACGCGTCGTTGGAGACCGTCTTCGGAATCGTCCGCAGCCGCCCGGCGATCAGGGAGGTCGCCGCCGTCCTCGACGACGAGAAGGGCACACGACCGTACCTAAGAGCGCTGCGAGAGGCGGCCGAGTCGTCTTCTGTCGGGACCTGCGAGCAACGCGACGCGCTCCTGGAGGATTGGTGACGACGCCGACGCGTACTCGCGAGTTCCGCATGTGTGAGGCCCAAGAGGTCCCATGCCACGCGGGGGCAGATGTGAGGGAGTCGTTGACGTGTGTCGCGTGACTGCTGGAGAACCTGGGACTGAATGCGAGACTGAAGACGATAGTGACCCCGACAGACGAGCCTAACGACAGCATGCAGCGGACGGCGCTTTGAGCGTAAGCGTTCGCTGGACCCCATCTGGCGCCGGCGCGTAGCTGCGTGACGATGTCGCGCGACCAGGAGGTCGTGCGATGGCGAGGCGGAGACGATGGACCGAGGACGAGCGACGCAACGTGCTCGCGACGTACGCGGAGA
>JAIOPE010000065.1 GCA_021414065.1 Planctomycetota bacterium
GTGTTCTGCTCCAGCGCGAGCGCCAGGCCGACGCTCTCGCGCGCGATGCCGATCGGGGAGAGGCCCGTCGCGCCGCCCCACGAGAGGCCGGGGATGCGCCAGACCTGATCCGTGCGCAGCGTCTCCGGCGGCGCGCCGGTCTCCGAGATGTGGAACACGAGCGGGCCGCCCGGCCGCGGGCGGTCCGGCTGGATCGTCCCCGGCGCGATGGGCCAGACCTCGCGGACATCGCCGCCGCCGTCGCGGACCACGCGGGCGTAGGCGTTGCCGCGGAGGAGGACGTGGGCGCAGAGCGTCTCGCGGACGGACTGCGCGGTGCTCTCGTTGTTCGCGAGGGTGTGGAGGACGGACGTCAGCGGGTGCGCGGACGCGGGCCGCTTGTCCCCGTTCTCCTGGCGCTCGAACACCATGAGCGGCAGCGTCGAGATCGACTCCGAGAGCACCTTCACGCACGAGAGGACGGCCGTGACGCGAAGGGCGGTCTGGTCCGTGACGTGGACGCCGGAGCCGGTCGGCCGGCCGACGCCGGGCGTCCGCCAGAACCACTCGGGCGGCTCATCGCTCAGGAGGAATGCGCGGACGCCCGTGCGGAGGCGGGTGAGCAGGCCGCGGGCGGGGCGGGGCATCGCCCGAGCATGGGCGGTCTCGGAGGCTCGCGCTACGTCGCGGCCTCGCTTCGGCGCGCCGCTATAGCGGGATCTGCTGATCCCCCGAGCAGTTCTCGATTTCGTCGAGCACGACCTTCAACCCGTCACGCGACAAGGTCGCGTGCGATGCCGCGTCCACCCACACGCGACCACCGAAGGTCTCCCTGCGCGCCGCGAGGAACGCCTCGTTCGGACCGCGGTACAGGTTCGCTCCGTCGTTCAGGAATGACTCGGACTCACGCCAGATCTCGGGACCGCCGGAGCGCCACTCCGGATAGAGGGTGACCCGGATCTCGTCCTTGCCTGGCTTGGTAGTGACCGGCGTCCATGTAGATCCCTGCGAGTCGGACTCCACGCAGAGGAAGGGACCGGCACGCGCCTGCTTCTGCGGGGAGGTCTTGCGAACTCGCTTGTCCTGCTCCAGCGTGGGCTGGTCCAGATAGGCGACGAGCCCTGGTCGAATGTCCGCGAGAGTGAGGATCGGCACGCTGCCCCCCCTGAGTCCCTCGCCATCGACAGCGGTCGAGAGGGACGGCATACTCAGTGTACGGGCGAGGGCGCTCGTGTAGTGCGCCCCGACGACCCGGCATCCGAACAGGAGTACTTCGATGGGCAAAGGCGGTGGTGGTGGCAAAGGTGGTGGTGGCGGCGGCGGGGGCAAGGGAGGTGGCCACGGCGGTGGCGGTCAGGGTGGCGGCAGCAAGGGTGGTGGAGGGCAGGGCGGCGGCAAGGGCGGCGGCAGCCCCCCGAACGCGCCGAGCACGACCGGCAACCCGTCCGGCGGCGGCCGCGGGAACAACCCTCCCGGGAAGTAGCTGACGGGCGTTGAGCTACCCGACCGTCCGCACGCCGCGGTACGCATACGGCGATGCCGGGCGGTCGGGAAGCACCATGAGCCGCGAGAGCGCCGTGACCGCGGCGACGACGCCGTCGATCCGCTTTCGCGGCGAGGTCTTCACCGGCCGAAGGTTCTCGTTCTCGTCCTCCTTCACGGCGGCGTTCGCGACGCACCACGTCATTGCCTGGTTCCCGTCGTGGTGGACGCGCCGCGCCTTCGTCAGTGCGTGCAGCACCTTGCACGGCGCGGAGAGCGTGCGCGGCCCCTGGCGAACCTCGACGGGCTCGAAGCCCGCCTTCTCGAGCTGGAGCGCGAACTGCATCGCGTTCCACGGGTCGTAGCCGATCTGCTTCAAGCGCCAGCGCGGCGCGATCTCGTCCACAATCGTGCGGAAGATGAAGTCGTAGTCCACGACGCTCCCGGGCGTCGTCCGCAGGTGGCCGGCGCGGACCCAGACGCCGTAGTCGATCCCGTCCTCCTTCGACCGCTCGTGGAGCCGGTCCTCGGGCATCCAGAGGTACGGGATCACCGCGAGGTCGTAGTTGACGGAGAGCACCTTCTTCACGGGTGCGCCCTTCTCGTCGAGCTCCGCGACCTCGACCTTCGGGGCGTCGGGCGTGGTCGGAGGGAGCCGGAACACGAGCACGAACGCGGTGAGGTCCGTCGTGCTGGAGAGGTCGAGCCCGCCCGCGACCGGGAGTCCGGCCATCGAGTCCGGGAGCCGCGGGCACGCCTTCCACCACTCGACGGGGATCCAGACCTCGCTCTGCCGCGTCCACACGTTCAGGTGGAGCCGTTTGAAGGCGTTCTGCTTGCGCGGCTCCGCGACCGCGGCGCGGCACTCCGCTTCGAGGTAGTCCCGCTTCACGGTCACGTCGAGGGAGGGGTTCGCCTTCTCCCACGTCGCCGGGAGCCGCTGAAGGAGGAGCGCGTCCCCGGCACGACGATGGCCCGGCGGTACGTTTCGGAGCGCGACGCGAGGGCGGCGCTCGTCTCGTTCATGTCGCGGGCCTCGTTGAACACGATTCCGGCCTGCTCGCGGTCCGCGGCGGCTGCCACGATCTCCGCGCCCGGCTCGCGGTCGCAGTGAAGCATGTAGAGCCCGAGCCCCGAGCACATGCCGCTCTTCCCGTTCTTCTTCGCGATGATCAGGAACACGCGCCGGAACCGGCGAAGCCCGTCCGCGGTCCGCTTCCACCCGAAGAGCGGGCGGATGAGGAGTTCGCTCTGCCAGTCGAGGAGGTGGAACGGCCGGCCCGCGAACTCGCCCTTCAGGTGTCGAAGGAACTTCGGGAAGAACTCCACCGCGCGCGCGGCGTCGGCCTCGTCGAAGTAGAAGCGCCCGCCGGCGTCGTCGATCGCGATCGACACGCCGGGCCAGCGTCGGCGCGCCTCGGCGTTCGCGCGGACCGCGGCGGCGGTGGCGTCCGCGTCGGGCGGCCTACGCTTCACCGGCCGCGCCGAAGAACCGCTCGTACTCGGAGGCCGAGTCCGGCGTCCCGGCGGCGGGCTGCGTCGGGAGCTGGATGCGCGAGCGGCTGGACGGCGTCATCCCGAACTCGACCAGGATGCGCACGAGCTGCTCGGTCGCCTTCGTCGCGACGGCGAGGTACGGGGACTGCACGGGGAATCCGTTCGGCGAGATCACGACCGCGCCGTGCTGCCGGAGCTTCCCCTCCGCGTCCACGAGCCGCGCCCACGTCAGGCAGTACGTCGTGAGCGCCGCGCCGTCGATCTCCGAGAGGAGTCCGAGGGCGTGGAGCTTCTTCCCCATACGCCGCCACTCGGCCTTCGCCTCGCCCTGGAGGACGGGCGGGCACTTCGGGAGCAGCGGACGCGGGCGCGGCTCGCCCTTGTTGAGGGGGCGGTGCCCGGCGTTCCCGGCGAGCACCTTGAGCGCCGTCGGCTTCGGCCGCCGCCCGCCGCCCGGTCCGCGCGCCCTACCCACGGCGCGCCTCGTCGCGGGCGAACGCCCCGGGGCGGTGCGGCGACTTCGCGCAGCACCAGATGCACCAGATGCCCGGCTGGTACTCGTCCCCGCGGCCCCACGTCGGCATCGCGAGCAGGTACTGCCATCGGTGGATTCCGACGCGGCAGAGGAGTCGGCGGATCACGCGGGCACCTCAGCGGCGACGCGCTCAGCCTTCCTCCCGGTGAACGCCTCCCAGCGGGCGACGACCACGTCGCAGAACTTCGGCTCCAGCTCCATTGCGAAGCACCGGCGACGCTGCCGCTCGCACGCGATGAGCGTCGTCCCGGACCCGCAGAAGGGCTCGTAGACCTCGGGGAAGTCGTGGTTCGCTATCGGCGTCTCCATGCAGAGCAAGGGCTTCTGCGTGGGGTGGTCGAACTTCTCCTCCTTCGACCCGGCCATGAGCTGCTTCGGCGACGCCGCGTCCCAGAGGTTCGACTGGTCGCGCGTGCCGATCCACTTGGCCGAGTCGCCTGCGCGCACGGCGTACCAGCACGGTTCCGTCTGGTAGTGGTAGTGCGTGCGGCTGAGGACGAAGTGGGGCTTGCGCCACACCAGCATCTGCCTCAGGTCGAACCCGATCCGGCGCAGCCCGACGCCCACGTCCACCGTGAAGGACGAGGCATGCCATGCGTAGATGACGCGGAGCGACGGCACCAGCTCGAATGCGTCGCTCCAGTCCGCCTTGTCGTCGCCGGAGATCGACGTGTTCTGGTGCCCCTCGGCGCGTTGCATGTACGACGGCTCGGCCGGTCCGAGGCCGTTCTTCCCCGCGCGGTCGCGCCACTCCATGTCGAGCGCGACGCCGTACGGCGGGTCGGTGACCATCATGCCGGGCTCCGCGCCGTCGAGGAGCCGCGCCACGTCGGCCGCATCCGCGGAGCTGCCGCAGAGGAGCCGGTGGTCGCCGAGGAGCCAGAGGTCGCCCGGTTGCGTGGTCGGCTCGGCGGGGGGCTCCGGGATGGCGTCCGGGTCCGACAGACCGACCGCTGCCGCGCCCGCGCGCGACCCGAGCTGCGTGAGCATCTTGCGGAGCGCCTCGTCGTTCGCCTTCGCGTCGCCGAGTAGAGCCGCGAGCTTCTCGGGATCCGCCGTCGCCATCGCGGCGAGGGGGTCCAACGACGCCAGGACGAGCGCCTCCTCGTCCTCATCGAGATCCACGTACACGACCGGCACCGTGGGCTCGCCGCGGGACTTCGCAAGTTCCACACGGAGGTGGCCGTCCACGAGGCGTCCGGTCCGCCGGTTGACGACCACGTCCTGGACCCAGCCGACCTGATCGAGGAGCCCGGCGAGGGCGTCGCGCTGCGCGGGCGGATGTCCGCGCCAGTTGCGCGGGTTCGCGACGAGGTCCGCCGGGGCAGCGTCACCCCGATCCACGATGCGCGAGCGCCACGTGGCGCGGCTGGGCGCGACGGTGGCGGGATTCGGCGCGGAAGTGGGGGGACTCCCCCCCTGGCTTGTTTCGCGGGCGCGCGCACGAGACGCGCGCTCCGGTCCCTTGGGCCGAGGCCCGCGCGTTCGAGTCCCCCCCTCCCCGGCTGCTGATCCGTCAGGCATGGAGGAGGACCTCCTCGCCCTCGGGGTCATCGAAGCCCGGCGGATCGTCAGGGAGTTCCGCCACGCGGGGCGCACGGTGGACGCGCCGCCAGCCGTTCGGCTCGGCACCCCACACGACCACGGGGCGCGTGCCGACGCGGAGCCCGAGGAGCCCGCCGACGAGGGCGGCGACGCGCGGAGCTGAACCGCCGAGGACGACGCAGTCCTGGCCGTGCAGGGTGACCATCGCGGCGTCGCCGTCAGCGTCGTCTTCGAGCGACGCCTCGACGAGGGCCGCGCCCGCGGGCGTCTTCCAGACGACTTCGAGGTCGGCGAGAGGAACGGCGTACTTCATCGCTGCCTCCGGGGGCGGGGACCGAAGCGCCCGTCTTCGAGCGCGGTCTTGCGGCTGTGGTGGTAGTGGCAGAAGGACTGCAGGTTGCTCGGGTCGTCCGTGCCGCCACGACGGCGGGCGAGGACGTGGTCCACGTCCGTGGCGGGGGCGGTGCGCCCCTCGGCGTGGCACGTCACGCAGAGAGGGTTGCGGCGCAGGTGGGCGACACGGGTTGCACGCCAGATCGCGCCGTACCCGCGACGCGATGCGCTGGCGCGGGTCGAGTCGATCTCGCGGGCGAGCGCCCGGGCGTGATCGGGACACCGCGCGCCACCCCGAACGAGTTCCGGGCATCCGGGGTGAAGGCATCCGTGGGCGGGGTGCTGCGGCACAGTGATCACCGTCGTGGTCTGCGGAGAGTCGTGCAACCGCGTGGCGCGAAACGGCGCGCTACTCCGCGCCGAACCGCGCCACGCGCCGGCCGCGTTCGTTGCGGCGGTCGCCGCCAGCGCCCCAGCCCTCGGTGCGACGGCGGTGTTCGAGCCAGCACTCGCTGCCACAGAACTTCCGCTGCGGCGGCTTCAGCGGTCGATCGCAGATCTGGCACGCCGACGATCCGGTGAGCGGGTTGTCGCTGCGGTCGAGGCGAGGGAGCGGCGGGATCTCGATGAAGGGCGGCGGCGGCGGGAACCCGCAAACCGGGCAGGCGTCGAGGAGGTCACGCCGGGTGCGGCGCATCATTGCGGCGACGCGCACCGGGTCGAAGCCGCGGGAGAGCATCCGTTCCCGGGTCGTCTGACAGAGCGCGCATGTGGCGTTCGCGCAGCAGCCCGCCCCGTGCAAGAGCGCGACGACGCACTGCTGCGCCGTCCGGTCGGCGCCGAGGCAGGGGGCGGCGGCTCGGGGCAGCCCGATCACGCTCCACACGCCCCGGTGCTCGACCGTGTCTGACGACGCGTTTCGGAAGGGTCGGCAGGGTTAGAAGGGTTCCCCGCCGCTCCCCACGGTTCATGCGCATGCGCGTACGTACGTACCTGCGCGTGCGCACACATGACGTTCGCCCCAGACCCTTCCAACCCTTCCGACCCTTCCGGATCGTGGGGGCCGTCAGGCTCGCGGCGCGGCGCGTGGCCCGCTCCGGTGCCCGTCGGCAGGTGCTCGCGGAGGAAGTAGTACTTCGAGCCGCCCTTGCCGTCGGTGTCCACGCGCCACATACCGACGGGGCGGTCCATGAGCGGCGTGAGGACGCGCTTGCCGAGAGCGCTGAACTGCGCTCCCTCGGAGTCCTTCACCGTCACGGACGGGAACACCTCCAGGTCGCGGATCAGCCCGAGCACCTGCTTCGGCTTCACCGGCGCGGTTCCGAACTCGCGCTCCCATGCCTCGATCAGGACCTCGGCGTCCGAGGTCCACTCGTCCGCGCCGCGCACCCAGGTCCGGTAGTTCCCCATCCACTCGTCCAGCCCGACGTGCGCGAGGATGCCGCCGACGGTGGCCGCCCACTTCTCGAAGCCGCCCATCGTCCGGCGGTGCTCGGCCGCCGGGCATCCGGCCGCCTTCCACGCCTCGACGATGCCGAGGAGCGCCTCCAGGACGGCCCGCCGACGGGACTTCGCGTAGCCCTCTGCGTCCGGGTGGACGAAGTCGTGCCGGTCCTCGGGATGGTCGTCCTTCGGCTGCAGGGCGATCGGCACGGTGCGCTTCGCGATCTCGCCGGTCGTCCTCGGGTTGTTCCCGGACAGGAACACGACGAGGTTGTTCGGCAGGAGGGGAGCGCGCGACACGCCGAGGGTTCGGCCGCGCCAGAGCGGCCACGACGTCGCCAGCGATGCGAGGGACGCCGAGTCGAGGACCTCTCCGACGGCGAGGTTGTCGAGGTGGACGACGGTCTCGCCCTGGAGCAGTAGCGACGTGATTCGCTTCTCGCGTTCCTCCTCGGTTCGCCCGGGCTGCATGGGGGCGATGGCGCGGCCGAGGACGGCGTGCCCGACGACGGTGTCGATCAGCTTCCCCTTGCCCGTCCGCTCGAGCGACGACATGGCGAGGTGGAAGGGGACCTTCCCCGCGATGGCGGGCCGGATGACGGCGGTGACCATCGCGCCGTAGGCGTTCTGCCGCGACGCCTCGTCCTTGAACGGGAAATCGATCGAGAGGTCGCGGAGGATCTCGACGGCGCCTTCCGCGCGCGGCACGAGGTCGCGCAGCTCCGGCGGCTCGTCGTAGAAGACGCCCGTCGCCGGGTTCCAGCCCGGCCGGGCGAGCACGAAGTCGGAGACGTAGACCGGGTGATGGACGAGAAGCCGGAGTTCCTGGATGCGCGGCGATGCGCCCGCGGCGGCCAGGAGGAGCCCCGCCTGGTCCCGGTTGCACGCGACGAACGTGCGGGACGGCACGTCGTCCTTCCCCTTCGTCCACTTCGCGAGCCGGACGTGCTCGTCCACGACGGTGCGAAGCCGGTGGTCGGTCACCTCCGCGAACCGGCGCGTGCCGGGATCGCCGACGATCTCGCCGACGACGAAGTCCATGCGGTAGAGCGCACCGAGCGGGAGCCGATCGAGGACGGTCTTCGCGAAGTCGTCGGTGCCGACCTCGTGCAGCACGCCGTCGCCATCGATGTGCTGGCCGGGGATCAGGACGTAGGCGTCGCCGCCGGGCTGGGTGGCGGTCGCCGCGCCGGCGCCGGGCGCGGGACTTCGACTGCCATAGAACTCGGTGCGGCCGTCCAGCGCCTTCGCGATCGTCGCGTTGCGATAGTCGTCGCGGTCCCACTTCTCGCGGTAGAGACCGGACTGTCGGAACAGGGCGTCGATCCGGGCCACGTCCGGCCCGCACCAGAACGCGAGGCGGTCGCAGAGCGCGAGGTCCGCCGCGGAGTCGTCGCCGCCGTGCCCGCTCGTGTCGCCCTGCCACAGGCGGCGAAAGGCGTCGCCGTTCTTAGCGGTCATCGCCTTCTCGATCAGCGCGGCGTCGGAGATGTCGCCCGGGACACTCGGCGGGCGGGGGCGCTCCGCGGTCCGCTTCGTCGCGGCCATGCGCTCGTAGACGGCGGTGACGGCGTCCTGGCGGGGCTCGACGGTGGCGGGGTACTCGGCGAGCCGACACCCCGTGACCGTGAAGTACCTGCCCCGGTCGTACATCTCGATCGCCGCGTCCGGCTGCGCCCCGTTCGCCTCCACGCGGCGCTTCTTCCCCTTGCCCGGCAGCGTCGCCTGCACGATCACGTGGATGCCGGTGCCCGAGGGGCTCGCCTCGGAGTAGCTCTGGAGCCGGTCGAGGACTGCCCTGGCCCACGAGTCGATCGCGCCCGTCTCGGGGTCCCGGCAGTGATCGAGGTCGATCCCGGCGAACGCGCCCTCGGCGAACACGAAGCCGACGCCGTCGTAGCCGCCCTTCGCCTGCGCCGCGAGGGCGTCGTCGAGCTGGCACCACGATCCCGAGTTCGTGCTGCTCGCCTTCGAGCCCCGCCGCGTGTACGGCACCTTCGTCGGGCGGTCCTTCCCAGGGACCTGTTCGAGCCGCCAGAGCACCCAGTTCGACAGCACTCGAAGTGCGTGCGGGAAGTGCTCACGCACGAGGTCGGGAACGAACGCGTTCATCGACGGGCTCCGTCAGGGGAAGCGAGGTAACGGTGGAGGCCCGCCTCGCGGAAGTGGGCGCGGATCCGCCGCGTGCGGTCGTGAAGCGTCCCCCTCGGGAGCGCCAGGGCTTCGGCAGCCTCGGTCGGGCCGACCTTCATCAGCAGCTCGCAGACGGCGCGCAGCCCGGACGGCAGGCGGTCGAGTACGGCCTGCACGTCGAGTCGGAGATCGTCGCGCTCGGTCTGGTTCAGCCGTGCGCCGCGGGTGCGCCGGGCGTGGTCGTCGTCGGCGACGGCATCGGCGATGGCCGCCGTGGTGCCGTCGGCCGCCGACACCTCGGCGTCGAGCGACGTGTTCCGGCGCCAGCTCCGGCGCGCGGCACAGCGGTGTTCGACGACGCGAGAGACGGCCTGCTGCGCCACCGTCGCGACGAAGCCTTCGCGTTCGCCGCGAGCGGCGTCGAACTGCCGGATGCGGCGGACGAGCTGGACGAGCGCTTCTTGTTCGAGGTCCTCACGGTCCTCGCTTCTCAGTCCAGCTCGGCCGACCGCTCGGGCGGCGTGGTGGCGCGCGAGCTCGAGGTCGCGGTCGTGGACGAGGACAGAGGGGTCGTCGTTGAGCATGGCTCACGCGCCCCCCTCGGTCTCCACGACGACCCGTACGGGCAGCCCGTGCTGTACGTCGAGCGACTCGACGTTGAGATCGCGTTCACGGTCGAACAGCGCGAGCAGTTCGAGTACCTCGGATCGGAGCGCGAAGTCCGTCGCGGTCCGCATCGGGTGAGGGCCGTCGCCCCTCCCGAGCCGGATCTGTCGGACGATTCGTGGCGCCGGAGACCACACCGGATCGGCATCGCGAACCTTGAGTCCATCCACCCTTCCGAACCCGATCTCCTGCATCGACTCGACGAGTCGTCTGCGGGCGGGGGAGAGACCACCCTTCATGCTGTGCAACTGCATCGGGCCGTTGGGTGCGGGCATGGGACTCCCTGCGAGGTGCGCGTGGGGGGCGAGGAGTCACGAACCCGGTGCGCTCAACTGCGAGCGCGAGTTCGTGTACGCAGCTCTATCGCGAGGGGCGTGCCACTACGGGGCGCGACGATTTCTGAGCCTGCGAACTGGCCCTTGATGCGTCACGGAGCCTGCGTGCAAGACTTCGGGCGGCGGATGCAAGACTTCGATGCGGTCGTGCAAGTCAGCCGCGAGGCTGCTCGAGTCCGAGGGCGGCGTAGGTTCGCGACACCGTCGACTCGCTCACGCCGACGATCTCGGCGACGCGCCTGAAGAGCCCCTTGTTCGGCTCGAAGCCCTCGTCCCGCGCCGCCTGATCTGCAAGCGTCCAGAGCTCGCGGCGAACATCCTCGTCTCCAAGCGCCGCCACCTCGGCGAGCAACCTCGCGGGGAGTTCAAGCACGGGCGAGTCGATTGTGTCCAGCTTCTGGACGGTGGCTCGCGCCGTTGCGGCCTGCACCTTGGCCTTCAACTCGCGGATGTTCTGCGGCCACGAGTGGCGGGCGAGTGCGAGTAGTGCCCGCTCCGTGAACGGCTTCCCTGGCGTCGCGAACGACCTGGCCAGGAGCAGCACGTCGCCGCGTCGCTCACGCAGCGGCGGGATCGTGATCCGGACCGGCACTCGCGCCAGAAGGTCCGGCTTGACCTTCCCCTCGCTTGCGAGGGCGTCCACGTCAGCGTTCGTCGCGAGGACGCACCGCACATTCGGCTTAACGGTGTCACCGCCGACTTGCTGCACGGCGTGCCGCTCGATCACCGAGAGGAAGACGCCCTGCATCTCCGGCGACAGGAGGGCGAACTCGTCAATGAAGAGCGTGCCGCCGTCGCTGGCTACGACATGCCCGGCGCGTCCGTCCTCGGGAACTCCTGCAATGCCGGACTTGCGTCCATATCCGATCCACTCGCCGCGCTGGATGTTGTGGTCGCCGCCCACGGCGGCCGCCGTTACGTCCTTGAACGACTTCGTCCGCCGCGGGCCCGCGTCGTGAATCAGGCGCGCGATGAAGGACTTACCAACGCCGGTCTCGCCGAGGATCAGCACCGCGGGCTCGCCCTCCATCGTGTTCGCGAACTCGATGTCCTCGAAGATCTGGAACACGGCGGGGCTGGCGCCGACGACCTTGCCGTCGCGGTCGATCTTGGAGCGAAGCTCCCGCTGGAGCGCGGTGCGCCTCCTGCTGATCGTGGTGGTCACCCGAATCGTGGCGTCGCGGCCGGATGGGGCTCCGAGCGCAATCGAGACGGAACCATGGCGCGGCTCACCGTACTTCTCGAAGATCACGTCGATCGTGTCCGACGCGGGGCCTGCCGGAACTTCGACCGCGGCTCCCGGCAGAAGGTCGAGGGGGGCACGCGGTGCGCCGGCGCCTCCCGACGGGTCCACTCGGAGCGCGTGCGCTGTCCCCAGCCCCGAGTTGGTGAGCACCACGTTGCCGCCGATGCGGGTCGCTTCAAGAGTCGGCCAGGTCGGAAGGGCAAGCTGCCGGATCAGTTCGTCGTCGGCGTCGCGGAGCGAAGCCACGGGTTGCTTGAGGACGCCGTTGATCTCACCCAGCGTCCGCAACGCGCGGCCGGACGACAGGAGGCGAAGCGCCGCGTGCGCGCGGGGGTGGCGAGGCGACAGGGCCGTCGCAGCGGCGGTGCACCACTTGAACTTGGCAAGCAGCGGCACCACGTCGCTGGCGGTGCACAGCCGGGTGTGGAACACGGTGATGAGCTTCCACAGCACGACGGGAAGCTCGTTGATGTTCAAGTCGCTCAAGTTCCAGCGGAGTGTCCGCGCGGTCAGGGTGTCCGACGTCACGTCCACGTCCCAGCCGTCTCCGTCGTGATCGACGAGCCATGCCATGAGTTCCGCTTCGACTCGCGGCCGCACGTCAGCCGGAAGGCTGTGGAAGGCGGTACACAGAACGTTGGACGCTGCGCCTCCCACGCGCGAGAGATGCGCGGCCTCACGGGAGACGGCGAGGATGCGCGCCGTGGCGGCCGGATCGCGCCGGACGAGGTCCGAGAGAAGTGTCGTGACGTGGGCGTCCACGGCGGCCGCCTCCATCAGCCCGTTCAATGCCTGGAGCTGCGGAACCCAGGACATCTCAGGCTCGGACACGTCCAGCTTCGCGAAGTACGCGCGCCTGATGTCCATGTCTTTCAGCACTTCGACGAACGGGGCGAAGTCGTGGTAGTCCGGGAACAGCGGCGTCGTGGGGCGTCTGCCCAGCGCGGCAATCGAGAGGCGCTTCTCCGCGTAGTAGTCGCGGTCGAGGATCGAGCGGACCGCCTCATCGACCAACCGGTACACCGCTCGCGTCTGCTCCTCCGCGGTCTTGAACTGCGCCTTGAAGTTGAACTTCGGGAACGAGAGTCGGACGGACCCGCGTTGTCCGCGGATCGCGAAGCCGACTTCCGCCGGACCGGAGAGGTCGTCGGTCGTGACGGGGATGTCCGACTCGAAGGCCTCGACTTTCACGGTCGGGTCGTCGCGAATCGCGCGAAGGCGCTCCGCTGTCGGGTCGATGTACCCGCGGCTCTCGAACGAGGCATGGTCGATGCTGCGGTAGTCCTCGGACGACGGCTCCGAGAAGCGTATCTCGTACAGCCGCTCGAGGAACCGCGTGAAGCACAGGTCCCGCAGTTTGGAGAGGTCGAAGACCATCCCGTGCACGCTGTCGCGCGGAATGTTGAGGAAGGTCGAGTGGAACTCCGCGAGCCGAGCGTCGGTGATGCCGCGCCGACCGCCAGCCGTGGTGAAGCGTATGAAACCGTCGTCGTCGCGTCGGTAGCGCACGGCCAACGTCTCGATGATCAGGCCGTGGAGGGCGTACCACTGAGGCGCGCGACGGTCGTAGTCGAAGGTCCTGACCGAGCGCTCGCCCTGCAGCCCAAGGATCACATGGACTTCGTCGCGCGTAGCGGGCGGCGTGTGATCGTAGACGCCGAGTGGAATTGCGGGTTGCAGCCAGCCGCGCTCAAGGCCCGCGCAGAGAGCGTCGAAGTCGAACCGCACGGACGTCTGGTACGTCTGGACCGTCATCTCCCGGAGTTCGAGGATGCTCTCCGCGTGCGGGGGAAGCTCCAACGGCTGTGCCTGGAGAATGGGGGGCGGCGGCTTCGCAGGAGTCGGCAGCCCGGCAGGCGGGGACGCTGTCGGTGGCGCAGGCGATGATCCCGGCGACGCGGGCGCGCCCGACGGCGAAGCGCTCGATGGTGGCGCAGGTGCGTCGTCACCGTCGGGTGTGGCTTGGAGCGTCTCCTCGTGAGAGGGCATGACGCCCCGAGTCTAGGTGGTACGGGGGACACGCTCCCCCGCGAGCACCCGGGGACTACCTGTTCAGGGCGCGCCACATCTGGCGCTGCGTTGACCACAGGGGCTGCGCGGCGATCTTGCGGATGTCGAACTCGAAGAACGGGTCCGGTCCGTGGAGCGTCCTCGGCAGGTCGAGGATGGCCTCCTGGATGTCCGGCGCGAGGTGCAGCAGGTTCATGATCTGCGTGACCCGCGCCCGGGTGACTCCGGCGAGCCGGGCCACGTCGGCATAGTCTCGGACCTCGCCGGACTCGACCAGCGCGGCGAAGCGGTGGGCGAGCGCAACCAGCCGCGCCACGCGGGGGACGCTTCCGGGGACCACGGGGCGCGGCTCGGGCACCGCGCCCTCCAACATCCGCTTCCGCCCGCGCGCCGCCGTCTTGAAGTGGACGCGCGTCTCGAAGGTCCAGTCGCCGGCCGTCGTCGTGCTCATCGCCGCGCCTCCTTCCGGCCCGCCGCGACCTCGTCGGCGAGCGCCCTGATCCCCGTCGGCCGGAACGTGATCGCGAGCGTCCCCTCACGGCCGTCGTACCCGACCCGCTCGACCAGCAGCCGCAGGACGCGGGCCTGCTCCCTCGGGTAGAGGGAGTCCCACACCGGGTCGAAGAGCGAGAGCGCGGCGGCGAGGTCGCCGTCGTCCACGCGCTCGCGCTCCGCGGCCGCGAGCCCCTCGCGCACGTCGGTCAGCCGCCGCTCGGCCGTCCGCGTCCGCTCCTGCAAGTCGGCGAGCCGGGCCGTCGCGGATTCCTCCGTCGCGCCCGCCAGCTTCCGGACCTGCCCGTGGAGGGTCCGGAGTTCCCGTTCCGCGTCGCCGCGGTCGCGCTCCAGCCCTTCGACGCGCGCGGCGTGCTGCCGCCGCGCCTCGTCGGCCGTTGCGGCGAGGACGCCCGGGTCGCGGCCGATCACCCGGATGCGGTCCACCACGAACCGCTCGATCTCGGCGGCGGGGACCGCCTTCGTCGGGCAGGACGCCCAGCCCTGCTTCTGCGCGCGGAGGCAGGTGTAGTAGCGGTACCGCTTCGTCCCCTTCAGCGTCCACGTGTGGACCATCATGGAGTCGCAGGGGACGCAGCGCGCGACGCCGCGGAGGAGCGCCCCGTGCTTGTTCTTCACGGTCGCGCCGCCCGTCCGGCCGTTGTGCCGGAGGAACTGCTGCGCGCGGTCCCACGCCGCGCGCTCGACGATCGGCGGGTGCTCGCCCGGGTAGACCGTCCCGTGGTGGGAGACGCGCCCCGTGTAGAGGACGTTCGTGAGGAGCCGCTGGAGGTTCATCTTGTCCCACCGCGTCCCCGCGTGGGCGTCGCCCGTCTTCGTCGTCCAGGACTTCGTGGTCCAGCCGCGCCCGTTGAGCGTCTGCGCGAGCCCGACCAGCGAGGGCTCCTTCAGGTAGATGTCGAAGATCTCGCGGACGCGGGCGGCCTCGTCCTCGTTCACCACGAGCCGCTTGCGCTCGGGGTCCACGTCGTAGCCGAGGACGAGCGTGCCGCCGACCCACTTTCCCTTGCGGCGCGCGGCGCTCATCTTGTCGCGCGTGCGTTCCGCGATCATCTCGCGCTCGAACTGCGCGAAGCTGAGGAGGATGTGGAGCATCAGCCGTCCCATCGACGTGCTCGTGTCGAACTTCTGCGTGATGGAGACGAACGCGACCTTCCGCGCGTCGAAGACCTCCATCAGCTTCGTGAAGTCGAGGAGCGAGCGGCTGAGGCGGTCGAGCTTGTAGACCACCACGACGTTCACGCGGCCCGACTCCACGTCGGCCATCAGCCGCTTCAGCGCCGGGCGCTCGGTGTTGCCGCCGGAGTAGCCACCGTCGTCGTAGCGGTCGGGGAGGAGTTCCCACCCCTCGCCGCGCTGGCTCGCGACGAAGGACTCGCACGCCTCGCGCTGCGCGTCCAGCGAGTTGAACTCCTGCTCGAGCCCCTCCTCGGTGGACTTGCGCGTGTAGATCGCGCAGCGGAACGCCGCCGGGGCGCGGACCGGCGGCTCCGTCACTCGTCGCCTCACTGGTCACCTCCAGCCGCGCGCGGCGGCTTCG